>JAPNUX010000006.1 GCA_026626905.1 Desulfurococcus sp.
TTTGTTAATGGTGAAAGCTCCTACTATCTATCCATTAACAGGGGTAAGAAGAGTATTGTAGTCGACTTGAAGAGGGAGGAGGGTAGAGAGATCATATATAGGCTGGTTGAGAAGAGTGATGTAGTTGTAGAGAACTTTAGACCCGGCGTGCCGGAGAAGCTGGGGGTAGACTATGAGAGCCTCGTTAAAGTAAACCCTAGAGTAGTCTACGCTAGTATAAAAGGGTTTAGACAGGGGAGTAGATACCAGTTTAAGCCTGCATACGATCTCGTGATTCAAGGTATGAGCGGGCTCATGGCTTCCACCGGGGAGGAGGGGCGTCCACCCGTCAGAGTTAGCTTCGCGCTCTTCGATGTTATAACAGGTCTTCTTCTTACAACATATATTCTAAGCGCTCTCTACGCTGGGAGAAGACCTGTTAAAATAGAGGTACCTATGTATGATGCAGCATTATTCTCAATGTGCTACGTGCCAGTTATGTACTTGACGACTGGGAGGAAGCCTAGGAGGATGGGTCACGCCCACCCCTCCATGGTACCCTACCAGGCTTTCAGGGATAGAGATGGAAGATGGTTTATTGTAGCAGCCGCCAACGATAGATTATGGCAACTCCTCTGCCAGGCTCTAGGGAGAGAAGATCTCGCCAGCTACCCCCGCTTTAAGACTAATGCTGATAGAGTAGTAAATAGAGATGAACTAGTAGGAATACTCCAGGAAATCTTCGAGAAGGATACGAGAGATAACTGGCTTAGGAAACTTGAGGAGGCTGGAGTCCCAGCTGCACCTGTCTACGAGCTGGATGAGGTCTTCAAAGACCCCTACGTCATCGAGGAAGGCTTAGTCTACAGAGTTAAACACTCAGTGCTAGGCGAGATCCCCCAGCTCTCCGAGCCAGGGCGCTTTAATGATGTAAGGTATAACTCCCCGATTCCTCCACCCAGGCTGGGAGAGCATACGAGAGAAGTACTCAGGGAGCTCGGGTATAGCGATGAAGATATAGCTAGGCTTAAAGAGAAGGGAGTAGTATACTATCCTGAGCCTGCTTAATTCTAGCGGTTGTTTAACCTAGACTTTCATGTCTTCCAGGATACTCCTTAACGCATCTGCAATCCTCTTACTCAATAGTCATGCTAGAAGCCTGGAAACAGCTCGGTTGCACTGCCTTATCAAGAGCGATTGAAAACTAGGGTTGAGGAAATTAAGTCTACCCACTACTGCTTCTTGCAAGAGGATCACCAATAAGGCTATCACGATTCCCTGTAGGTGGTGGGACTCTATTGCTTACATGGTAAGCGTGACGTGGGCAGATATCTACACAGTGATAGCAGAAAATGCATTGATCATAGTGTATGACAGGGTACTTACGTGGCTTCTCTCCAGCCTGGGCTGGAAGAGTCTTCATTATTATAGCTCCTGGAGGGCATTCTATAGCGCAAAGACTACAGCCTATACATGCCCCAATATCCACTATGTGGAGGCCTCGATAGCTGTCACTAGGTGTAGGCTCCGTTTTCACCCCGTATTCAACGGTCACAGGCTTGCATGCTAGATTTGAGAGGAGGTCGCGAAGTAGGAGGAGTACCCGTGGCATACCCATGTCACCTCTGTATCTTTCTTGCTGCCATTTGTGCTATCCTACGTATACTTTCCACGCGCTCGCATCCTGTACGCTTATCAACAATTATCATTCTCTCCATACAAGATATACAGGGATCGAAGCTAGCTAATATTACTGGAATGTCTGCAAGCGTCGCGGCATTGTACGCTACGAGACTATTCAGTATATTAGGGAAGCTCGGTGTCCTTATTTTCACTCGGTAGGGTTTAGCACCACCACGGCTTACTACATGGTATAGTAGCTCGCCTCTAGGCGCCTCTACTCTGGATATAGCTTCTCCCTCACGGAAGCTGCGTGGTAGAACTTTTAACCCCATTATGGAGCCGCTGGGTAGCTTCTCTAACACCTGGTGTATAATGCTTATAGACTCTAACATCTCTTCGAACCGGACTATTACGCGGGCTAGAGAATCGCCCTCTCTCCTTACCGGAATGTTGAAGTCTAGTTCATCATACAACGCGTAGGGGTTATCGCGCCGTACATCAATGTTAACTCCGGAGCCGCGGGCTACAGGGCCTACAAGCCCGTGACTTACAGCATCTTTATAGGGGATGACGCCTACGCCCTCCAAGCGGCTTCGTATAAGCGTGTCTGAGGTGTACACCTCCATGTAGTACTTTATACGTTGCTCTAGGAAGTTCATTACATGCTTAATTTTCTCAGCTGTCTCGGGATTTATGTCGCGGCGGACACCACCTGGCTGCACGTAGTCGGCTATTACTCTATTCCCAGTCAGTAACTCCTTCAACTGCATAACTTTTTCACGATCCCTCATTATCACCATAAAGAGGCTCTCAAACCCCATTATCTCTGCAAGTACTGCTGCAAGCAGCATGTGGCTGTGAAGCCTTTCGAGTTCAAGGGCGAGGACACGGAGGGCTCGGGCTCGGGGTGGAGGCTCTATTCCCTGTATCTCCTCGAGAGCCTGAGTGTAGCATGTCGAGTGGGAGATATTACAGATACCGAAGACCCGTGTCACAAGATAAAGTGTTTTAAGGAATGTATTGTTCTCAGCTAGCTTCTCTATACCACGGTGGTTGTAGCCTGTAGCAACATCTACTCCCACGACATCCTCGCCATCAACATGAACTCGGAGCATTATAGGCTCGTGTAGAGCTGGATGCTGAGGTCCCACTGAGACCTCTATAATGGGCATGAGCCTTGACCCTCCTTCCAGTCCTTGCGGAGAGGGTATCCAGCTATATCAGGTGGCGTGAAAATCCGGCGGAGATCCTGGTTGCCTTCGAACACCACACCCATCAGGTCGAAGACCTCCTTCTCGTAGGCTGATGCACCGGGGAGAATGCTAGTAATGCTTGGAATACGGGGGTCTGATCGGGGTACTCGTGTCTTAAGTACTGCAATGGTCTTCTCTGGTATAACATAGAAGATATAGTCTAATTCTATGTAGTTCTCCTCAGGGAGGTCTATTGCCGTTATAGCTGATATGTACATGTCACCTGAGTATGCCTCTACAAGGCTCTTAACAGCTTCTGGCATAGCCCGTGGATCCGTGATTCTCGCCTCGAGGCGGTGGGGTTTAATCTCGGTGAATACTATTTTCCGGCCATTAACCCCTAGTAACTTTTGCGTCAAGCATCTTCAACCTCCTTTCTAACCTTCTTGAGGAGCTCGGTGATGCCTTGAACTATAGTGTCCGGGCGTGGAGGGCAGCCTGGAATGTAGAGGTCAACTGGAACTACCTTATCCACTCCTCCGATAACACTATAACTATTCTTGAACATGTTGCCTGAGATGGCACATGTACCTACTGCTACCACGTATTTAGGGTTTGGTGTCTGCTTATATAGCCGTTGAAGTCTTTCAGCCGCTTTCTTAGTTAAAGCACCAGTTACTATTATTACATCAGCATGGCGGGGGTTGGGGGCTAATTTTACACCAAAGCGTTCTAGATCGTAGAGGGGGGTTAAAGCGGCTACGACTTCTATATCGCAACCGTTGCACGCCCCAGTATTAAAATGCATCACCCATGGTGAGCGTGCTATCATTCTCAGAGTAAACATTGTTCTCCGTCGTCTGTTCTTCGACATCAGTATCCCCTGTTTTCTGTTCTACATTTCCACATACATTCTCATTGTATATACTGCTAGTTTTATATAAGATAAGTTTTTATATAAGTGACTACTCGGCTCACGAGATTAGTAATTCTATGATAAGTGCTGGAGCTGCACCCAGGATTATAGAGATTATTGATAGAGCGATTAGTGGCATTAAGATCCTAATGGGCGGTTCCCTTGGCGGCGGCTTAGGGATAGTTATTTCGGGATGCCAGAAGATATTATGCCAGAATCGTAGAGCGTAAGCTGTGGAGGCGATCATGGCTAGAGCGAGCACAACTAAAATCTTAACACCCATTTTACCTCCTATACCTAGTGCAACTAGTAGCTCGCCGGGGAATAAGGCGAAAGGTGGCAGACCTGCCAGGCTCATGGCTGCTGTGAAGGCTGTGAAAGCTGTGAGAGGCATGTTGTAAGCGAAGAGGCCCATGCGTCTTATGTCATTCGTGCCGGCTCGATCCTTGAGTACGTCAGTGAGCAGGAAGAAAAGCGCTTTTACAATGCCGTTAGCGATTGCAAGTAGTATGCCTCCAGCTAGAGCTAGGCGATCCAATACAACTAGGCCAGCGTATACTACCCCCATATGGCTGACACTGCTGTAGGATACTATGAGGTCGAGCTTGTTTGAGGCTAGAGCGCGCAGAGCACCAATGAGGGCTGAAACCACCCCTAGCCAGGCTGCAATGCTCTGGATACCGGTTAGAGCCTGTGGCCAGGTAAGATCTACTATGAATCTGTACATTCCGTAAGCCCCGATGTTTGTAACTACTCCAGCAATAATACCGGCTACGGATGAGGGTATAGCGGTGTAGGTCACGGGTACCCATGTGTGGAAGGGAAAGATGCCGAGTTTTATAGCGAAAGCTGTAAGAGCTAGTGCTAGTGCTAAGCCTGCTAGCCTAGCTGGAACGATTGCACCGAACACGGTTATACCCGAGGATAAGAGGAGGGATATTGATACCAAGAGCAGTAGCGAGCCTGCATGCATGTACACGAAGAACACTAGTGCTCTCCTCGGCTCCCATAACCATACAATTACAGTGGCGAGCAGTAAGGTGATCTCCCAGAACACATAAAATAATAGAAGGCTGAAAGAGTAGACGAGTCCTATCACTACTGCATGAAGCCCCACTACAACTGGCTGGAGTGCACCCTTTCTCAGCTTAGTCTCCCAGCTGTAAACTAGAACTGCGGTGATAACTACGCTTGAAAGTATTGCAAAGAGCTTAGATACAAGATCTATTCCTAAGCAGAGTGGAATAGAATCAAGCCAGGGAACGCATGCAGGTCCATCGCTTGCAGTGAGGGTAACTAGCGTCGAGATTACCACTGTAGCAAATACTATTGAAGTAACCGAAAAAACTGAGGCAACAACACCTAGGCAAGCGGTAATCATTGAGACCAGGAACGCTACTTCAATTTCAACCAATATTTATCACCTCGAGAACATCGATTACTTGAGGCCAGATACCGAGTACGAAAACCAGGACTGCATAGATGACAAGCGGGATTGATTCGAGACTACTGTTCTTCTTAACCTTAAAGCTACTTGAAAGCATGTAACGTATTATATAGGATGCTGCTACGAGGAAGAATGCTATGGTAGCGAGTGCTATCCAGATGCAGCCTGCCGATATAATTGTCATAAGCATAATTAGCTTCGCAGCAAACCCATAGAGCGGTGGTATACCTGCCATGCTGAGAAGCCCTACTACCTCAGCTATCTTACCGCATGGAGTATCCTGGTAGTACTGTGAGGCTACGACTAACGCTACTGACATGCTGCTCGCAGTCACAAGGTAGACTATTGGGGTTAGAGTACTCCTACCTGCGAGAGCTAGTGCAAGTGCCAGTATAACCTTGTAGCCTGCCCCGCCTACGATGCTGTATCCCAGCATGCGACGCACACCATTCTGGGCAAGAGCGGAAAACTCGCCAATAAACATGCTTGCTACTGCCATCACGAGCATAATCAGTGTTATGCTGGTAGCGGTCCCCACACTAGCTATTAGGTGTAGCAATTTCAGTGTCACTGAAGCGTCAAGGAGAAGTAATGCTACTGCCACACTGAGCAGGCCAGCTCCTTCCACAACGTCGGGAAGCCACATGTAGAATGGGGCGAGTCCTGCTTCAAGCGAGAGGCCTGCAACCAGGAATACTAGGCCAAGGAGTAGGTTGGTGTGAGAGTTGAGGATGTTCACGTTGCTATCCAGCTCGCTGAAATCGTGTATCCCGTTATTGTAAAAGAGGGCAGCAGCAAGAACAATAAACGCTACACCGAGCATTGAAGAGTAGAAGTACTTAATTGCTGCCTCGGTTGCACGGTCTTCTCCTACACTGTAGAGAGCTGCTAGTGCTACTGCAGCTGTCTCCAGGCCAACGATGAGTGTTATAAAGCTCTCTGAGTAGAGTACTAGGAGGCTTCCAGCAGACATCAAGATGAGTAGCGGGCCATTCCTGCGATCAATATCTCTTATGAAGCTTAGAAGCACTAGTAGCTCCAAAGTTAGCAGGAGGATACCGGCAGCCTTATACCCCTCTACTACTTGCACTAAACCTAACCCCTCATAGCTGTATACGCTACCCCTAGGCAGTATTACCGTGAATATAAGCATCGCTGTAATACCGCTTAGAGTGACTACGCGTGAAGCTCTCTCAGGCAGTACTGCTGCTAGGGCTACTATAGTAAGTATAATTCCCACGTAGTCTACCAATTGCAGTACCACCATAGCTATCCACCCACACTTATTAAAACTGTTATTACGAGCATGATGAGCCCAATTAGGTAAACAGTATAGTAGTAGCTGAGCTTACCTAGATGCATACCGCTTAAGATTCTCCCCAGCTGAAGCGAGAATCGAGCTAGTGAAGAAACCAGGATATCCACTGCTCTTATAAGCTTCCTAGCCAGTAACCTTGATGCGGAGAAGAGAGTGGGTGCGAGCAGCTTCATATAGACGCGGTCTACATAGAATCCTTCGAAAACCATGTGCTGGAGGCCTGCTGGAATACCGAGTCTCAGCTTACCTGAATACAGGAGAAAGCTTGCGAGAAGACCAACTAGAACAGCAGTAATGCTAGCAGCAACAGCCTTGATACCTGGCTCGGTCACCGGGAGCCTTAACTCTAAGAGTAGAGGAGAAATGAAGCATAACGCAACAAGTATAAGTAGTGGTAGAGACATTGCTAGAGGGATCCTCCTGACCGCGATGTTCTTGTGCCTTGACTCAGCAAATACAAGGTAGTAGACTAGTTTAGTTGAGTAGAAGGCTGTGACAATAGATGCTGCTAGTAGTATGAGTGCTATAAGGATATTGTAATGGAGAACGGCGTCTATCACGGCTTCCTTGCTCCATGCCCCATTAAAGGGTGGTACACCAGCTAATGCTGCTGCTCCCACTATAAGGCTTGCTGCTAGCAGCTTGCTTCTGCGGGCAGTACCAGCAATATAATGTATATCCCTAGCCTTCTCAGGCCCGAAGAGATGCTCATGCTCATGTATTAAGACTCCTACCGCAAGGAAGAGTAGCGCTTTGAACACTGCATGACTTGCCACGTGTTCGAGTGCTGCAGTAAGCCCCTGGGATCCTATAGCCGCGATCATGAAGCCCAGCTGACTCATTGTTGAGTAAGCTAGTAGTCTTTTAACATCGCGTTGAGCGGCTGCAGATAAAGCTGCATAGAGAGCTGTAGCAGCCCCTATCCCCGAAGATAACTGTATCACGCTGATTGGCAAAGTCCCTCCACTGGATAAAGCCAGTACTGTTATTCTTAAAAGCAGGTAGATGCCTGCCTTAACCATTGTTGCAGCATGTATTAATGCAGAGACTGGTGTAGGGCCTTCCATAGCGTCGGGAAGCCAGATGTGAAGTGGTAGCTGAGCACTTTTAGCGATAACCCCTACAAGGAGAAGTAGCAGGGGGAGCTGCAAGGCCTGGAACCCGGTTCTTATAAGTGAGGGATATTCAAGTGAGCCTACAGTCAGGTATGCGTAGACTATGCCCACTAGGAAGGCTACATCACCCACCCGCGTGGTTATAAGTGCCTTGATACCGGCCCTAGAGGCCCGTGGTGAGTAGTAGTGGTGAGCTATAAGGGTAAAGCTGCAAAGCCCCACAATCTCCCAGAAAATATATAGCTCTAGTAGCCCGCCAGTAAGCACTAGTCCCTCCATAGAGCCTATGAAGAGCGTGATCAAGCTATAGTACCTGGTGTAGCCGGGAGAATCCTCCATATAGCTGTAAGAGTATATGATAACTAATAAACCTATAAGCCCAACCACAATAGAGAAGAAGGCAGACAATGTATCAATATAAAGGGAGAGGCCCACGGGGACGCCGGGCACGAGTGGTATACGAGGTCCCTCAACGTAGATAGTGCCTGCCGGGACCACATAAATGATACATGAGGCTATAAAAGTGATCAGGCTAGAGGCTAGGGCAAGAACCCATGAAACCTTACGGTTAAATAGCCGGCCTGCTACAGCTACTAGGGAAGATGCAGCTAATGGTACTAGGATTGCCGTGTAACCTGCCATAACCAGGTTAAACATCACGGGGATCACTTCTTCAACTTATTTAGTTCATCCACGCTTTGAGAACAATATCTTCTAGAAGCCTTAAGAGCTAGAGCCGCTGCCACGGCTACGGTACTCGTGTCCACCACCACTACGAGGATGAAGAAGCCTAGGCTACCACCCCATAAAACGAGAGATACCGCTGATGATGCTAATACAAGCTCCAACCCTACGAGTATGCGTAGAAAGCTGGAGTCTCGCGTAATGATTACAAGGCCTGACAACATTAACGTAGCTACAACTAGCGAGTAAGCTAGGTTAGCTTCCACCGCTACTCTCCTCCATGAGAAGTTTCAACGCTAGAAGAGCTGCTGCAAGTGGTAGGGAAGCCATAGCTATAGCTAGTGGAACCCACTTCTCGTAATGGACAACCTGCGACTCAAGACGAGAACCTATGTATAGGAACACCATGAACAAGAGGAGTGCACTAATAGCACCAAGGCCTGGTAGAACGCTGAGCTTTCTTCCCCGAAGCTCCGGGATCAAGAAGCCTGCAGCAGCAAGAAATCCACTGGCAAGCGAGAGCTGAACTACAGCTGCTAGTGGTTCCCCCATCTCGAGGAAGAGAAAGGCAATGACTACTAGAGTCATAGTGGATGAGAATAGAGCTCTTTCATCTTCACTTGTTAACGCGGCATAGAGCCCACCTAATGTAGTGGCAGCCGCGAGTAGTAGTGCTATACCACTCACAACTGACCACCTCATATAATCAAAGCTATAGTTGCAAGAAAAAGTGAGACTGGCACGAGTATACCCCAGGAAAATCTCCCTATATCCACCAGCCGTATCCTTGGAGAAGCAGCTGATATAAGAGCAATTAAGATGGCTATGATTATCCCTGATACAAGAAGGAGGAGGAAACCGGGGAATCCGCTTAAAGGAGGCGCGATGAATAGTGAAGCGTAATAGAAGATGGCAGTAGCGAATTGCACTCTATGAGTGAGATGTGCGAAGGCTAGCCGGCGTCCGCTGAAATCTGCTACAATACCACCAGCCACTTCTGTCTTGGCCTCTGCTATATCGAAAGGTCCTTTTCCGCTCTCAAAGAGCAGTAGGAGGAAACCGAGTACCAGCCCAGCTAACCAGACCGGTATGAGCATGGGCTTGGATGCTAGGCTACTCCAAAGCTGTAGCCGTATCTCAGCTATCTCAAGCGAGCCTGTGATAGCGTAAGGGATCGCCAGCAATGATACGAAGGCTACTTCATAACTTGCTAGCAGTCCAAGGAGACGGAGACCACCAACTATGTTGAAGGGGCTGTGGGTCGAATAAGATGCCATGTAGAGAAGACCTGTGGATAAAACTAGAGAAGCGGGAACAAGGATTGCATCACCCTGAAAGTCAAGTTCGGTAACCCCGCTCCAGGGCACGTAAAGTGCTGCGAAGACTGCAAGACTAAGACTTGCGATGAGCAGGGCTGGTACTATTGGGTCTTGACCTCTAGGTGGTAGATCCTCCTTACCGAGTAGCTTGATTACATCGAAAAAAGGTTGCAGGAACCCTCTAAGCCCGGTGTAAGCAGGCCCCATCCTACTCTGGAGTCTTGCAACAAATTTCCGCTCAATACCTTCAATTAAAAGCGCAAGCAGTGCTATGAACATTAACCCAGGATATATTATGGATTCTACTATGAGCTCGGGGGGGTTCATCCGTGTTCAGACCTCTTCTTAACACGAATTGAGCTAAAAGCTACTATGAAGAGGAAAACACCAGCTGTTACAAGAAGAAGTACCGCTATACCACCAGAGACGAACACTACTATAGGGACAGACTCAGTTGATGCAAATAGAAGGAGGAGCCAAGGATACGGTGAAGAAGCTCTGACTACGGGTTCAGTTTTCTCTCCACACATGTAGGGGTCTATAGCATTATCTTCATTTCTTGAAGGCGGGGCTAGACTCCTTGATACAACATAGAGACTGCTAACTGCAATCACTACGGACACAAGTGCCAGTATAGGTGTAATCATGGCTCAGCACCAGGCAGGGCTCTTTAATCTTGATTCTCATTCTCCTCGTTCCCGGCTCCCAGGTAGTCTATACTAGGGTAGCTGCTTTTAAAAACATCAAGTTCTAAAGCGAAGAGTGAAGTCTCCTAGGAACTTGCATGCAAGAAGTAGAGGTAAAAGCGGTGAACTAGTCTTTCAAGGAGGCTTACTCCATATCTAAAGATTTACATTTTAGAGTAGCATCATTGATCATTATCGCTGAGATTATAACACCTAACGTTCATAGTTTGTTGAACTTTTACTAGGATATTCAAACGAATACAAGTAGGAAGGTAAATGTCCGAGAATCTCTGCACAATTAAGCGTAATGAAAGTCTCTTACAACCACTTATAGCTAGCGCTATAAATAGACCTCCCTATATACTGTGGTATAGAAGACGTAGAAAACCATGAAATACCCAAGCAACCATCAGGCCCTAATGGTGAAATTATGCCTGTAGCTAAGATAGGAGTGGGTGTTAAAGGTGTTACAGCAGACCATCCGCTGGCAGTTAAAGCTGGATTAGAAGTGCTCGAGGAGGGTGGTAACGCCTTTGATGCCGCTATAGCGGTTAGTGCTGTGCTATCAGTTGTTCAACCTCAAATGGGGGGTCCGGGAGGCGATGGCTTCCTCCTAGGTTTCATCGGGGATCAAGTGGTAGCGTACGCTTCATCCGGTCGATCCCCCAGTGGCTTTAATGCTGATAAATTCATTGAGGAGAAGCCTGTAAGAGGGCCTTTAACTGTGACAGTCCCTGGGCTAGTGTACCTCTGGGGTATTATAAACGAGGAGTACGGATCAATGGATCTATCAATCCTCCTCCGTCCAGCAATATCGCTAGCCTATAATGGCTTCCACGCCGGCTACACGCTAGCCGAGTCTGTTAAAGCCGTGGAAAAAGAGCTCTCAAGCTACAAGTGGGCTGACTACTATAAAGGGGTTAGACTAGGAGGCAGGGTAGTTAATAAGGATATGGCTAGAACCCTCCGGCTGATTGCTTCAAGAGGCTGGGAGGAGTTCTACCAGGGGGATCTCGCTGAGAGTATTGTAAGTGAACTACAGGAGCAGGGGGTTGATATCGGATTAGAGGATTTAATGGATCACTCGGGCTTTAAGACCACTCCCCTCAAGCTTGAGGTCGACGGCCGCATTCACTATGAACTGCCACCTAACACGCAGGGGGCTTCAACACTCCAGTTGATCAGTGCGTTATATGAGGAGGAGTTGAGTAAGCTTGATTTCAACGATCCTGAGCGCATTGAGGCCTGGAGCAAACCGGTTAGCGACGTATACTTGTTCAGGGACCTGTACTTAGGAGACCCTGACTACATGACCATAGATGTTGAAAGCTATCTAACGTACAGTAGCGTGAAGAGGGCGTTGAAAGACGTGAGCAGCATGCAATCAGAGGTTAATACAGGTGATACAACATTCTTCATAGTATCAGATGGAGAATCAGTAATCGGGTTCATCCAGAGCCTCTTCTACCCCTTCGGCTCAGGCCTTATAGCGCAAGGGTTCCCAGTTCAGAATAGAGGTATAGGCTTTGCTAGAAGCAGAGGACTCCCCAACTCCCCTGCACCACGGAAACTCCCACTCCACACGCTCTCAGTACTAGGCGTTGTAGACGACAGGAGGAAGTATATAATCGGCTGTGTTGGAGGAGACTATAGACCCCAGCTCCACTTGAGGGTCTATGAGAATATATTCGTCTACAACATGAATCTAGTTGACGCTGTGAAAGCCCCACGCTTCATATACACGGAACTCTATAACACTCAGAAAGTTGTTGTAGAGGAGCCGTTGAAGCCGCCTGGTAAAGTAAATACAAGTCTAGTAGGCTATCTCTCCAGCCATGGACATGTCCATGTAGCAGTAGTAGATGAAGATAGAGTTATACTAGTGAACGATCCACGCAGCGAAGGGGTAGCTATAGCTCTCTAGTCACCTAAGAAACCTGACTGTAGCGCCTTTATTTAGAGGTCTAGCAGCGAAAACCCTCCACCCCGGCCTGCTGACTTTTTCCACGATACGCTCTGCTTCTTCGTATCCGTAGACAACCCCGTAGACAGTAGGCCCCCACGAGCTCTGCCCTACACCCTCAACTCCAGCTTCTCTTAAAGCTTTAATAGCTTCAGCTGAGCTCGCTGAAAAAACTCCCCCCTGGTAGCTTGAAAACATTTCTCCAACAGTCTCCTGGAGGAGGCGGAGGGTTCTAGAAAACGAATTGAAATCCCTGTCAGCCACTGATGCTGAAAGCTCAAGCATGTAGTATGCAGCCTTCTGAACTAACTCTAATGGTACTTTAACTTCCTCCTTGAAGACTTGATCCTCGAGCTTCTCGTCGAGGCCTCCTCCAGGAGGAGTGACCACAATGAAAGCCCATTCTTCGGGGAATTCAAGCCTAGTTATAAGACGAGGGAATACTGTGGACCCCCCTCGACCAGCATCCATGACAAAGCCGCCGTGCTTAAATACGTATGTTCCTACACCAGAGTACTTACCTAGCTCGAGCTCCCTGGCTGCTTCAACTAGATCTACTTCAAGATTATTCACAAGAGATAATCCGTATGCAGCTGCTAGTAGTAGCTGTGTCGTAGAACCTAAACCAATATGCTTAGGTATGCACTCTACGATCCTAACAGTACCCTTCAAGCCATGCCTTCTCGCGAAACCCGATATCCTCGAGGAGACTTCGCTGGCTCTACAGCCCTCGACTACTAGTGTATCGTCTTCCTCAACTATTACGGTATTGTTTGGTCTAGCTATAGCTACGCCAGCCGAGATGTATAATCTCAGCTCTCTCGCGAAAGGGTTCACCATGCCGAAGTGCAGCCGTGAGGGTGTTACAATCTCTACTGCTCTAGCCAACTCTCAATCAACTCCCTTAAATCCCTAAGCAGATTCATGTAGCTGGAATCCCTACAGGTCTTTAAAGCTGTTGTAGTAGAAGACTCTACTCCTCTTAATACTTCAGTGCGTTCACTACTCGTGAGGTTTCTCCAAGCCTTTACCTTAGATGCATATATAATCAATTCTATCAGAGAACTATAGCACCTCGTATAGGGTTCCAGTGTTTCCAGCTGGTTGACTCTCTCCTCGAGGACTTCATACCTGAATAAACTGTAGTCTTCGTGATCCTCAATATCCTTAAGCTTCAGAACTAGGTGCGCTTCAGCATTCTTGAGGTATACTAGACCTCTCACTTCATCCACTATGAAGTCCTCTAGACTTAAACCTCCTGTCTCAGCTTTAAAAGCAGCTTTGAAGAATACAGCTGGATCTCTTGTAATGTTTAAGACAGGGTTAAGGGTTTTCTCTAAGAGCTCGTGTGTTCTATAGCCCTTGTAAAATCTTACTACTAGCTTGTCATCATTGATCTGGAAGCCTACTGGAGTAGCGTAAGGATGTCCCTGGTCTAGCATGGATATTATTGCCTCATAGACTATACCCCTTTTAATAACCACTCTTACTCCACCACTCCATGTTGAATGCTCTTCCATCCACCACCCTCCTCAACCTAGTATACATTAAGCCAAGCCTTGAGTACTTGAAGCCTGGATGTAGTATGTAGTCTAGTGCAGTACCTCTAGCTCTCCTAATACCCACATGCTCCACGAGGTGCTTGAATACTCCTCCAGCCAAGCCGTCTGCGACGACAGCATACCCCTGAGCTGTCTCTTTAACTATGGATGCACCCGGCAGCCCCTTCATTACTCTGATAGGTGCTATATCTCCCAGTTTATCTTCAAGGTAGTCTCTTACAACTGGGTTCCTTGAAATCCTCCCAGATAGAAGTATCTCTTGGATGCCACCTACCACTGGTATCATAGAGTAGACTGTTTTAACAATAGACTCCATCATCGCTTCAAAACATACACCAGCATAGATATCAGTGTCGACTCTACTAAACCATTCATCCGGGGTCAGGGAACCCGTGATCAAGCTGCACCCAGTTGAGAAGACATCCATCTTTCTGATAACGCCTACAGCTTGAGCTACCTCTAAATCCATTGAGCCTGATGTAAGGAATGCTGGACCCGGCATTAGAGTCCCGCCTACCCCATCAACTACTAGCCCATTTCTAACAGCTACTACAGCATTATAGCCGAAGCCCATTTCAACGTGAATATAGCTTACTTTCTCGTATGGTAGATTGTGCTCGCTTGAAACCTCGTGGATTCCAAGTACAACTACTGCTAGCTTATCCGCTGTACCCATATCGATTTTATTCAGCTTCCTGTGTAATGGTACTGTATCAAGGTTTACCACGGATGGAATGAACACTCCTTTAACCTTCATTCGTTTCAACTCGACTATCATTTTAGCCATAGCATCATAAATGAAGGCTCCCGTAGAATTCCTCTTTAATCCCTCCTCAATGTCTTCTCTTGTTGATGCCAGTATGAAAGTATAGTACCAGTCAGCTAGTAGTGATTCATCTATGTCGTCCAGGCTGGTTACTCCAACACCATAACCTGATGGGAGAGCTATTAGATCCACGTGCTCAAACTCCTCTATAAGCTTGACAACTCTTCCTGGATCTCTACTAGCAGCTGAAGCCTCAATTGATCTCTCAAAACATATTTTTCCATCACAGAGGCCGCATAAATCTATACTCTTAGACCCTGGGTCTATGCCGAGTACCCTCACCATTGGGTCTACCCTCCGAGATTTAGAGTCCACTTGAGTGCAAAAAACTCACTCGCGTTTAATTAGTGCTGTCTTCCTCAATGGTATCTCTACTTCTTTAGTCTTAACTACAGGCGTAGTCCAGCCACCATAAAGGACCCATGGTATTGTTGCAAGACCAGCTATAAGGTTGCTTAAACTCATCGCAATCCACACACCCATGGAGCCCAAGCCTGCATGGAATGCGAAAAGATATCCAAGAGCTATTCTGAGGAGCCATAAGCGTATGATGTCTAATACCGTCGGGTAGAGTGTGTGCCCAGAGCCTCTGCCAACACCCATGCCTACGAAGAATATAGCAAAGAATGTTAGTGTCGGCAGGAAAATAGAGACGAATCTATCAGCTTCAGCGACCACTATAGGATTGCTTGTAAACAAAGTGATAAACGAGTCCTCTAGTACTAGGGCGAGCAGGGAGCCAGCGGTAGTTGAAAGCCCGACGTAGAGGATTGATCTTGAAGCTACCCTCCTAGCTCTCTCCTTTAAGCCGGCGCCTAGAGCCTGACCGACCATCACTGAAATGCTGCCGATGAAACCCCATAGTGTTGCATCAGCTAGATCCATTAAGATGAATCCTATTGCTGCCGCTGCTGCTACATATGCACCGAACTGGTTGATCAAGTTGTTTTGAAGCATGAATGCAAAACTATTGGAAGCCATCATGAGTGATACCGGTGCACCTATCTTCACGCTGCTTACAACCCACTCTCTATCCAAGTGGAGGGTTAGCCTGGATTTAAGGTACGGGTACTTCTTAGACAACCTGTAGACTAGTAGTACCACGCCTACAAGCCTCGAGAGCACTGTAGCTACAGCTGCCCCAGCAGCCCCCATCGCCGGCAGGATACCGTAGCCTAGAATGAATAAGGGATCTAGGATCACGTTTGCTGTTGCAGCCGCTAGATTTATCAATGCTGGGGTTCTAGTATCACCTATAGACTGAAGTATCGTCGAATACGTTAACGTGACAGCTGAAAGCACCATATCGAACGCTATGATTCCAGAGTAATCGAGGACATCACTGTACAGCTCTGGAGGTGTAGCCACAATATAGCGGAATATAAGCGGCCTTAAAACATAGTACGCTGATGCTAGAATAGTGTTGACGAGAAGCGTTGACGAGATAAAATACGAGATATACTTTTTAACTTCACTATAATTACGGGCACCAATCAGCTGCGTTATTAATGCTAGGTTAGCTGCCATCAAGCCTTGAGCTACTGATGTCACCAGCATGAATGTAGGCATAACCTGCCTTGGGACAGCGTAGGCTATATCACTATACCAGCTGAGCCAGTACGCGTCAACAATATTGTAGGATACGTTGACTAATTGAACCAGCATTAAAGGCAGCCCAAGCCATAGAAGGGTTCTCCCAATTGGACCGTACAGTATTCTCTCCCTGTTCTCCTCGATGCTCTTCATCATTTGGTCTTCAACCTCTCTCAGCTACCCTGGATTCCACGTGTTAGGTGAGCTTACCCCGTCTTCGAATCCACTGTGCAGAGCACTTATAAACTTCAATTAGCTTTATTCCGCTACCTGCACTTCCGTGCTGACACTCTACGATACAATCCTACTAGCTTATTCATGCTGTTTATTACTGCAGCATTCAGCTTCTCCACGTAGATGCTTCTGCCGGCATCTCTGTCAATTAGCACTGCTGTGAAGCCTGAGGATAAGGCTCCTCCTACATCCTCTATAATGTTATCCCCCACGTGTATTATGTTATCCGGCTTGAAGCCCGAGGCTTTTGCGAACTCGAGGAAGATGGCTCTATCGGGTTTAGCGTACCCGACTACATCTGAGAACACTGTTATCTTAAAGTACTCTGAGAGCCCTACCTCCTCTAGTAGTAGCATTGTATACTTGCTAGGCCAGAAGAGAACATTTCCTATTAAACCCATGTATACGTTTTCTTCTCTCAGCTTCTCGAGTACACCCGGTACATCTGGGAATACTACCCTCCTAGTCTTGATGTCCTTGAAGGCCTCCTCTATAATTGAATTTAGCATCTCAGTGGTAGTTGAGAGGCTAGTAGCCATTAAATCCCTAGACTTTGATAGTAGCTCCATTGGATTCAAGCTGGGATTTAGCCTCCTAAGCCTGCGGGCATTCGTGTACGAGTTGAACACGGCTTCCTGGGCTTTCTCTAAGCTAACCTGGAGCTTCCTCGAGGCTACCTCGGAAATAGATGTGAGAACCATGTTTAAATCCACTAGCGTACCCCATACATCGAAGCTTACTGCAATGCAACTACTCAACCTGTATTCACCTGTCTCTATGGGGTCCTTCAAACCTGTCTACTTCCTCAATAACGTGGTTGATTACATCAAGAAGTATTTTTAAGCCTGTTTCAACAGCCTGCGGGGAACCTGGTAGCACTACGATTACTCTTCCATCGTGGAGGATGTAGAGTCCGGTTCTCGTGATTATCGCGCGGGCTCCAATACTCTCGAAAGATGCTCTCCTGAAGGCTTCACCAAAGCCTGGTAGCTCTCTCCACGCTATTGATTCAACGACATCTACTGTTATATCCCTGGGACTTGGTCCCGTGCCACCAATAAGCACTAGGACTCTACCTTTAACCTCACGTATAGCCTTAAGGATCTCCCTGTAGCTATTCCCTACAACAGTTTTACCGGTGACTCTATAGCCTCTCCCCGATAAGTATTCAACTGCTTTCTCACCGCTGGTATCTACAGCCTCCCCTCTGGCTACTCTATCGCTAACAACTACAACATGGAAGTCAAGTATCATAAACTAGCCACCACCCTATACTTAATTACCGCGTGTTTTTAACTCGTGTTACAGGTCCCACAGCCATGGCTGGTGGGCGGTGTGATCGTTATTGAAGAGCAAAACGGGGTTTTAATACTGCGGAAGGCATCCCTTAGCGATATATGTGAAGCCGTGTACGCTGTAACCATGACTATACCTCCAGGTAGAGTATCAACATACTCTAGTATTGCTAGAGTGCTCGGCGTAAGCCCGCGGATTGTAGCCTACTGCCTCTCCAAGAATAAGGAGTTAATTAAGATACCGTGTCATAGAGTCGTGTACAGCAACAGGGGTTTAGGAGGCTTCTCGAACGGGGGGCCGCTACTCAAGAAGCGATTACTAGAGCTAGAGGGTGTCAGAGTTAAAGATAACCGGGTTGAAAAGGAGTTCATAGTGGATGTGGGAGGGATGATATTAGAGTAATAGGATTGAAGTGTATTCTTTAAGACTTTGATGATAACAGTGTTATTAGAGGTGGTTAACGTGAAGACGTTTTGCGAGGTGCTCAATAGGAAGATAGCTCCAGCAGTAAAATTCTACCTAGCTTGGAAGCTTGTAAGAGATTACGGTTTAACTCAAGTGAAGGCTGCAAGAATACTGGGGTTAAAGCAGTCTGCAGTAAACTACGCTGCTACCGGTAGAAGGAAGCCTAGGTACTACGATGAGATCCTAGGGGTTCCAGGTGTCAGAGAGATCCTTGATAGGCTGGTCGAAGGATTCATAGAGAAAGGGGAATTCGAGTTATGCACGCTGTGCTACCAGCTACTCTCAACTGGACTCTACACTAGGATCCTCGAAGCTGTTGGAGAGCCAGCTGGCAGCGTGAAGATTCCCCGTCAGACAGCAGGGGGATAATAGCCCTTGTACTTTAAGGTGGCTTCAAGACCTTCTAGTTTTAATCCCTAGGGCTTCTAGGTAACCCTTGGTGGATGTGCTTATGAAGAGCTCGCGGGGAAATAACATTCCAGTGGTAGTGGTGCTCCTAGCAGCCTACATGCTAGTCTACTTCCATAGGACGATGACAGGAGTGATGAAGCCTGAAATAGACTACTATTCAAGCTACTACGGGGTGGAGCCAAGCATGCTTCTAGCAGTAATGGCTTCAGCCTACTTCTACGGTTATGCTGCCAGCCAGGCTTTCACAGGCCCTCTACTAGACTACTACGGGGTTAGACGGGTTGGAAGCTTAATGCTAGCACTACTCGGCCTAGCTACACTAGTAATGAGCCTGCCAAACCCTCTCACTCTTGTAGCTGGCCGTATACTCATAGGGGTTTCAGCTGCTGTAGCCTTCCTATCATACATGAGGACTTCAGCTCTTGGATTTGATATCAGCATGCAGGGGAGGCTGGCATCCTATGCTCTCTTTGCTGGAAGCCTGAGCACTATTCTAGCATCATATCCTCTAAGACTACTATTAAATGCTGCAGGGGTAGCACCCGCGCTAATAATACTTGCGCTGCTAGCATTCATTCTAGCGGTAATGGTTTACGCTACATCAAGAGATGAAGGTAGAGGTAGAGATACTGGAAGCTCCCGCAACCCTCTCTCAACTCTAAGACTAGTCGCTGGAGACAGGCATATATGGGGGGCAGGCTTCGCAGGCATAGCCACTTATGGAGTCGGATTAGCCTATCAATCAGCATGGGGTCAGATACACCTGGAGAAGGCTTTCGCTATGGATAAGAACACTATCAGCATCTACATCATGGTGATAGCTGTAGTGTTCACAGTTAGCTGTATTCCAGCAGGATACCTCAGCGATAAGCTCAAGCGGAGGAAACCCTTCCTGATAGCCTCGGCTTCAGCCTCCGCAGCCTCATGGCTTCTCATGTACCTGTCAACTATACTACACTCAACCCAGCTACTCCTAGCATCCCTAGTCACGCTTGGTGTCTCACTAGGACTACACATTGTTGCTCCAACCATGGCTAAAGAACCCTACGACCCGGGGATTTCAGGTACCGCAGTCTCATTCTTCAATATAATACTCTTCACAGGCATAGCAGTAATACAGAACACATTCACTATAATAGACCCAGTATGGTCTATCATAGCCAGCCTCCTAATAGCTCTAGCAGGGATCATCTCTACTATAGTATTAACAAAGGAAACATATAAAGCGGCAGGCACGTAAAATGACAACACTGGTCTTCGAGGAAGCCGTGAATTATATTTCGAGTGTAAGCACGATTAAACCAGAGGACAGAGTCTTAAAGTGAAGAAAGCTAAGAGTTTATCAGGGTTTACTCCAAGTGGGGTTTAATGTAAGGGGGATTAAAGTGCTGGTGCCACTACTGTTAATCCTCGCTGGATTTGTTCTAGTGCTTACAGGTGTCACGCTGCTAATCCTCGGTATGCTTAGAGGAGAAAAAGAGGAAGTGAAGGGAGGAGTAGTTCTAGTAATCGGCCCTCTACCAGTAGTCTTCGGGAGCGACGAGAAAACCAGTAGTATACTAATGATTCTAGCTATAGTGCTAACACTCCTCGCTGTAATACTATTCCTGCTCCCGTGGTGGCGGCTATGAGGGAGATCTCAAGGCTGGCATTCTTCCTCATTATTACAGGGATAATCTTTGTAGCTATTGGAAGCTTGGCTATTGCTCTCGAGGCTGCATTCAGTAGTGGCTCGTCAACAGTATCCACTGGAGGCTGCATAATAGTATTCTTCATACCTATATGCTTTGGCTCGGGTACTTATGGGAACATCCTTCTTCTAGCCTCAATAGTACTCAGCATTATTCTCACTCTTATACTACTAGTATTAAGCGTGATACACGCTAAGACACCTAGAGAACCGCCAGCCATGCTCTCTAGATGAAAGGCTCTACCAGGACTACTAAACAGTCTCGCTATGGTTTCATATTAAAGCTCTAAATTATAGCGGGTTCATGATAGCAGTAATATACGCTGTATTGAGGCTTGAAGCGCATAAAACCTGTCTGAGGCTCCCCGCCTCCTTCAAGTATTGTGAAGCATAGGGTAAGGTAGCCTGCTATTAGAGTATAGAGAAAATTATAGTTGATTTTCAAGGTAGATCAATAGTATTGATCTACTTTCACTGCTTTCTTAGTAGGTGTATTGGTTCTCCTAGTATGTATTCAGCGAGGTCTCTAAGCGACTCTGATACTGTTAGATGCGGGTATGCTGTTATTGCAGCCTCAGTGAAGCTTAGCTTACCGAGGTATAGTGGCATGTACGCTGATATCACCTCGGAGGCATTAGGGGCTACTATTTGTATCCCGAGAACCCTCTCCCTTTTCTCGTCTAGCAGTACTTTTATAAAGGACTGCTTTCCTCCCTTAATCTTCACTGCTGAGAGATAGTATGCTGGAATCCTCACTTTCACGTACTTTACTCCCTTCTCAGTGAGAGCTTTCTCCGTGTAGCCTATGGTTGATACTTCAAGTCCTGTGAATATTGTTAATGGTATACTAGAGTAGTCTACGGGGAAACCAGTCTCACCATTCATCCATCTCGCTGCTGAGATGCTTTCAAGTATAGCTTTATGGGCTAGCAGAGGTTCCCCGACAACGTCTCCTGTAGCATAGATGCCTGGAACACTAGTCTCAAACCTGTTATTTACTTTCACGAACCCTTTCCCGTATAGCTCAATGCCGTTTTCCACGAGCCCCACTCCACTCGTCCTCGGGGTTCTACCGGCTGCAACAACTATCTTCTCTGCTCTAACCTCCATGCCGCTGGATAGTTTAACAGTATACTCTCCATTAGACCTGCTGACGGATACTACTGTTTCCCCCTCCAGTACTTTTACTCCTTTTGATGTAAGATGCAACTTTAATGCTTGAGCTACATCTCTATCTAGGTCTGATAGTATCTGTCTCCTTGTAACCAACACTACATTAACCTTTAATGCTGAGAAAGCGTTAGCTATTTCCACGCCTACTACTCCACCACCAATTATCAGCATGCTTTCAGGCTTCTCGTCAAGGTAGAATACATCCCTGTTACTCAGGATTCCTCTGCCATCGAACTCTACGCCTGGTAGCATAGAGGGGTTAGTGCCTAAGGCTAGAAGTATTCTCTCCGCTTCTAGAAGCTTTCTCCCGCCCGCGTTTTCAACGAGTACCTCGCGGGGACTTTTTAGCACGGCTTTTCCTTCAATTAACTCCACATTATGTGATTCAAAGAGTCCTTTAATCCCCTCCCTACTCTCCTTGACGACTCCTCTAGCCCATTCTACGAGACTCTCCCATTTAACAGAGGCTTCACCACCGATTTTCTCAAGGCTTCGAATGGCCTCGGCTATATTGTAGAATGCTTTGCTCGGCACGCAGCCATAATTAGTGCATTCTCCTCCGATTAAGTGTTCTTCGACTACAGCTACCTTTAAGCCCCTGCTAGCCAGGTATACTGCAGCAGGGTATCCCCCGGTGCCTGAACCCACTACTACTGCATTGTACCTCACTGGATCTCCCCTCGAATTCTCTTAACATGGATCCTCCATGTCGGAGTTGCGTATTTAGGGTGATTAGCCCTGGTTACATCTACTCTCCCTACACTAGTATTCCTCGGCCACTTTTTAAGCTCATCTGGATTACTGTACGCAATTCTACTTATCTCCTTCAGTCTCTCAGCATACCTCTCAACATTCTCGGGGGTTTCAGACTCTGTGAACTCCACCATTAGAGCCTCCTTAACTATCAGAGGGAAGTATATAGTTGGAGCGTAGAAGCCGGCATCTAGTAGTCCTTTCGCTACATCTTCAGCTGTAACCCCTGTCTCCTCCATCATTGGTTGAGCACTTAGAACAACCTCATGCTTCCTAAATCTACCTTTACCATAAGGTATACTATAGCCTCTAACACCCTCCACTAGCTTCATAAAGTAGTTGGTTACTAGGACAGCGTGCTCTGCAACTCTTCTTAATCCCTGAGGCCCCATGCTTAGAATATACACGTACCCCCATACCAGTGGTGTTATATTAGCTAGAAACGCCTTCAGCAATCCCGCGCTATGCTCACCGGGAGCTTTCACTCTGTAGAGGCCTGCCTCCTCATCGTAGATGACTCTGTAGCCGGGGGCTAAATCCGATAACCTTATATTCCTCTTCTCGTCGACTACTCTATCCTTAATGCATATTGGTCCAGCGCCAGGACCTCCCCCGCCATGGGGGGCAGCGAAGGTTTTATGTATGTTTAAGTGAGCTATGTCGAAGCCCATGTCGCCGGGTCTAGCGTAGCCTATTATCCCATTGAGGTTTGCTCCATCATAGTATAGTAGGGCGTCATGCTCGTGTAGCAGTCTTGCTATGTCGAGGATGTGTTCTTCGAACAAGCCTAGAGTGCTTGGATTCGTTATCATTAATCCAGCAGTTGAATCCCCTACCACGGATTTCAATGCCTCCATGTCTATGTTGCCGTCCTCAGCTGAGGGTACTTCTACAACCTTGAAGCCAGCCATTGCTGCACTAGCTGGATTGGTTCCATGAGCACTGTCAGGTATAATTATCTCGGTTTTCCTGTCTACCTGTCCTTTCACCTCATGGTACCTTCTAATCACTAGGACTCCAGCAAGCTCTCCGTGAGCACCTGCAGCTGGATGAAGAATACATGTATCCATCCCGGTGATGCTTGCAAGCCACTTCTGAAGCTCGTACAGGATCTCCAGGATACCCTGTACTGTCCTCTCATCCTGCAGGGGGTGGAGGTTCACTATCCTCTGATCGCTAGCTACCTCTAACGCGATCTTAGGGTTATACTTCATAGTGCAGGATCCAAGGGGGACTGGGCCGTTGTCAACCCCGTATGCCATATGGGTTAGATTAGTGAAGTGTCTTGCTACTTCTATCTCGCTTAGCTCTGGAAGGCTGGGCTCACTACTCCTCCTCATCTCTGATGGCACGTTGATCCCGTCTACCAGTCTCCGCACCTCCTCTTCGGGTTCAGGTATAAGTATCCCTACTCTGCCTTTCCCGCCTATCTCGAAGATTAAGGGTTCCTTGAAGCCTGCCTGCCTATACACGTCTACCAGCCTCCTCTAGTATCTCCTTCAGAGAGTTGATTAGTCGATCTATAGCTTTAGCGGTGTGAAGCTCTGTGAACGCGTAGAGGGCTGTTTCACCCAGCTCCGGATAGTATCCTCCTATGTAGAGCCCTCCATGGATCCCGCGTTTAAGTAGCTCTTCGTGCACGAACCTGTAGCTGACGCCAGTATTGTTGAAGGAGATAGGGAACTCGTTGAAGAAGTCGGCTTTGAATACTCTCGTTAAGCCGATCTCCCTCATTCTCTGCGACGCGTAGTGTGCTCTCATATACATCAGCTCAGCGAGGCGTTTAAGCCCGCTCCAGCCGACTAGTGAGAGGTAGACGGCGACTGCTACAGCCATTAAGGCTTCATTAGTGCATATATTCGATGTAGCCTTCTCCCTCCTGATATGCTGCTCTCTCGCCTGCCATATCATTGCGAAGGCTCTCTCACCACCATCTACTGTTGTCGTTAAACCTATAATTCTACCCGGCATCTGCCTGATCAAGCTAGCATCGTACCTGACGGCAAAGATACCTAGATACGGTCCACCATAGTTTAATCCAAGCCCGAAGGGTTGTCCATCGCCTACTGCTATATCAGCACCCAGCTCTCCAGGCGGCTTGAGCAGGCCTAGAGCCATAGGGTACACGCCTGTAATGAAGATGGCATTCTTCTCGTGGGCTAGCTCTCCAATAGCCTTGACATTGGGTTCTATAATCCCGAAGAAGTTAGGGTACTGGATGTAGACGGCGGCTGTATCACTATCAACCAAGGATTTAACAGCTTCAATACTGGTTGCACCGGTCTCTGCATCGTAGGGTATAGTATCTACTCTAACACTATGGGGTTTAACATAGGTTTCAACAACCTTTCTGTGGAGGGGGTTCATAGCAGCTGGAAGCAGGATCTTCCTCCTCCCCTTTCTAACTCTGAGCGACATGAGGACTGCTTCAGCTGCAGCTGAAGCCCAATCATACATAGACGCGTTGACTACGTCCATATCCAGCAGCTCGGCTATTAAGCTCTGATACTCGAAGAGCGCTTGCATGAGACCCTGAGATATCTCGGCTTGGTAAGGCGTGTAGGCTGTAAGGAACTCTCCTCTCGATATAATATACTTTACGAGCGGGGGTATGTAGTGAGGGTAGACGCCGCCACCCATGAATGGCGGTGGATTAAACACCTTGTTTCGTGCTAGCTTCTCATCAACAATTCCTTTAACCTCTATCTCTGAGAGAGGCCTTCCTGCTCCAATCTCAAGCTTACTCCAGGCTTCCTCGTCGAGAAGGATCTCTCTAGGTATATCATTAAAGAGCTCGCTGACATCTCTAACCCCGATTACCTCTAGCATTCTTCTAACAGACTCACTTGTTAAGCTTGGAATCCAGGGATGGCTTAACGTATCCACCACCACGTCAACATGATATAATGTCCTGTAAATATTTATGCTATGTATCGATATATAGGTAGTGGTGTAGTGCATGCCTAGGATACCATTACTCGAATACTATACCGGGATAGGAGCTGAGACAGGCTTCTTCGGTGACTGGGAGGTCCCTTACAGGTTTACCAACGCGCTTGAAGAACACGTTAACGTGAGAAGCAACGCTGGATTCTTCGATGTATCCCATATGGGCCGGATATCACTAAAAGGACCTGACGCGCTACCTCTAGCACAGTACGTTTACACCAGGGATATCAGTAAGACGAGAGAGTACTTTATGAGCGGGCCAACCCTAGCTTTAAACCAGTGGGCTAGAGTTAAAGATGATGAAATGCTATACAAGATAAGCGATGAAGAGTGGCTGGTAGTTGTAAATGCTCTAGCTAGAGAAGCAATGCTAGGGCACCTTGAGGCTGTAAGAAGAGAGAAGAACTTTAAGGTTGAAATCTCCGACTTAACCTTCACGTACTCCATGATAGCTCTTCAAGGCCCTCGTGCAGCAGAAATCCTAGAGGATCTAGGTGCTAAGTGGGCTGGGGACTTAAAACCCCTCGAGTTCCGGTTGAATGAGGAGATCCATGGTGTTAGAGTATTCCTTGTCAGTAGAAGCGGGTGGACGGGTGAAGATGGATTCGAGATATGGGGGGATCACGGAGAGATCAGGAGGCTGGTAGATACTTTAATCTCGAGAGGTGTAAAGCCCGCCGGGTTGATCGCTAGAGATACACTACGCATTGAAATGGGGTTTGTTCTCGGAGGACACGAGTATGGGGAGGACCCCGTCAGATACCCTTGTGCTGTAAGCCTTAGGTATGGAATGGGAGCTATTACATGGGGGAAGAAGGGGTTCATCGGCGAGGAAGCATTAAGAGCTTGCAGGCGTGAAGGCGTGAGATGGGTGAGAGTCGGCTTGAAGATGGGGAAGGAGGCTGGTAGACTCTTCCCTCGCCAGGGAGCCAGTGTCCACGTAGAGGACTTATGGATTGGATGGGTGACTAGTGGCGCGTACTCGCCTATCCTGAATAGAGGTATTGCAATGGCTTACCTTGACACCCGGTACGCGTTGCTCGGCGAGGAGGTTGAAGTAGATATTAGAGGAAAGAAGTATCCTGCTAGAATAGTGGACTTCCCCTTCATCCAGAAGCAAAGGTAGTTATAGGGGGTAGACAAGTAGATACAGTGGTGTAGGATATGGCATACGAGTCCGGCGAGTCGCTTGGCCTCGAGGCTCTAATGGAGATGTACCCTGACCTTAAGGAGGTACTAGATCTCACAATAAATCACACTATATGGCGTAAGCGCCAAACAGTAAACTTGATTGCAAGCGAGAACGTGATGTCGCCTCTAGCTATGCTCGTATACTTAAATGACATGATGCACAGGTATGCTGAAGGCAAGCCATTCAAGAGATTCTACCAGGGACTCACTTACGTTGATGAATTAGAAGTCAAAGCCCAAGAGTTAATGGGCAAGCTCCTCGACACTAAGTACGTTGATTTAAGGCCTATAAGCGGTACTACGGCTAATGCATCAGCTTTCAGAGCATTCACGAAGCCAGGGGATAAAGCTGTAGTAGCACCTGTACAGGCAGGTGCTCACGTCAGCCATACGAGGTACGGGACTCTAGGAGCACTAGGCATAGAGCAAATCGACATGCCATTCGACATAGAGGAGTGGAATATCGATGTAGATAAAGCGAGGAAGCTCATAGAGGAGGTTAAACCTAAAATCGTAACACTTGGAGGCTCCCTCTACCTCTTCCCGCATCCAACTAAGGAGATAGCTGAAGCTGCTCACAGCGTGGGCGCTAAAGTAGTACACGACGTCGCCCACGTTCTAGGCTTGATCACAGGGAGAGTGTGGGAGAACCCGTTAAAGCTTGGTGCCGATATAATTACTTCATCAACACATAAAACATTCCCAGGGCCACAGGGAGGTATTATAGCGACAGCTAGTGAAGAAGACTACAAGGAGATCGGGAAAGTAGTATTCCCAATGTTCGTTTCAAACCACCATCTCCACAGGCTTGCTGCAACATCTGTAACAGCAATCGAGATGAAGCTGTGGGGAGCTGAGTACGCTAAGCAGGTTGTTAGAAACGCTAAAGCTCTAGCAGAAGCCCTAGCAGCTGAAGGATTAAAAGTAGTAATGGAGTCGAAAGGCTATACTTCAAGCCACCAGGTTGTTGTAGATGTAGCTGATCTAGGAAGGGGAACAAAGGCAGCCAAGAAACTTGAAGAAGCGTACATAATAGTCAACAAGAATATGCTGCCATGGGATAAACCCGAGGACGTCAAGGATCCAAGCGGCTTAAGGCTTGGAACACAGGAGCTAACCAGGTGGGGTATGAGGGAGAGCGAAATGAAGGAGATAGCAGGCTTCATTAGAATGGTTCTCATAGACAAGAAGGATCCAGTTGAAGTTAGAGAGAAGGTTATAGAATTCAGGAGAAACTATATTGAAGTTCACTACGGCTTCAAGCTAACTAGAGAAGATGAAGTTAAATTATTGAAGATAATGCTCCACGCAGAAAAATAGTTTTTATCTAGCTTCCGCATACACGATGTAGCCTGGCAGGTGGATACTATGAGCGAGATCACAGTAGAGGTTAAAGGGAGAAAGTACATTATTAAAACTGATAGAAGATACACTGAGAGCGATGAATGGGCCCTCCTCGAGGGCGGCCGCGTGAAGATCGGTATAACAGACTACGCTCAGAAGGAACTCAAGGATATAGTATCAGTCGAGCTACCTGAGGTAGGGAGGACTGTAGAGAAAGGAGGAGAACTAGGCATTGTAGACTCAATTAAATCTTCATCATCATACTACGCGCCTGTAAGCGGAAGAATTGTAGAGGTTAATGAGAAACTGCTAACTGCTCCAGAGCTCATTAATAAAGACCCTTATGGTGAAGGCTGGATAGCTGTAATAGAACCCTCTAATCCAGGCGAGTACACGCAGCTACTCGACGCTGAAAAATACGCTGAGTCAATTAAGAGGAGAATTCAGCAGCATTAATGTAAATACTTTTACTCTAGAAGGTAGTCTTGGTGTCAGGCTTGCTTGAAGACTTAGTGGAGAGAATGAATGCTAGAACCCTGGCAGGCATGATTGACCACACACTACTCAAGCCGGATGCTGATTTAAGGATGCTTGAAAAATACATTGAGGATACTAGGAAATACGGGTTTAAGCTACTCATGATACCGCTTTCACTTGTAGATAGGGTTCGAGAGCTTGCCGGGAGAACAATTGAAGTTGGAGTAGTAGTAGGCTTCCCACTAGGTAACACGTCCACCAGGGTGAAAGTCGCTGAGGCCGTGGAAGCAGCTGAGTTAGGCGCTAGTGAAGTAGACATGGTGATGAACATAAACTTGTTCAAGTCCAGGGACTACAGGTATGTTGAAAAAGATATCGTGGAAGTCGTGAAAGCCGCTAAATCAAGTGGCGTGAAAGTAGTCAAAGTAATCATTGAAACCGGGCTACTGAGCGATGAGGAGAAGAAGAAGGCAACTGATATTATTGTTTCATCAGGAGCAGACTTCGTTAAAACGTCAACGGGATTCCTAGGTACAGGTGCAACAGTACACGACGTCACCCTGCTATACAAGGCATCAAGCGGTAGGATAGGCGTGAAGGCTGCAGGAGGTATAAGACGCGGGCTCGACGCGCTAGCATTAATAGCGGCCGGGGCATCTAGGATCGGGTCGAGCTCAGGCGATAAGATAGTAGAGGACTTTATAGCGATTAAAGAGGGGAGAACATGAGTTGTGAGGGATTATACTTAGTTGAGCCTGCCGGCAGAAAGTTTAGAATGATGCTCCATGTAACCAAGGTGTACGCAGTGGAGAAATCACCCTACCAGGAGGTAATGCTCGTAGAGCTCGAGGGCTTCGGTAGAGCACTCGTCATAGATAACTTTGTGCAGAGCACAGAGCTGGATGAATACTTATACCACGAGCTGCTCGTCCATCCCCCCATGATAGTGCATCCTGCTCCATCCAGGATACTAATCATTGGAGGAGGTGAAGGCGCAACCCTCAGAGAAGTATTAAAGCATGCAACCGTGAAGGAAGCTGTAATGGTGGATATAGACTCCGTAGTTGTAGAGTTCTCGAAAAAATACCTCGAGTACATGCATCAAGGAAGCTTCAACGACCCAAGAGCTAGAGTAGTCATAATGGATGGAGCCAGGTATGTAAGAGAGGCCCCAAGCGGATACTTCGATGTAGTATTAATGGATCTAACAGACCCCTACGCTGGCGATGCAGCTAAACCCCTCTATAGTGAGGACTTCTACAGGGAGGTTAAGAGGGTGCTTAGAGAAAACGGGGTGATAGCAACACAAGCTGGAAGCAGCTACTTCTACCCGAGGGAGTACGACTATGTTCTCGAAAACGTGAAAAAAGTATTCAAGTACATAGTTGAATACGATACATGGATACCCAGCTTCGGATTAAACGTTAACTTCATAGTAGCATCTGATGCATTTAACCCAGGCTTAATTACCCCAGAGGAGTTTGATGCAAGACTAGCAGCTAGAAACGTAAAAGTAAAGTACATTAATGGAAGAAGGTATAAGGGGCTTATAGATAAGGGTATTACAAGGCCTGCATCAAGTATTTACTTCGAGTAAGTTTTTAATTCACTACCCTGTAAGTATAAGTAGTGTGATGCAACGTGAGGTACTACTATCCTCAGAGATATGGGCCTGAATGGGGTAGTGGCGGGATATTCGGGTTAACATACCATAAAGGAGTCCTCTACTATACAGTATCCATGGAAGCTGAAGCATTCTTCTCTCGTGGAGATGATACTGAAGAAGTATATAGATTCCAGTATCTAGGGCCAGGGCCGTCCTCCGGTGGCGACACATATAATGCCGTTGACTTCGTGGATGACGAGATATTCTTTGGTGGATGGGTTCACAATCCCGCAGTATTCAAAGGTAAAGTTAACGGCTCCGGTGAAATAGACTTCAGGAACAAGTATAGTCACGTCCACGTATACAATATTTCAGAGCACAGTATTCGATTACTGTGGAGTGAAAGCATTCACGATGAATACAAGTGGGCAGGCGAGATCTCCCAGATCATATATGACCCAATAGGTGATAGACTCCTGTTAGGAAGAGCTGATGGCCACGTGAATCTAGGTATATACTCTCTTCCACGTAGAGGAGGAAAGCCTACTGTAATTAGCGATACACCCGGGTTGAAAGGCTCGCTGTTCCTCGACTATGCGTGCTTTGACATGCAGCCTGACTGGAGGCGCGGTATAGATGGAGTTCAATGCGTAGACTTAGTTAACGGCAGGCTCTTAAAGCACACTATTGAATCCTGGAGCAGGATATCTGTTGATGGAGGCCCGGTTGAACTACGGGGAAGCGGCTATGCTGTAAGCGCGTATACAAGATACTTCCACTTCATCCGGGGTGGAGTGCTTGTAGGCAACCCTGTTGAACCCTGGATCGAGGAACCCAGATTCGTAAGACTCTTCGACTTTGGTAGAAACCCATATGCACCTCATAGAAGCAACGCTATTATACTTGGAGGCGGTATACTAGCCCCCTTTAACGCCTACACTCACGGCCTCCTCCACGGCTTTGGTCTAAGCCTCGAGGAGCCCGGCAGCCAGTCAGTCTCGCTGGCAAGATACTATAATACTATTGTAGGCCCCTCGGTACTAGTGTATATAACTCCACCTGAAGCCAGGATAGTTGCAGCTCTAGGGGCAAGAGTCACCAGTATGACAGTGAAGGGGGATGAAGTTATTCTAGGCTACTCCTCAGCTCCTAATCTAGGAGGCCGGGACGCCATGCCTGTGGACGCTGGTGTCAAAGGATTAATGTTTATCAGGAAGGATGCACTGCTTACTGGTAGCCCGCCTCCCTTAGTATTCAAGGTCTACGGATGGATGATCAATAATAGCTATTTCGGGGGGATACCGTTAACAGGCTACAGGGAGCCTCGTCTAGTAGCCTACCTGAGTAAACCTAATAAGCTGGTAGTCTACCACTATGATCTAAGCCTTCCACCAGAGCTTCTAGAACAGGATACCATAGCTCTCAGTAAAGGCAAGAACACTATTGACCTCAAAGGATACTGGAGCATTGTCTCCTTCAAGCTTGAGGAGAGCGACCCAGAGGCAAGGATACACTTAATTCTTAACTAGTTTTCTCACCTTCAATAAACCGCCTTCAAGCACATCTTCTACAACTACTTCCTCACCGGGCATTACATGCTCCTCGGAGACAGCCCTCCAATACTCTCCTTCAACCATCACATAGCCTACCGAACCAGGCTTTAATTCATCAAGTGCTCTCCCCTTCTTCCCCTTTGGGAGGAATTCAATTGGCCTCCTACGCTTCACTGCAACCACCTTGTAGATTACAACACCGAATACACCACCAAGTATTGTTGAAACCGTGATCAAATATACTCTTAGGGTAGTAATATACTCCTCAGCAGGTATAATGCCTACTGGCACATACATCGGCAGCAGCATGAATCCAAGAGCTAAGAGTATTATCCCGCTTACACCTACCACGCCGAAACCAGGTATCACGAACATCTCTACTGCAAGTAATATCGACCCTAGGAGAATAAGGAATACCGATACTATGTTGGCATTTAAGCCTGTACCTATTAAGCCGAGTAAGAGTAACCCGATTGTCAATGGGAGGATGGATAGTTTACCTGCAACTAAAGCAAATATTGATGCAAGCATTCCTATGGTGACAAGAATGTTTGCAAGATAGCTGTTGGAGAGAAGCGATATGAATCTAGATCTAATACTACAGCTAAACGTTTTCATTGATGATACATTCAAAACGTACTCGGTGCCGCCGAGCTTTACATGCATGCCTCTTAAGGCTTCCAGCAGGTCGCTAAAGCTGTCGACTTCTAAGTCTGCTACACCCAGCTCGACAGCCTTCGAGGAGTTCAGTGTTAAAGCGTACCTTACAAAGTCTTCTATTACACTCTGATTCCTGTTGCCTCTAGTAGCATAGGTCTTCGCCTTCTCTATTATCGGGTTAAGTATCTTCGATTCATTAACGAACTGTATGCTCCCTGTTAGTGGATCCACTATAACAGGCTGCATGCTTCCTATGGTTGACCCTTTCTGTAAGACTATGATATCCGCTGGCAGAATTATCAGCGTGCCAGCGCTTAAAGCCTTGCTCTCCACGTATGCTACAACAGGTATCTTCGAGTGCATTACTGCATCACCTATATCAAAGCCTGCGTCAAGAAGCCCTCCATAAGAGTTCACACGGTATACTAGCAGAGAGCCGGATGCTTCAGCTGTCTTCAATGCTTCCTTGAAGCACTCAGCAACTCCGCTGTCAATAGTGTCGAATGGCGGAGTTATATCGAGTAGTATAGCTTTATCTACAACTACAGTACTGGAGGACTCGCTTCCAGACGCTAATGATAGTGTAGCAGTAATCACTGCGAGCTGTAGTATCAATAGAAGAAAAAACAGTAGCTTCCTCCAGTACACTCTTTAACCGCCCCTTTTTCATTTGCTCTTCTCTTCTCCTCCAGCCCCTTTCTCCATCTCCCTTAAAGCCTTATATACGCCTATCATGGATCCCGTGGGTGAAGCGCCAGTCTCTGTTACAACTACGAGGGCCTTCTCCCTGGCAACCTCGATTAGAGTCTGAAGCTCCCTGAGTCTTAATGCAACCGGGTGCTCCTCGTATATCTTTGCTGCTTCACCTAGGATCTGAGATGCCTGTCTCTCTCCCTCTGCCTCTATGATCCTGGCTCTCCTCCACCTCTCAGCTTCCGCCTGCTTAGCCATAGCTCTCATTAATCCCTCAGGCAACTCTACGGACTTGATTGTCACAGATGACACCTTGATCCCCCAGGGCATTGTTAGCTCATCGAGAATCCCTGTTATCTTCTTGTTGAGTTCTTCCCTCTTCTCAAGGAGGTCGTCTAGCTCTGACTGCCCTAGAACATCTCTCAGCACGGTCTGCCCGAGCAGGCTTACCGAGTAGTGGTAGTTGGCTACTTTGGTTACAGCTGCTATTGGATCAATTACTCTGTAGTATATTACAGCGTCAACCTTAACGCTCACGTTATCCTTGGTTATGACCTCCTGGCTGGGTACATCAACTGTAACTATTCTTAAATCAATCTTAGACACCTGGTCTATGAATGGTATTACGAAGATTAGCCCCGGCCCTTTAGCACCTACAAGCCTCCCTAGCCTGAAGACCACGACTCTCTCATACTCTCTTATGATTTTAATAGAAGCTGAGAGCAGTGGAATAACTATAAAGAGCAGGAATACCACAAGAAGTATTAGCGTGATTAATTCCATCATGTACACCAAGCTAATATATTCTGAATTCACAGCTTAAAAAACTACCTAAAACCATCCGTTAAACTCGGTGGTAGTAATGGCGCTAGACGTGCTTACTGGTTTAACCTATGTGAGTATCAGTGTGGTTTTATGGTCTCTTACACCCCTACTCATATCGATGGATAGTGATAGCTATAGTAGCTTCACAGCTAACGGGCTGAGAGCACTTTTAGCCGGCTTACTACTCCTCCCTCTATCACTCGGGGAACTACTCGCTAATCCCGTTAAGTACCTGGCTGCTGGCACTGTAATCGGGTTAACAGGTATAGTGGTAGGTGACTCTCTCTACCTACTAGCAATTAGGAGGTTGAGGCCATCTCTGGCTGTTGTAATCTGCTACTCTTATGTTGCTACAACACTTGTTTTTAAGCAGATTCTACTACCAGGCTCTAGAAGTCTACTTGCATGGATCCCAGTTCTAATAGCTGTAGCAGGCGTTTATACCGCGATGTATGGTAGAGGAATGCTTCTAACAGTTAATAGGAGTGGATTAATTGCGGCGCTACTAGCTAATCTCTTCTGGGCTATCTGGAGTATTCTCGCATGGATCTACGTGGGCAGGCTTAACCTGGATGTGCTAGCACTAGCTTCATCTAGGCTCCTAGTATCTGGTGTCCTCCTGCTAGCCTACTCTATTAGAAGATACGGGTTAACAGAAGTACTAGTTAAAGCACCTATGAAGCTTAAGTACACTATGCTTACAGGTTTAACAGGATACCTAGTGGGAGGCACACTCTACTTTGAGTCACTAAAGTACATTGATGTATCACAGGCTACGATAGCTACAGCAGCTGTACCAGTCTTAAGCCAAGCTTTCTCCCTTAAAACTGGAGGTAGAAAGGTTAGTAGAAACGAGCTAGCTGGAGGAGTACTCGTGGCTCTCTCAATAGCTCTCTCAGTATTATACAAGTAACCCAGCAGCTTTTAGTGCGGGGGGTGGGATTTGAACCCACGCAGGCCTACGCCATCGGGTCCTGAGCCCGACCCCTTTGACCAAGCTCGGGCACCCCCGCACCGTGAATCACTGAATTAAACTTGCTGGATTATAAAGGTAGAGAGCTGGATCCCTAGCTATACTCTCAGCCGTCTTCATCGCGTGATCACATAGCTGATGGCTGAGCAATCCCTTCGAGCAGGCATCTTCAAGTCTATCTACGTCTATAATCCTAGCTTCTAACTGAGGTGATACTACTACATCCACAAGAAGGTCGTGATACTTTAAAAGTCCCGGGGAAACCTCGGGTGGAGTGTTGACGTTTATGTACGAGCCCAGCCACACGCCATCTCTATAGTAGTTGTGCGAGATGAAGGATTCACCTAGAGGGATGAGCGCGTAGTCAACATCACCCGGCTTCTTCTCCACGTTCAAGCCGTCATAGAATCCGCCTCCAGCTATAACACGCTTAACTAGTATCCTCCTGGATCCACGTGCTTCAACCACACTTTCAATTCTCCCGGGAGTTAACTCTAATACTTCACCTGTAGGCTTGATGTGCCTAATATGAATTACATTTTTCTCTCTAATCTTGAGGAGAACATACTCCAGTAGGCTTCTTGAGATGTTACTTCTATCGCACCCGTAGGTGATGGCATGCTCTGCTAGCTCCACTAGATCCCCGAGGTTCATGGAGCGAAGAGAGTGATGCCCTATTACAGTCGGCACTATGGTATTTCTCACCTCATCGAGGAAGCTCTTCGAAAGGCTAGTGAAGCCTATATAGCCTACCAGCTCTCCACTATACAGTTTAAGCGGGGGTTCTGAATCTCTAGCCCGGGATAGCAGTCTACTATATTCTCCTAGCAGGAAGTCTATTTCAGCTCGTACATCCTCGACTCCAGCAAACCGAGAGCTACTCCTGAAGTGCACGCCGAGACCACTACCGGCGATGCGTGAGGCTGCAATAGCTGTTAGCCTCGCCTTCAACTCAGGATCCCTGATATGCTTCGAGAAATATACTCTCGAGTCACCGTGGATTAATGCTACTAGCCGGCCTGTAAGCCTAAAGCTCCTCGATACAATTATCCTCTCACCAGGGTATAAGGGGGCCCTTCTCACACCTATTATGAGCTTTCCACCGGGTCTCTCAGAGCACGGGGTGACCTGTGCCTTAAAGTCACCAGCGTCTACAGTGCACTCTCCACCCTTATTCTCCTCTACTTTAGCCAGGTAGACTGAATACAGTTCTATCTTCGATAGGGCTCTAATAGTGTAGGGTATCATGTTGGTCAGGTAGTCGAATACTTCTCTGGTTTCAGCTGGGAAGCCCACTACTATTACTCCGTCGCCGTCATCGCTGTCCTTGACTGTTACATCACTAGGTGAGTTATCGAAGCTTAAACCCAGCCTGCTCATAATCTTCTCGCTAGCCTGGACTATCCTATACCCTTTCTCGGCGAGCATTTTAGTTATTGCCGTAGAGTATATGCCTCTAACTCTAACCCGAATCAACCGGCCCTGCCTCGTTAATCATGTATTGTCTCGAGTATTGCTATAACCTGCCATATCTTTGTCCTAGCGCTTAAAGGCATGTTTGGATCCTGGCTTACCTGGTCTAATGCTCCTACAGCGTTCGCTGCTCTAACTCCAAGAGTATACCGCTCATCGCGTAAATGATTTAACGCCTCAGTAGCAGCTCTCCTAATATTTCTTGGAACAGCAGTATCATTAATAATACTCATTAAAAGGTATATAGCGCTCCTTAATTTAACCTCGTTGTCAGGAGCCCGGCTCAAGCCTCCCACCTCTCCACAACAGCTTTACTTATTATCAGATTCAATTGAGTTGCAACCTCCAAATTAAAATCTTGATTAAGCTTTAAGCTTATGTTAATGTAGTCTTAGAGGTGGTTTAAGTGTCATCAAAAGACCCAGTTAAAATCATGGCTGAACTCCTTAAGTCCGGTGCAGTAATGCTCCCGGAGACCTGTCCTGTTGAGGGATGCAACCTCCCTCTCTTCAAGTTGAAGAGTGGTGAGATCGTATGCCCTATCCACGGTAAAGTACACGTGGTTAGAACAGAAGAAGAGGTTAAAGAAGTATACTCTAAGACCTCGTTGTCAGCACTCCTCGATCGAGTGGAGGCAGCAGCTATTAAAGCTGTAAGCTCACTAGTGGAGGAAGTAGACGTAGATGCCGCTGACATCGTGAAATGGCTTGAGGTGCTAGAGAGAGTCCAAAGGCTGAAGTCTATGCTGAGAAAAGAGCAGTACATTCCCCCCTCAAGATCATAGCTTTAATCTTACAGCTTCTATCCTCCAGTGGCTTGAAGCCGGTATTCACGTAGAGAGATTGTAGTTCAGAGTTTACTACCTCATAAGTCTACCAGGTAAGTGATCGTCTAGCATATCCTCCATTCTCTTCCTATTCTCTGATACTTCTTCATTACTATCTCCCTTGCTTTCATCAGTAATCCTTCTTTATCATACATTATTATTCCATCAGCTAGCGCATCTAGTATTACACCCCAACCTCCTTCCACTGCGCCTAGAAGTTCTCGAGGTGTTAACCATATATCTTCTATTACCCCTATGTCAGCCTTATATTCTAGAGTAGTAAACCACCTAATAGAGGGGTTTTTCAGGAAGGCTTTCTACTATAATGAGCACACCTATATCGCTTTCAGGAAATGGTTTCTCCTCACCTCTCGCAATTCTCTTATGGAGTAGCGAGATCCCGGTTTACACAGTGAAGTTTATAGGTGATATACGGCCACAAGGCTAAACCCACGTGACTCCAAGAGAGATAAAGTGGCTGGGTTAAGGACCCCCCCGGCTCCATATACTACAAGCAACACCTAGTTGAAGAAGTAATAGTGGAACCGGTAAGTCAACAATTCTACTGGAGATTAAAGCTTTTAACACAACTGTCGGCCTATGTGTCTTACCAGGCTCAAAGCCTGAAGCAGCTATTAATGCCTTCACCGCCTTCTGCGATGCAAGCTCAGCGTAGAAGACCGATGCAGCATGTTGATCACTGTTGAAGATGCTGTATGCAACACTTAAGTCTTCACGAGCCATAGTAATCCAGTCACACGCTTTATCTATTCTTTACCATGGAGGCCACGCTACCAGAGGTTCTCACACTAAGTGTAAGTATAAATAATCTAATAAGAGTCAAAGTAGTTTACATCCCACGTGATATTAAGCTGTATACAGCCCTCCATACATCCTCGTATACGTGTTCTAGGGGTCTCGACGCATTAATACTCAGGAGTAACCCCATCCCCACCATCCTAAGATAGGCTTCTCGCACCCTTCTGAGGAACTCTACCTCCTCGTACTCAGGGAATCTAGATGACGCGCTGGCTTTTCTTGAGAGCCCCTCCTGGGGATCCACATCCAGGTATACTGCTAGATCTGGTTTAAGAGCATACTTGTTTACCTCTAGGATCCATTCGAATGGTGCTCCACTAGCTGACTGGTAGGCTACACTACTATAGAAGTATCTATCAGAGACTACTATAGCGTGCTCCTCGAGGAGAGGCTTAATCTTCTCCTTAATGTGTAGTAGCCTGTCGAGCGCGAAGGTTAATGCATCTATGTATGGGTCCCTCAGGTTATTGTAGCGTGACTTAATTACTTTAACTATCTCGGAGTCTGTTGGCTCATAGGTGTAGGCTGCCTTGAACCCCATTCTATTAAGCTCGCTGACTAGTCTTAAAGCTATGCTTGTCTTACCAGCTCCATCAACCCCCTCTAGCACTATAAAGTATCCCTTATTCAGCATAGATTACACCTGAGCCCCGCTTATACCTCAACAGCTTCTTTCCTTTCAAAAAAATCTTGAATTCCTCGTAGTCTACTGCGATTAGCAGGGGTATCTCAGCTATAATGCATCCTGCTATCAGTATGGGTTCAACTTCCTTCACGATCATGCAGGCTGGTGACTTACCGTGACGCTTCAGCGCGTAGATTATGTAGGAGCCTACAGTACTCCCTCTACTCCCCTTGAATACTAGGACTTTACCACTAATAGATACCTCTTCCCCCTCCGTTTTCACAACTCCTCTAGCAGGTTCTACCTCTCCTAGGAAGCTTAGGTACTGGTCTACGAGTACTGGCTCCCCCTCGCAGTCACCGTCGACTACTACTTTAACCCGCCAGCTCTCCATAGACAGCTTCAACCACCTCTCTAAGCCCTGCTATCTTAACCCGCAGCCCATGTATTCTCCTAAGGTAGAATGCAGCCTTACCGCTATTAGTTACAACTACATCGTACCTCCTGCGTAGCACTGATACTACCGGGCAGGTGCCTGCAGCTATTTCAACACCTCTTGAGACCAGCTCGCTCACAATCCACTTAAATCTTGAAGGGTACTCTGCTGGAATTGTTATCAAGAGCTTCCCTCTCCTAGGGGCCCGGTAGCCTCTCCTCCTTAGAATCCTGGCTACCTCCATGATCTCCTCTAAGCTTAAATGAGGGCACCCAGTATACCCTAGTATCTCGCCGTTAAGCGAGTACTCTCCTCCAATATACTTCTCGAGATCGCCTGCTTCAATAGTTATATTCTCCCTGACATCCAAACTGTATGTTCCTTGAGGGGTCCAGCCTGGTATAACAGCCAGTGCATGGCTGCCCGAGGCAGCCATCGCTGCTAACAGAACTTTAAGCTCTAGTAGACTAAGCCTCCTGGCGAAGGTGAGCAACGGTTTCTCACGGATGTTCTCACCTATCCAGAGGCCGATCGCCCCACTAGGGTAGCCGCTGGCTTCACGTGAAACCTCAATACTTACCTCTATAACACGGTTCTCCAGCTTGTGTAGTCCAGCATCATAGGTGAAGCCTGTGAGAGCTGCAGCTAGAGTTACAGGTCCTCCTTCTCTATTCGTGAATCCACCGTAGATGGAGTTTGCTACTATAACAGCACTACTCTCACCCCATGCTAAGTGCTCGCCGGGAGCCGGGGGCCTATACCAGTATGGGATGCAGGTGAAGACAGGCTTGAAGCCCATCCCGGTGAGAGCACTATCTATTACAGCCTGCTGGGTCATTAAGCTGTTATCTATAATTGATTGCAGGCTGCTGTAGTCCACGCCTCCAGGATTCACGGTTGTGTATACTCTAGCCCTTCCTCCCTTCTCGTAGAGCTCTCTAATGAACTCGGCACCGTAGACACCTATATTACTAAATGATACACCGGAGACGTGCGCGTGGACTATCTCAATTAGTCTCTCAGCACCCATGGATTCCCCGACTTTAACTAGTATCTCTACAGCTTTAGCAGTACTCCAACCGTACTCTCCTTTAAGCATGGCTTCCTGGAGGCGTGTTAAATACAATCTACGGGACCTCGACTCTCCTATACTTACTCCAAGGCTCGTTAAACGGCTTGACAGCCACGAAGACGACTTTATCTCCTACTCCATCCTTGCTCCTAGGATCCAGCGTGCTCCCCTTGAGGTCGCGGAGTACTATTATATCCTCTGAACCCTTCATTCTTGTTGCTAAAGCCCATTCAACCATTAATGGATTATCTACATCTATGTCGTCATCAACCACGATGACGTGCTTGACGCTTGGGTGGGCTGTTATAGCTGCAAGACCGGCTAGCCTGGCTTCCCCCGGCGACTGTTGTCTCAGCGAGATAACTACGTGGAGCCAGCTTGACCCGCCCTCTGTTAACCTCACAGACTTTAAGCCTGGTGCAACCTTCTTCACCTGGCTGTATATGACTGGCTCCCTAGGAAAGCCCATTAGAAACTGGTGTTCCCATGAACCTGGGACTATTGCATGAAAGACTGGATCCTCTACTCTAGACACGTATACAGCGAGAGGCTTGAAGACAGGCTCCATTCGCTCCTCGTCGACTAGCATTAGAATGTCTGTGAAGGGCCCTTCTCTATCTCTTTCACGTGTTATTAAGCCTTCAACCACTATGCTGGAGTCAACTGGAACTGGTATCTTGAATAAGGGTGTCTCAGCGACTAGGTCGCCGCCACCAAGGGCTGCTCCCACGCTAATCTCGAATACCCCTAGAGGCGGTGTCATAGCTGATGCTATCTCCTGGAACGGGTTAACACCTAGGACTACTGCCACCGGGGTATCCCGGCCTTCCTCACTGTTCTTTGAGACAATATAGTGGAGGTGCCTGGGTACTATTCTAATTGTTGCCTTCCCTCTCTCGTGATACATTATCCTGTGGAAGCTACTATTGCAGAACTCCCTAGTGCATGCTATTACAATAGAGCTTGTGAGGTATGACCCCCCGTCTTCCCTGTAGTACCTTATGAATGGGAGGGTTTCAAGTAGTCCTTCAGCACGCTTAAAATACTTGTCGAAGTCATCTTTTCTCAGAGTGGCAGGCTTATTTAAGGCGGCATCTAGAATTCCATATAGTTCCTCATCGCTTTTAGAATTGAAGAGCCCATGTAAATCCTGTCTTCTAGTGACTAGATTCGAGTAGCCTACAATCCATTCTTTACCTCTTACTCTGAAGACTACGACCTTATCTCTATTACTCCATGCTGCTCTAGTGACCTCGTAGCCTTCCTCCACTAAGCCTATGTCAACTATGTTTTTACCCAGCCTGCCGGCTAGTTCTTCGAGAGTCTTCAGATTCAAGCTCTCAGGCCCCAATGTACTCCTCGCTGTAGTCTTCTCTAAGCCTTATAGGTGACAGCTTTAAGATATCTATCTTTCCCTGGAATCCTGTTCTAACTAGAACCTGCTTACTCTCGAAGTCCAGCTTCTCTAGGAGGCAAGGGTAGTCTCCTCCTCTTAGAGAGCCTACACTACAGTAGACTCCTTTCTCAAAGCCTAAATTATGGACTCTCACCTCGCTTACCCCTAGCTTCTTAGCTAGTTCCTCCCTGCTGACAGCTTTAATAGATCCATAGATGTTCAGTTCGCCGTGGATCCGTGAAGCATAGACTACTTTGCCCTCTACTAGGCCTTCAAGCATAGATGCATCAACAGGGTACCCGTGGAATAGTGGATGGCCATTAATGAGTATGGAGTCCATGGGGATCCTCCTTAAAGGCGCGTTCGCCAGGAAATCCCTATACTTCATGCTTCTCAGCAGTCTTCTCTCCTCTCTGCTGCGAATTTTTCTTGCTGAGGGTTCTGGTAGCTCATATACCTCAACACCAATCAACTTGTACCGCTTAAAGTACTGGCTTAAACCCTCACCGAAAACTACTATGACATCTGGTTCCACTACTTCAACCAGGTGTTGCTTGTAGTATACGGCGCCGGGGTCCTTAACCCAGCCATCAGTATCCACTACTGTAATATTACATCCAGCAGACTCTGCGAGATTAAGCAGCCACTTTATCTCCCTGGGAATCACGTGGGTATAGCCTTGCGGCCGTATATCACCTATAAACTTCATTGCGTAAACCGGGATCTCGCTACTCCATAAGACTGGCTTCTCAGGTACCCCAAGAGAGATAAACCCGGGAGGACCTATATTAGACTGGCCGAGGTCACCGTCTACCAAGCCTGGCTTTAAGCCTGTTGACATAGCTATATTCACGAGTAGAGTTGAAAAAGATGATTTCCCTGAATCCGTGCCCCCAATAACCACTATTCTCTTAAATCCTCTTGAAACCACGTCTAGTGCTAGATTAACCCTCATCCTATAGGGGTCCTGTTCATCTAGTGGCTGTATAGTGGATTCATTACTCATGTTAACATCGAGCTCTGAGTCTTCTAAGGCTTCAATAATATAGTTTCTCGATTTGTGGACAACTAGGCTCTCTCCTTCCCTAAAAGTCCTCCAGAGGATACTCACTGATCCCTTAGTGATAGTTATATGCATAGGGCCGTATACCTTAACAAACTCGCCTCTAGCGAGGCTTAAACGCGGAATCTTACCCCACCTCAACACCCTTCTTTAAAGCTATCTTGTATGCTGCATAGACATCCTTCTCCCTGTAGGGCTTTACCCTCCTTAACCTCGACTCGAAGACCTTCATCTCCCCGGTTTTAAGAGGGTTAGGAGTTGTATCGTCTTCATCTACAACTTCAACTCTTAACCCAGTATCCTTTCTAATTAGGAGGGCGGTCTCCACTCCTTTATGCTTGGATCCCACTCTCACAACTAACTTCCCCGCGGGTATGCAGCTAGCCACGTAGGATAGCGTGTTGAGGAGGTCTACATAGTCTCCTGACCCATGCATTACGTACTCGCCGTCACCTATTACTATGTAGCCTAAGCGTCTCCCGGGGTCAACGCCTACAACAAGCTCGGAATACTGCTCCTTCAAGTGGCTGGCTAGAATAGCCTTCTCCAGGTTAACGCATTCATGGCCTGGGTCGTAGACGACTAGTAAATCCTTTCTCTCTGAGGCTTCTCTTAGGAATAAAGGGTGGTCAGTGTACACTACGCTACCGTATGGTACTTCACTGCTCGAGTAGTAGTGAGTGAAGTAGACTCCCCTCTCACGGAGAATATCGAGGACCCTGATAAACCATCTAGGCTCGTATACTGCTATCACCAGCGGGCGCTTCTGCAAGCCTATGGGTCACCAGGTTTAATCCTAATTAGATATCCTGATATTATGATTAACTCTTAGGGTGATTTTTATAGGATTATACACAGGGAACCCCGAGATAGATGAACTCATAGATAAGTCTACAGTAGCCACATTCTACGGTGTAGCCGGGGCTGGGAAAACCATTATGCTGCTAGTAATAGCAAGCAGGTTCTGCAGGAACAAGGAGTGCATCTACATTTCAACTGAGGGGACACTCCACTACGAGAGAGTAGCTGCTAGTCCAGAAGACTACGAGTGGAGTCTCTTTACTGAAGTATATGATCTCGAGAAGCTTGTAGATCTAGCTACATTTATCCGCCTTCAGGGCTTTCAGGGAGTCTTCGTGGATAGCGTTAACTCGCTCTTCAGGCTTAAAGCACTCAATGAGGGAGCACTCTCCAAACTAGCATACATCATGGCGTCTCTGAGAAAAAGTGTCGAGGAGACTGGCGGTAAAGCCTTCATGTCCGCTAAGGTGAAGGCTGAGGAGGGGGAAGATACGCCTGTAGGTGAATCCGTCTTAAAATACTACTCGGATCTAGTAGTGCATCTAGGTTTAATGGGCGATAAAAGATACGCCAGGATAGTTAAGCCGGAAGGTAGTGGAAGAAAATACCTGTACGTGATTACTGAGAGGGGTATTACATGGCTCTCGGAGAATACATAGTGTGGGCTGCGAAATACTACCTCCCAGGCATGATTGCTAACGCATCCCCCCTCCTCGTGAAGGGTACTAAGCTGATTGACGGGGGAAAGCGATTCATCGATGGAAAACCAGTTTTCGGTGGACACAAGACATGGGAGGGTTTTGCTATAGGGGTAGTCAATGCATATATCACTGGGGCAGCACTAGGATTCATCCTCGGAGACCCATGGATCCAGGTGCTATCAGTAATCACGGGGGCTTCGGCAATGACCGGGGATTTAATCGGAGCCTTCGTGAAGCGCAGGCTGAGTATACCACCAGGCAGGCCTCTGCCAGTAGTAGACCAGCTCTCTTTTGCTTTAACGATAACACTTGTCTACTTCATATTGGGTGTAGAGGAGGTAGTTAAACACTTAGACTTCATCGCGGCGACACTTATCCTCATATTCATACTACACGTGTTAACCAATTATGTAGCCTATATACTTGGCATTAAAGACGAGAAGTTGTAGCTGTGTTTCACATCCCCGCTATTAGCCTTCCAGGTCTATACTGCTAGCCGTGGACTGGGCTCGGGATTTCAACCTGTAGCGTTCTTAGCGATCATATCTAGGAGTCTCTCAACTTCTTTTCTAACCGGTAGTGGTATGCCCGGCACGCTGATACTCATGAAGCCTCTCACTAGCACAGATTTAGCTTCACTCTCAGTGAACCCTTTGCTCATCAGGTAGTGAATTTCCCTCTCAGCTATCATGCCTATAGCTGCCTCATGGGTTAGAATTGAGCCCGGCTTCCTCGATGTTATTGCTGGTAGTGATGAAACCACTGCTTTCTCGGAGAGCTGTAATCCAAGGCATTCTATATGGCCTCTCGCTTCAGCCTCATAGGCCTCAATACTACTTCTAGCATATACTTCAGCACTATCAGTTGCAACTACACGAGAGATTATTTCAGCAGAGCTCCCCCTCCCCTTCAGCAGCACCATGGATCCTTGATCATATACTCCACTCCCGCTACCAGCTATTATTGATGCAAGATAGGCTTTAGCGCCGGCAGAGAGCTCGACTCTAGGATACGTTTGAAGGCTAGCGATCTTACTGTAAATCATGTAGTAGCTAACATACTCGCCGTCTTCATCAACCCATACTGCTGTCCGAGGTCTCACATGCATTCCTTCAGCCCATGCATGTATCATTGTAAACGTGAGCCTAGCCCTCCTTGAAACATAGAATTCTGAGACCCCTATGTGAACTCCCTCACTGACACCATGGGGTACACTACACCCTGTTACCAGGTGTGCTTCAGCCCCCTCATCGATGAATACAATGTTGTGAGCATACTGTATTCTCCTATTCGCGGTTATCGCGAGGCAAGTGTATATGGGTATAGGGACTTTAACACCTTTAGGCACGTATATGAAGTAGCCTAACTCGCCTCCATGAAGGAATACTGAAGCAGTGTACTTATCGCTCCTGGGATCCACGAGCCTCCACGCGAGGCTCCTAGCAATCTCTGTCTTCTCGAGGGCTAGACGAGTAGGCATAATTCTCACACCATACTTTCCAAGCGTTCTCTCCAGTATACGGTACAAGGCTAGCTCGTTGACCTGAATGTATGCTGCTGAAGAAGCATCTATGCCTATTCTCCCGCCGGCATTCACGGCTTCTCCGGGAACCTCTCCCCCACTTTTAATTTCCGCTGACTGCGACTCTCCGGTTGAATAGTCATCTAGGTTAATGTCAGGGCCGTACTCAGCTGGCTTTAAAAGAGCTCTTCTAACCTCCTCTAAACTATACCCTTCCACTCTCTACCACCTCTAAGTGCTTCCACCCCTTTTCTATACCCAAGCTTGAATATCACGGGTAAGACTTCATCAGGGGAACCTGTGTATACTACTGATCCGTCAATGAGCACGTGAACACTGGTTATCCGGCTGAGCTTGTTAGCCATTAAGCCTGTATGAGTGACTAGTAGTATCGAGCCACCTTTACGGAGGATTAAGTCGGTGACTCTAGCAATACTTTCAATGCTCTCTACGTCAACACCGCTATCGGGTTCATCAAGCATTGCTAGCTTCGGCGACTGGAGGAGAGATAGGAATAACTCGGCTCTCTTTCTCTCACCGCCACTAAAACCTACAAACAAATCTCTCTCGAGTAGCGGGTCTACTGAGAGCATCTTTGACACGAAGCCTGAATCCTCGCATCCAAACTTACTGATAATGAATCTAGCAATATCCTTGAGTTTCACCCCCTTGATTTCAGGCGGGTTTTGATAGGCTAGAGCTATACCCAGCCGTGCTCTCTCATAGGCTGGTAGCTCTGTGATATCTCTTCCATTAAAGTATATTCTACCCGACACCACCTTCAAGTAGGGTAACCCCATTATTGACGCTAGAAGTGTTGATTTACCACTACCATTAGGCCCCATTACTAAGTGGAGCTCACCCTGCTTGATGGATAACGAGATACCTCTAAGCACAATCCTACCGCCAACCTCAACAGTGAGATTCTGAACCTCCAGCATACCCCCCGACCTCAGTAAAACGGAATAAACTCTCCTCCTAGTTTAAGCTAGCATGCCGGGTGACTTATCTTGAATACTCGAGGTAACTTGAATATAGTGGCCCACTGGTTTAAAGCCTGCCTGCTCAGCCAGCTTCTTCTCAACGAGCTCGTGTAGCTTCGCCAGCATTCTTCTTATATCCTCCATTAAAACTACATCGCTGTACCCGTGTACTACTATACTGTGGGCGAAGGGGCTTGGCACGTCCTCCGGGCCTACTAGCGCTACCTTTATATCGCCTCTTCTAACCTTCTCCAGAATCTCTACTGCTTCATCAATATGCATGTAGTCCATTAGTATCTCCCTGTAGGTTTCCTTGAGGACGGGAAATCCAGGTATTTCCTCAACAGCCTTTAAAAGCTCCTCTGCATTCACCTGTAGTTTCTCCACGCTTCTCTCTGTATCCCTATACTTTCTCAGTAGCATGAAGCTCCTGGCTGCTACATGCCTGAATCTCCTCTTGAAGAGGTCAGTTTTCCTTACAACTTTCTCGAGGATCCCCCATGCACTCTCAACTGGTATTGAAGTGAACCATTCAAGCCATCTACCCTCTGGATGACCTGGCAGTGTAAGCATGAAGCCGGTATCAGTCACGGTTAGCCTGATGTTAACTCCCAGCTCCCTGCTCACAGTGTAAGCGTAGAGTCTTGCTAAAGCATCATTAGCTTTACGCCCGAAGACCGAGTGGACTATTATATTCCTGTGGGAGGATTCATCGTATACCTCGATTAATATGAGGTTGTCTGAAGGGATAAGCCCATTAGTGTAGAGTTTCTGCTCCATTATGTAATCGCAGACTGCTTCAGCAGCATGCTTTTGCAGCCTGTACTCTCTAACGAGGAATTCAATAGTCTTCTCCCTCCCCTGTACCTCAAGCATCTCAGAGATAATCCTTCTAAACTTCCCTACCTCTACAGCTGAATCGTATGCTAGTGGAAGCATCTCACTAAACCATGATGGAACTGTAGGCTTCTGACCGTCAGCAGGCTCCACGTAGACCTTAAAGCCTTTAGAGTACAAGTACCTGTATACTCGTCCACCGAGAACAAAGAGGTCTCCTTGTGTAAGGTATTCTACAAAAGCTTCCTCTAAATCTCCAACATACCGGCCTTCAAGAGTGTAGACGCTTGCTTTACTCTCATCTGGTATAACACCAATGTTCTGGTAGTATATCATCCTCGTATTCCTCTTCCTCCCGAAGACCCCTTCGCTCTCGTCAAGCCAGATTTTAGAGTAGACTTTTTGATACTCGTAGAAGTCGCCCAGCCTAGCTGCTAGGTATCTTACTACTGAGAGAAAATCCTCGTAGCTGAGATCGTGGAATGTATAAGTTCTCCTTACAAGCCTGTAGGCTTCCTCCAGCCTCCACTTTCTCTCTAAAGCCATGCCTACTACATGCTGGGCAAGGACGTCGAGAGGATTACGGGGTATTCGAACTCTATCTATCTTCCTCTCGAGAGCCAGCTTTGCTAGCACTACGGATTCAACTAGATCATCGCGGTCTACAGCTATAATCCTACCCTTGCTAACCTCCCTTATATGGTGTCCAGCTCTACCAACCCGTTGGAGGAGTCTTGTGACACTTTTAGGAGAGCTGAGCAGTACTACCAGGTCTATGTAGCCTATGTCTATTCCAAGCTCTAGTGATGTAGAGCTTACTATGGCTTTAAGCTCTCCTTTCTTTAATTTCTCCTCTACTTCAAGTCTTACACTTCTGCTTAGACTACTATGATGAGCTTCAATATCATCTACATCTAGTACTCCCTCCTTCTCAAAGATCTTTCTGAGCCTGAATACTACTCTCTCAGTAGCACTCCGAGTGTTAGTGAAGACTAGCGTAGAACGGTGCTTTTTTATAGCCTCCTTCAGCTCCCTGTATATGGCTTCATTTATTTCTTCGGCTGAAGCTTTAACCACATCTCCCACAGGCACTACCACACGTATATCCATTTTCTTATCGAATCTAGCATCCACTATTATGCAGTCTCTCGGCTCGCCGTTATCCTTGTAGCCTACTAGAAACAACGCTACATCTTCTAGTGGTGATATAGTGGCGCTAAGCCCGATTCTCTGTAGTGGTCTACTAGCGAGCTCCTCTAGTCTCTCAATACTTAAAGCCAGGTGGCTTCCTCTCTTACTGGATGCTAATTCGTGTATCTCATCGACAATTACTACTCTAGTGTTAGCTAGCTTCTCGCGGAATCTAGGGGCGTTTAAAGCTATCGCCAGGCTCTCCGGGGTTGTAATAAGTATGTGGGGTGGGTCTCTAGTCATTCGCTGCTTTTCTCCCGGGCTAGTGTCACTTGTCCTTACAGAGATCTTGATTGAGGGGAGCTTGATGCCTAGAGCCTCAGCCTCTCTTCTGATACCCTCTACTGCTTCAAGTAGATTCTTCCTCATATCGTTGTTTAAGGCTCTGAGGGGGCTCACGTATACTACGTGCACACCTTCAGGTAGAACACCTTTCTCCTCATACTCCCTGTACATGCTGTCTAACACGCCAAGGAATACTGCTAGAGTCTTCCCGGTTCCAGTAGGACTGGAAACAAGGATATTGAATCCTTTCTTGACGAGAGGTAGGGTTCGCCTCTGGACGGGAGTCAAGTCACCATACTTCTTGATAAGCCATTCTCTGATGTAGGGTCTCAGCTCCCCTAGTACTTCGCGACTGGAGTAATCGTTTACGGCGTATTCTACTGGCGTTTCCCTCACCTGCTATATAGAATATACACTATTCTTTATACCAGTATATAGATAGCGCTTATTATTGCTACATTAATGCGTGGCTGAAGTAGTATGCTAGGGCCACCTAGAACTCTAAGCAGGCTAGCTGAGGATCACGTCCCGGGGCCACCTGTAGGCTACGTAAGCATACCCCAGCGTGTTTACGAGGATCCATAGCCCTGTCACCACAACCCCATGCATTAAACACCATACACTACTAGCTGCAAAGAATACTGCAATTATTATCTCCCATGGTATTCTAAGCCTCTTATACTCCCATTGGTATGCTCCTTTAGGTGTTCTAGCATACTTTACTTTAATTCTCAGTATTGCTTTAATAGTATTATAGAAGTAGTATGGTGAGAGAGCTGTTGTAACAGCAGATGCCCTTCCCATGTTTACCAGCGTCCTCCACGCTGAGCTATTGTACTCTCTGATGCTCTTATAGTAGAACCAGCCGAATAACCCCTCGGCGAGAAGTAAAGCTGTAATCAAGTATAGGTATCTCGCTAGAATATCCACGGGGTTCACAAGGGTATAGACTGCTAGCACTAGAGTTCCAAGGAAAACTAGTGAGGGTACAATGTACTGTGAGAGGAAGAATAAGGCTTCTATCTTACCTAGCAGTCGCTGCCTGGATGCAACTATATGCTTAAACCTTGATACTAGTGTATCAGCAGCACCGTAAGCCCACCTAGACTGCTGGATCCGTAGTGCTTTATAGGTGGATGGGTTTTCAACGTATATAGCACAGGAGTCAAGGTATACTATGTTGAAGCCATGGTATATTATTCTCGACCCGATCTCCATGTCATCCTGAAGTCTCTCTTGATCCCATCCCCCGAGAACATTCTTGAGAACTCTAGTCTTATAGAGGGTTCCAGTTCCCAGTGGGAAGACGCTTAAACCAAGGCTACTTCTACCACGGTATATAGCGTTAACTATGAACTTCATTGAGTATCCTAGTGCCTCCCCAAGCCTTGAATTAGTGTTTAAGGGCTCCCATCTACCCACCACAGCTATGGTATCCTCGCTGCCCTCGAGTAATGCAACCCCGTTATCAAAGAAGCACTTCTCAGGCCTGGAATCCACGTCCATCACGTAGATGTAGTCTTTATTCGAGAGATTCAAGCCTGTATTCAAGGCGCCAGTGCGGAAGCCTACAGGCATACTCCTCCACACCAGCCATACATTTAAGCCGCTCCTCCTCCACTCATCCAGCCTCCTGTAGAGCTCTTGTTTAACGCTTTCATCATCATCTGATACTACTATAATCTCGTAGCCTGGAATACCCAGGCTGTGAACGTATCTAACTGCCTCATCAAGGTACTCTACAGGTTCTCTTCTAACAGGTATTATGAACGATATGTCACGGGCCATCCGGCCGCCCTGTGGAGTAGGAGGTTTATACTTGAGAGCCCTCCACGAGAGTAAAGCGTAAGTAGTGTAGAAGAGTAGCTGAGGTATTGAAATCATTAATGCTAGAACTGCTTCCAGTAATACTATTGTGTCTACTGTAGGCATATAAGCATCCCTGTGACTTAGATACACTAAGATGGTGGAATAAATGGTTGAAGTAGCCTGGCATGGACATGCTTGTGTATCACTTCGTAGAAGAGACGGCTACACGATAGTCATAGACCCACACGACGGGTACAGTATAGGGGTTAAGAGACCAGAGGTTAAAGCCGACCTAGTACTCGTCACACACGACCACTTCGACCATAATGCTGTAAGCGTAGTATCAGGGGATAAAACAAGAGTTGTTAAATCATTTAGAGGGGAAATGGTGGTTGATAACATAAAGGTCACAGGACTCCTCACATATCACGATAAACTCAAGGGTAGAGCTAGAGGAGAGAATACAGTTTACATCGTGGAAGTAGATGGCAAGCGGGTAGCTCACCTAGGTGATTTAGGTGAGATACCTGGATCCAGTGTAATCTCAGCGCTTAAAGGCGTAGACCTGCTAGCCATACCGGTTGGCGGCACCTTTACAATAGAGCCGGGTGAAGCATGGAGGCTTATAGAGGAGGTTAAACCCGTGAACATTCTACCAATACACTACTGGATAACAGGTGTAACACTCCCGTTAAAGCCTCTCAGCGAGTTCCTCAAGCATGTAAAAGACTACAGGATTGTAGAGCTCGACACCAATAAGTTCACGCTCGAAGACTACACTAACAGCGTTATTAAGCCACGCTACATGTAGTAGCTTAGCCTGAAAGCATCCCGTTACATGCTTAAAGCCTGTTTGTGATGAGTCACACCCCCTGAAGCATGATGAGGGATCAACCGGCTGAGGTGGCTTACACTGGCTTACACATGGGAGCCTAAATGGGAGCCCTATAAAGTGGAAGCCCATGGAATCTCGTTCACAACCTGTAGAGACAGGGTTACAGGGCTGATAGCCTGCCCTATCTGCATACACGCATCCTCAAAATGCCTTGGCGGGAAGCCTCCAGCAGGAGACTACAGGTTCGAGAACTCCTTCTTCTACACGCTTGATGATCTAATTCAGCACTTGAAGGCCTACCACTTGAGGGGATGGCATAAGAGAATAGAGAAGATTGCTAGCATGGATAGCATGGAGGAGTAATGCTTGCTGGAGGTATGCGTCTACGGGAACCCGACGCTAGACTGGATAGTAGCAGGTAGTGAGAGTACAACTGCGTATGGAGGTGGTGTATACTATTCAACTCTACCTTTCCAAGGCAGTAGTCTCTACAAGGTCAGCGTGTATACAGTTTACTCTCCTAGAATACACGGGCATCCAGTCTACAGGCTTCCCGGAGTACTTCAATACTCGTCTGCAGCAACGGTATTCAAGCTAGTATACAATGGAGCATCACGTACCCTGTATTTAAAGGAGAAGGCTCCCCCGCTATACCCCTGGAATCTCAGTAGTAGTCTCTGCCATATAGCAATAGTCAACCCGGTCTTCCACGAGGTGAATGAATCTCATTTAACTGCTATAAGCTCCCGTACACTACTACTCGCAGGGGACATCCAGGGATTCATAAGAGTTTCCGAGAGCAATGGAAAAATAACTTACGCGTCCTGCAGTAGCAGTTTAATAAGACTCCTCAGATTCTTCCACTTAATCCACATGGATCTAGACGAGCTGAAAGCCTTCACGTGCACTAGCAGTATTGATGAAGCAGTCGACAAGCTAAAAGATACCGTGGGTGGAACAATAGTCGTAGTAACAGGTAGGCTAAAGCCTATTAGAGTAGTATACAATAAAGCATCCTACAGTATTAGTGTAGATGACTCCCCTCTAGTGAATGATAAGACAGGAGCAGGCGACTTCTTCATTGGAGCCACCGCTAAGTACTTCTGGAGCACTTGGGATCCAGTGAGGGCGGTTGAGAAAGCACACGAAGAGACAACGAGATGGCTGCTAGAGAAAAATGCTTCATCGCCGCCTGCCACCCTGAAGTAAATACTGGTACTTGATAGTGCTTCATCCACAGGGTCTGCACCATCCTGCTCGTATTACTAGTCTACTTGACTTGCTGGAAATACTGAAAATTGCTGTATCCGCTTTAAAAACACACCGTGTGCTAGGTGCTACTCAAACCCTCTTCGAGTGGCAGGCGGCTCTGCGATTATAACTTTTTCTAAATCCCCTTATATATCTTCAAGCGGTAGTCGTCATGATTTAACGCTATGCCATGGTTTTCTTAGCATTCTGGTTCTCTAAGAGTTATCGATATTAAGTGTTTCTGAACTAAGGGTATGCATGGTGTGTGTAAATGAAGGCGTATGTGTCAGTAGATCTCGAGGGCCTCCCGGGTGTTCCATCACCGACAATGCTTAATCCATGGGGTTCCCAGTTCAATAGGGCTGCTAGTATCGTCACAAAACTGGTTAATGTTGTTGTTGAAGAACTCTACAAGAAGGGCTTTAATGAAGTTTACGTAGCTGATAGCCACGGCTTAATGACTAACATAGACTACCTTGAACTGGATAGCAGGGTTCAACTGATTCAAGGCTACCCGCGCTCGATCAGCATGATGTCCCTCCTAGACTCCAGTTTCAACGCAGTCCTCTTCCTCGGCTATCATTCAGCAGCTGGAACAATGCACGGTATCTTCGACCATACCTTCAGCGGTAGAACATTCGCTGAGGTGAGAGTTAACGGTAGAAGAGCTAGCGAGTTCATATTAAACAGCCTGTATGCTGGAGAACACGGTGTTCCAGTAATTCTTCTAGCAGGGGATGAATACCTTAATACTGAGGTCGAAGAGTACTCTCCCTGGACTGTATTCGTGGCTTTAAAGAAAGGTGTATCAAGGTATAGCGCTATCTACCCTGGATTAAGCAGCGTGATCCAGCGGCTTAGAGAAGGAGTGAGCGAAGCTGTTGAAAGATTAAAGAAGGGGGTTGCTAAGCCGCTCGCGTGGCAAACCCCATACAGAGTCGAGTTGACTCTTAGAGACTCCCTGGTAGCCGATGTACTTGAAGCTCTACCAGTATTCAAGAGGATTGATGCATATAGGGTTGAATTCACTGCGAGTACTGCGAGAGAGCTACTAGGCTTCATAGAGCTAGTTGCACATGTAGGCTATGGTATAGACGCGCTGAAAAATAGTATTAAGTGAACTGCGCTAGGTACTCTTCAACAATACTCTCTAGGATACCTCTAAGTTTTTCATCAGCCTGCTTACGGATTAATTCGTAGAGGTGTCTTCTAGTGCTTTCAACTATCTCTTTAACGCCACGGTAACCGGTTTCAATGAGTCTTAAGCCTTCAAGCACTGTTGCAATATCATCGGAGACTTTGACTACAAGCGCCTCCAGGCTTTCAGCTCTCTCCAGCTCGCTGAGCAGCGGGGTGTACTCCTTCAGGCCTAACTCCTCCATAGCCTTTAACTCTAGTGCTGAGAAACCCTCCTTAAAGTTCTCTTTAACACCTCTTACAACATCACCTGTAACAGCCTCGGCAGCATCGTGAATAAGGCTCATTGAGAGGACACGGGTGTAGTCCAGCTGGAAGCCTCTTAGAGATAGCTTTCTAGCAATATCCATTGATATAAGGGATACCAGAAACGAGTGGTCGGCGACACTTTCAGCTATTGAGGGTGGAACCCCTCTCATCACCCAACCGCTTCTAGGTATATAGCGCAGGTTGAGGATAAGTCTCACGTTCACTGCGGGATCTCCCAGTAACCTGCTAGTAGCCTAGTATTTCATCCCATAGATCTCTGCTTCTACTACTCCTACCTGTGCTTGAGGCTTCAATGACAGCAGGCTTCCCCCTGGTCTCCTCGAAGAACTTTAAAGCTATCTCCGGGAATAAGCAGTATGTTAGCACATCCTCCTCTCTACTATAGTATCCTTTCTCCACGAGTGTTCTAAAGCACTCATCATACATGGGCTTTAAGAGGTCGGCTGGACGCACATCTATCGGCTTCTCATCCCCCAGTACAAGCTTGATTACCTCTTCTTTTATTGGTGCTGGCGGCCTACCGTAGAATCCCTTCACGTAGTCTCTTACCTCCTTAGTCACCACCTTGTAGCGACCATGGATAACGTTGAGGACGGCTTGAACCCCTACTATTTGTGATGTCGGCGTGACTAGTGGAGGCCACCCGAGATCCTCTCTCACTCGTTTTACCTCTTCAAGTACTTCTCCGAGCTTGTCTTCAGCGCCAACCTCCTTCAGCTGCACTAGGAAGTTAGATATCATTCCTCCAGGTATCTGGTGCTCAAGGACATTAGGATCTGGCAGGAATATCTTTGGGTGAATTAACTCCTTGTATTTCTCGAAAACAATTTTCTCAAGGTATATGCTGATCTCCTTTACAGCTGAGAGGTCTATGTGGGGTCTACTCCCATGTGGGAGAGCATAGTACATTGTCTGAATGCTGGGGTGTGATGTCCCGAATGCTAGAGGGCTGATAGCTGTATCAATAAAGTCGGCTCCAGCTTCAACAGCCTTCAAGTATGTTGCAACAGCTAGTCCTCCAGTGTAATGTGAGTGCACGTCGACCGGTATCTTGAACTCCTTTTTAAGCGCGCTGACGAGATGGAAGGCTGTCTCCGGGTCTAGGATACCCGACATATCCTTGATGGCTATGTGGTCTACTTCCAGGGCGACAAGTTCCTCGGCAACTTTCAAGTAGTGCTCGATTGTGTGGACAGGACTTATCGTGTAGGTTAGTGTACCCTGAACTACTCCTCCCACCTGCTTTGCTTTCCTTATAGAAGTCTTCATGTTCCTTACATCGTTGAGGGCGTCGAAGACCCTGAAAACATCTATCCCGTTTTTATAGGATAATTCAACGAATTTCTCGACGAGGTCGTCTGGGTAGTGTCTGTACCCGACTATATTCTGGCCTCTGAGGAGCATTTGAAGCTTGGTTCTCTTAACTCTCTCACGTATAATTCTCAGCCTTTCCCATGGATCCTCTTTTAAGTATCGGATCATGACGTCGAATGTAGCGCCTCCCCACATCTCAATGCTGTAAAAGCCGGCTTTATCGATCTTATCGAGTATTGGGATCATATCCTCTGTTCTCAAACGGGTTGCAAGAAGAGACTGGTGGGCGTCTCTAAGCGTTAAATCAACAATCTCAACCATTCATACCCCCTGAACTACTCTAAATAGATGTAGCTTGCTCTATAACTAGGCTTGCAGAGGATTATTAACTCTTCCATTACCTGTCATAATAAAGGAAAAATCAGCTGTTCTCGTATCATCTAGACTACGATTCGCCGACAAACTCAGCTAGTAGTTTAATTCCCTCGGCGAGATCGCTTTCACTCATTGTAACAAATGTCACTCTGAGATGGTTTCTCCCTGCTTCACCGAATATCGAGCCTGGTAGCATGGCAACAGCCTTTTCTTCCACGAGTTTTAATGTGAACTCCACATCGCTTGATACCCCCTTCCTCTTCATGTAGTAGCTTATATCTGGGAATAGATACATGCTTGCAATAGGCTTATGGAGTTTCGCCATGGGTAGGCTTCTAGCGAAGGCTTCGTAGGCTGCATCACGGCGTCTCCGGTATACTGGTAGTACTTCACGTAGATACTTATCCTTGATGCCTAATGTAAGATAGTAGTATGCAAGCCACTGCATGGGGACTGGTGCTACTATCCCTAGTACTCCTTTAAGCTTCACCATCTCAGCTACTATATCGCTAGGACCGTACACGTATCCCAGCCTGCCTCCAGGTATCGCTAGGTCTTTACTGAAGGAGCCTACAACCACCAGGTAGTCCATTGAGGGTGCAAGCTTCTCAAGCCATACATGCTCGCCCTCGTAGACTATATGCTTGTACGCTACATCATATATGACCCACGCCTTCTTCTCGTAGGCTACATCTATAATAGTCTCTGCAACCTCTCTACTTATAATCCTGCTTGTAGGGTTATCAGGGCTGGCGAAGAGGATGGCTTTAGCCTTCGAGCCAAGCTTGCTTTTAATGCATTCAGGGTCAGGGTTGAAGCCTGTCTCAAAGCTCTGCTTGCAGGTCTCTACTTTTAAGCCTAGTAGCCTGGCTAGATCCCAGTAGACGCTGTACGAGGGGTCTAGGAGGAGGAGTGTGTCGCCTTCATCGAGGAGCGTGATTAGGGAGATAACAAGTCCATCGGAACCTCCCGCGGTAATCAAGATGTCCTTTGGTTGAACCTCTATTCCCCCATACTTCTTTAAGTCCTCTGAGATAGCTGTCCTCAACTCTAGGAGGCCTTGTGTAGGAACGTACTTGAAGTGCTTGAATGGATCCCTTCTAGTCATCTCGATGAAGTATTCGAGGGCAGTGGTATCAGGTGGGAGCCCGGGTTGACCAGCAGTATAATTGTAGACTTTTACACCCCGTCTTGCAAGCTCATCAGCTTTAGCTATTAGCACTCTTTGAGGGTTGACCGGGAGGCTTGATGCACGCTTCGAGGCTCTCAATACTCGATCACCCGTACAGCTTATAGTTAGGCCACGTTAAAGTAAGGATGGGTGAAGTAATTTAAGGTTTCCACACGAATGGTTGAACGAGCTCCTCTTCGGTGAAAACCCTGTTCCTTGGTGCTCTCTCGAGAGGCCTCATTAGATGCTTGAAAACGCTGAAAGGCGGCTGGTAGCACTTACTCTCGAGTCTTCTCGCAACTACAAGCTTCTCCTTTTCAAGTGTAGTTGACTTAAAACCACAGTACCTACACTTGAAGCCCTTACCTCTACCAGCACTCTCCATTCGTCTACCGCACCTAGGGCACAGCGGGTTGCGGGTAATCACCTTGACAGCGAGATCTAGAATGCATATCTTTTCGAGGTTGAGAGTAGGGCCATGCAGGCTGCTACCAGGCCTCACACACCCCATTATTTCAACTCTATCACCCGGCTCAAGCTCCTCTACTATACTCCTGAATCGCTTAGCTGGCTCGTAGACTGCTACATCAATACAGCAGGAGTCACCACATACCTTGAAGATCACGTGGCCTCCCTGTATTCTACGAGGCTTCACGGATACAGTGGCAGTAGTTCTCACGCACATATACGGGTGGATACTACACACTGAGTCCACTGCGTGGAGATGGCTGTCAGTATGCTGGTTAGTACGGTAGATCGCCATGTACTCTACCGGCTCCTCGACTTCAATATACCTGCTTGCTTCGATTACATCACTGGGGGTTTCACCTCTAACCCCATAGAGGACGGGGTCAGGCCCCCTGGGTATTATCAACGGTCTCCCCGACTCGTAATCATAGTTTAGAATAGTTCTCCCTTTCATTAGCGCATCCATTCTAATAATACTCTCCTCGTTAATCATTCTTGGTTTACCAATGCGCTCTCGCAGCCTGTAGGCTAGCAGCTCATACGTGTAGTCTCCGGTGAGCATCTGGTTCCCTACTGCTGCTAGAGACCCTATTACCCCTCTCTTACCGGCAGGAGCGTATACCTTGATGTCCTCCCCGAGCTTCTCAACTACTCTTAAAGCAAGGCTTAAGGGGATGAAGTCGTAGAGTGCTCTCTTACCGTAGACCTCTAGGTAACCTGGTATACTGCCTTTAACAACTACTAGTGAGGGTTGATGCTTCGGGTTACGGTACTCAGCGATGTACTCGTCTACCTCTGACTCCAGGAAGCCTACTATATCGTTCAATCTTCCTTCATCCGCAACCTCGAGTCTTAAGGCTACAGCACCATTACCCCTGGTCTTCCAGGGTACAGCCGGGTTAAGCCTAACTAGGTTCGGGTAGTCCAGGAATCTTACTCCACTCATACCAGCAAGCTTGAATGCTATTCTAGTGGCTAGATGAGTTGTACAGCCTCCTAGAGGTGAGTCAACGTCATCTAGCCCCACGTGTATTCTAATTCCACTCAACTACCAGCCCTCTTCTTCATTAAGCAGAGTGCTCCAGCCACTATTAACGGTAGGGCTATGGTTGCATCAGAGTAGACTACAATGCTCTTACTGGATGGTTTTACTTTACCCCAGCTTACCGCTTCCCTCGGATGCGCTCCGCTAAGGCTTCCATCGTATTCTACTGCAGTGGTCACGTATATTGTGTAGTCTAATCCCTCCTTTAGCTGAGCCCACCATATTGTATGGTGCTTGCTTATCCCTCCCCCTATGATCAGAGCTCCAAGCCTTCTAGATGAGAATACCATTTCAGCAATCTTCTTCTCATCGCTTACTAAGTCAACTTCTAAGCCTATTGAAGCCTGCGTGAATACTAACTGGGATCCAAAGCTGCCGTCAAGTAAGCCTGGGACGAAGACAGGTATACTTTTCTCGAAAGCTGCTCGGAGAATGCTGTTTTCATCGCTGATCCTCCTGCCTACCTCGTAGAGGAGCTCGCTCACACTCCACTTCTTCTTAGTTTTAACTAACTCCTCGAACAGTCTTCTAGCGAACTTCTCGATTGCAGGCCCGTAGTTCTCTAATGGTATCAGTATATTGCCTAGTCTATGTATCTCCAGGGCTTTAAGCATGGCGTCATCGTAGAACCAGTCGCCCTTATAGTACGAGTGCCCGGTCCCCCTAGCTATATCGTGGTCTACTGCCCCGCATGTTGTTATAACAGCGTGGAAGAAGCCTTCCCTCAGCATCTGGGCTAGAATGCCTCGAATCCCGGTTGAAACTATGTTACCAGTGAAAGCGAGGAACCTAATTGCATCTTCATCAGTAATCATCTCGTAGAGTATCCGTGATGCCTTATAGATGTGTCCAGCCATGAATCCATGGGAGTCTCCAAGCTTTTCTACAAGCTCGCAGACACTTATATCACTTGAGACTCTTACATCTCTCACAGCATCCTTTAAGAGACTTAACCTCATCTCATCCAGGTTTAAGTTGCTCAATAAACCCCACCCGTGCTTCCTGTCAAGTAATCCATGCTATCTAAGCCAATATTATCTCGCAGGATTAATACTTTAGAAGTGGTAGACCCTCATGATGAGTGTTGAGAGAAGCATCCTACTCAAGATACTTGAGTTTAGGAGGATGCTTATAGATGAGCTTTCATCACTACACGGGATCTCGGAGGAGAGGCTCCGTGAAATCCTAGAGAAGTATAGCGGCCTAGTGGATATTAATGGTAGAATAGTAGTAGCCGTGAAACCCTTGGAGCTAGCTCTCAAGCTACTAGAGCAGGGTGTTAGTGTTGAGAGGATTAGTAGAGTAGTCAGCTGGAGGGACTTCGAGAGGCTTGCAGCCTACATTATGAGCGAGAATAAATATCTTGTTGAATCAAATATGACTCTAACAGCACCCGTGAGACTTGAAGTAGATGTTACTGGAGTAGACCCTGCCAGCGGGCTCACTGTAATCGTGGACTGCAAGCACTGGTCGCATAACACTAGAGGGAGGCTTATAGAAGCTGGAGTCAGGCACTTAGAGCGCGTAGCTAAAATAATACAATACTATGACCACTTGAAGAGTAAGTATAGAATACTAGAGTACGCGAGGAGCGTTATACCAGTCATACTAACCCTCCAGACACCCCCGTTAAGAGTTTATGAGGGGGTGCTCTACGTTAATGCTAGGGAATTCAATGAGTTCCTCGTTAACATCAGGTATGTAATGGATGTATTCGAAGTAAAACCTCTCCATCTTCCATCCAGGCTTTAACGAAAAGTTACTCTCAGCTTCAAGTTTACGAGTCCAGAGTGGAAGAGCAGGCTTTCAGATGCTAGGATGGTTCCTCCTTCGAGCTATAAAAGTTAAATATATCATGATAATATTACCTTATGGAGGCTGAATGCCATGGCCAGGCTTGTTTTACCTGAAGCTAAAGTATTCAAGGAGATAATTGGAGCTGTCGGCAAGCTAGCCGACGAAGTAGCATTAAGGATTACAGGTGAGGGTGTTTCACTGAAAGCCCTCGACATAGATCAGTCATCATACATTGAGGTCCTACTCCCCAGCGACATGTTCCTCGAGTACAATGTTAGCGAGGAGGAAATAGTAGGGGTTTCAACCAGTAATCTCAAGAAGGTGTTGAAGAACCTGAAGAAAGGTGAAAACTTAATCGTGGAGAGCAGTGGGGACTACGTTAGCTTTACAGTGGGAGCTATAGCAAGGAGAGTATATAGGTTTAGAAACCTCGAGGTCTCACTACCCGAGATACCCGAATTCAACTTAGAGTTTAATGCTTCAGCACAGCTTACATCATCAAGTATCAAGAAGATACTGGAGGATGCTGAAAGCGTTAGCAGCGTGGTTGAGATAGATGCTTCTTCAAGCGATATGCTAGTATTCAGGGCGAAAGGAACTGGGAAAGTCGAAGTGAAGCTAACCCTAGGCTCCCTAGCCCTTATATCACTAGACGTTAAAAAACCATCGAAATCCACGTATGATATTGCGAAGCTGTCAACAGTACTAGGCCTTACAAGCATCTCGGATACAGTGCTCCTTGAGCTGTCAGATAAAGCTCCCCTTAAACTGGAATTCAAGATAGGCTCCGGCAGAGTCACATACCTCCTAGCACCCATAGAAGAAGGGTAGTCCTACTGCAGGAGGCTTCAGCACACGCATATTTTACCCTCGGGCTCCCCCGCTTGGGAGTGTACCTCTATGACCTCCCCTAGTAGTATAAATGAGGCTAAACTAAACGCATCAGAGTACACGTGCCGCTATTTGAGCACAGCTTTCAGCGAATCCGTGATAATAGGTGTGGGTACGGGTTCAACAGTCAAGGTATTCATTGAGAAATGCAGGGATTTCCTAAGGAGTAGACTGCTCGTGCCATCCTCACTGGATACTGCTATTACTCTAGCATCCATGGGTTTCACCAGTATAGCTGATCCAGCCGTAGTTGATGAAATAGACGTGTATGTTGATGGAGCCGATGAAGTATCCAGGAGACTCGACCTTGTAAAAGGAAGAGGTGGGGCATTCCTGAGAGAAAAGACGCTTGCATTGAGAAGCAAGATGAGAGTATACATCGTGGATTACACGAAGTACACTGGGGCCAGCTACCTCTACGCGAAGCCTATCCCAATAGAGATTATACCTATCTCTGTGAAGTACACTCTAAGGAAACTCAAAGAGCTGGGTTACGGCGAACCAGTGATACGTGCAGGTTCAGGTAAAGACGGCCCTATAGTCTCAGATAACGGCAACCTTATAGTAGACTACCACCTGGTTAAGCCAGTCGAGAACCCCCTAGCCTTCCACAACACCTTAAAGCTTATCCATGGTGTTGTGGAAACAGGAATCTTCCCCTCAGAGCAGCTGGTTGATATGGTTGTAGTAGGGGAGCCGGTATCCGTGAGAGTTTTAAAGCCGGCGGGAGAATACACTGGAGGGCAGGTGGCTTAAGTGAGAAAGGATACTCATGTACTGCTAGGCTTTGCTGTGGGAATGTACCTAGGCTGGGATCTCGAGTCATCTATGATTGCAGCAGTGGTCTCCAGCATAGGAGCCTCTATCCCAGATATAGACTTGAAGTTTAAGCATAGGAAGACTCTTCACAACATCTTCGCTATGGCTGTGCTCGTTACTATAGTCTTGCTAGTATCATGGTTCACGGGTTCCCCGAGACATGAAAGCCTCCTGGTAGTTTCAGCACTAGCAGCTGGATGGCTGTCCCATGTTCTCTCAGATATGCTGAACTATCAGAAAGTGTTCATCTTCTACCCGTTCTCGGATTTCTCAGTAGCCTTAGGAGTAGCGAGGAGTAATAATCCAGTTTTAAACATGCTGTTGTCGGCTGGAGCTGCTGCACTAATATACTTGAGGCTCCGAGAGCTAGGAGTTGTAGTTTAGCGGGAAAGAATCCTAGCTGTGTTTTCTCCGAGCGACTTGACGTGAGAGTAATCCTAGTGCTACAGCTACTGTAAGTGTGACCGCTAACCCTATAGTAGCATACGTGTGGGCTTGATCACGGAGCTCTCGGATTCTATTGAGTTCCTCGTTAATCCTGGTTGTATTGGCTTTAAGAAGAATATTCTCTGAGGAGCACGTGGCTAGCTTATCATTCAACTCGCTGACTGTCTGGTTTAACGTTGAAATCGTGTTGTTCAACTCGTATATCTTGGTATTCAACTCTGAGATGTTAATATCTCTCTCTGAGATAGCTTTCAACACGCTACTATACCCTAGCGGGGTTATTGAGCTACTAGCTAGAAGCAGGGAGACTAGCTGGCTGCTCGTAAGCGTTAAATCCACCTGCTGTACTCCACTGCCTACTAGAGCTAGATACCCGCATCCACTAGTACTACCTCCAGGATCAAATACTGCTATTAAAGCGTTCCCTCGGCTGGCTCTAACTGATGCAAGAAGCATTCTAAAGCCCTCGTATACTGTATCTAAGTATTTCTGCGGTATACTCCCTCCTGTAATGCTCTTTAAGACTGATAGCTGAGGCACATACACGTGTACCACTGGCGTGCTAGGATTACTTAAAGCTAGCTTTAAGACATCTATTAGAGACAGCATGGTTTGATTAAGCCACCAGGATGCTGCATCCTCAGGTAGCTCTAGGAAGAGCCTGCTGTAATCTAGTACTAGATTCCATGCTACAGTGTCTGCAATAACGCTCTTTAAACCGCTACCCATGCCCACCCCGATCATAATACTACCTGGATAGAATAGAGTGATGTTCCCTTCACTTGCCTGGATCACGTAGAACGTCATAGTGTAGTTCCCAGCCTCCACTCTCCCCGTGCTGTTCTCGAGAACGTATATTCTGGGAGGTGTGAGCTCTCTACTCTGAGAGGTATTCAGCTGCCATATGTACTCTCCAACCTCTATTGTTAGCACGCCGCCAGTAAGGTTTACACGCATGCTCACGCCTATATCATCCCAGTAGATGCTTTCATTAGCTCTTAGAGTTAGGAGCCTGGGTGGAATATACTTGCCTGTGAGATTGTAGAGTGGGTTGTATGAGTATGAATTGATGGAGGGGTCTACTAGAGGATTGTTCACCATGGCAGTATTATTCCATAATACTAGTACTCTCGACTGATTGACATCCCTGTACGTGACAGTTTCTTCATGCGGCTTAACACCTGTAGTCAGCCAGTACAAGTAGTAGAGGGGGCTTAAATTCTCTTGGGGTTCCACTAGGTAGAATCCTACTGGAGTTGTGTTGCCGTATACTTCTCTTATAATGTTGAGGACTACTTGATGATTCGAGTCGGGTAGGTAAATGTATACTACAGCGCTGGGTGTGACTTGAGCTGAGACTGAATTCCCGTAAGCGAGCACTAGTATTAGAGATAAGAGTGAAACAGCCAATATAGATTTAGCTGCACTCATATGTATCGCCCTTGATATATAGAATATAGGGGGTGAAGTTTTTATAGGATAGTCTACCACGCGTCGACCCTCACCCTATAGTATCTCGAACCCCGGGCTTCCTGAAGTATAGTTTTATGAGGGCTCTGAGAGCCTTCTATACGCTTAATGTAGAAGGTAGAGGACTGGTAAGAGGGCTTGGCTATCTAAGATAAACCAGATGAAATTGAAGAGTGCTTTTCAAGCCCTATATACTCTATGAGGGTGTAGAAGGAGCTCGAGGCTGAATTAATTGCATGTGCTTGTAGTCGGCTTGCTACCACAGGATTCTGGTAAAACAACTGTAGCTAGAGCTCTCGCAGGAGAGTTGAAGAAGAAGCATAAAGTCTTCTATTTCAAGCCTATAGCTGGGCACAGCGGGTGGTATCAAGCTGAAACTATATCTTTTTCTCTAGAGGCTGGGTTACTCGTCGGCCACGACGCATATGTGGTTGCACGGGAACTCGGCTTACTAGATAAGCTGCGTCTTGTAAACCCCGTGGACTTGCTGACAATGCCCCTAGACCTGTTGAGATTCCAGGGTTCCGTGAGATTCTACGTGGATTCCATGAGTAGTGTTGTCTCGCAGGCTGTTCTACTGCGAGTAAGCCATCCGAAAAGTATTGACGAGTACTATGTTGTTAGAGACAATGTCGAGAAGCTGGGTGATTTCACCCGCCGTATCCTGGACTCCCTGATAGACAAGTTCAGCAGAGCTGAGAGTACAGTCTTCCATGAAGTAGAGAGTAGGAGTGTAGCAGGAATTCTCGGCAATACAGAACTCCACAGCGAGCTGGGTGGTATCTACGAGGATCTCGGAGACTATGATTTCGTGGTGACTGAGAGCTACAATAACTCCTCGACACCTCTGGACTCCTCGTTAAATGCTGATCTAGTCCTTGTTGTAGCACCGACGAGACTACTATTGTACGATGGTTCAAGATACCGTCAGGCTGTTAGAGCTCTCGCATTCGGAAGGCCGGCTTGGAGCGTAGAGGTTGCCAGTGTAGTGGATATCTTGAAGAAACCACGCTACACGGCGAGCATACCCTACGCTTGGAGCAGCGAGTTCAATGAATTTATAAGTAGCCTAGCTGAAATTATAGGAGATCAATAATATGGAGAACTAGCTATTAGCAGGTGTTATACTTGCAGGGTAGCTCTGGATTTCACGGGGTAGTTCCGAGAGCCACAGGATCCGAGATTCTATTCGAGATCGCTTCCACGCTGATGAATACTGCAGCCAGCGGGGACGAGAAACTGTTCGCCAGGATCTTCCTTGAAGTATATGAGAGTGTAGTAAGGGATAGACCGAGCTCCATGGCTCCACTAAACACTCTTAGATTAATCGGTGAATACTTCATTGAAAATGGATTGCGAGGTATTAAGGATTACATTAGTAGCCTGGTTGAAAAATACAATGAGAGCATTACACTAGCAGCCGAGATAGCTGCTAGACGTGTTAGCGATGGGGAAGCAGTAATAACTAATAGTAATAGCTTAACTCTCAGAAGACTCTTCGAAGCCCTCAGCCGCAACAAGACCCGCGTGAAAGTCTACGTGACTGAGTCCAGGCCCGGTCTTGAAGGCTTACTGATGGCTGAGCACCTCGAGAAACTAGGCTTTGAAGTATACCTGATAGTCGACTCAGCTGTACGCTTCTTCATGAAGAATATTAATAAAGCTGTACTAGGTGCTGAGGCTGTAGCCGCTAATGGAGCCGTGGTCAGTAAGGTGGGTACCAGTATCATCGCCCTAGAGGCTCGCGAAGCGAGAGTTAGAGTATTCGTGGTAGCTCCGACACTAAAGTTCAGTGTTGAATCAATTTACGGAGAGCTACTCAAGCTACCTGAAGGCGACTGGAGGCTATTAATGAGTGAGGATGAGAGGAGGAAGCTTCCCGAGAACTACACAGCTCTCGCACCACTATATGATGTCACGCCGCCAGAGTACATTGATGCTATCGTGACAGAGAAAGGGTTGTTCGCTCCTCAAGCCATACCAGTAGTTATCCGTGAGATATATGGTTCTTATCCACTGATGATAAAGCCTTTTGAAAGCATAGTATCAGAGGTAAGGAGGCGGGCAAGTTGAGCGAATTGAAGATCCCCGAGAGAGTCCTAGAGATAGCTGATGGAATAAAAACCATGAGGATACGCGGGGCAGGTAAGATCGGGCGTGCAGCCGCAGAGGCATTGAAGATCGCTGCTGAGGAGTACAGCGGCCCCAAGGACCTCCAGGTATTCAAGAAGTATATTGGAAGAGTGGCAGACATACTAGTGTCAACTAGGCCTACAGCTGTCAGCCTACCAAACGCTGTAATGTATGTTCTCTCAGGCATGGCTAAGAGCTCAGATGACTTTGAGTCGGCTAGAAGCGCTATTATAGGCTCGGCTCAAAGGTTTATCGAGGAGAGTCTTAACGCTGTGAAGAAGATCAGCGAGATAGCTGCTAAGAGAATCAAGGAGAACTCTATTGTGCTAACCCACTGCCATAGTACTGTAGCCGTGAATACTCTCACAGAAGCATACCGTCAGGGAAGAATAGTGAAAGTATACAGTACTGAGACACGGCCATTCTACCAGGGTAGGATAACAGCTACACAACTACTCAGCAACGGCGTGCCCGTCATCCAGATACCCGACAGCGCTGTGAGATACGTGATGAATGATGTAGACTATGTTGTAGTGGGAGCTGACACTGTAGCTAGTAATGGAGCAGTAGTCAATAAGATAGGCACCAGCCAGGTTGCATCTATAGCGAAGGAAGCTAGAGTACGCGTCTACGTTGTAGCTGAGTCATACAAGTTCTCGCCGGTAACACTTGTAGGAGAGCTAGTTCCAATCGAGTTCAGAGACCCCAGAGAGGTAGTCTCAGAAGAATGGCTGAAGCTCCATCCAGGCGTCAAAGTGCTGAATCCTTCATTCGATGTCACGCCGCCAGAGTACATTGATGCTATCGTGACAGAGATTGGAGTAATACCGCCTCAAGCAGCCATACTAGTGCTCATGGAGAGGCTTGGATGGGCACTAGAGAAGATTAAAGAGGGGCTAACATCATTTAGTAGCTTGAAGTGGGAGGATCTACTGGAGTAGATAGCTTATGAAAGGAGGCATTGATGTATCCAAGTTGAAAAGAGAGATTATAGCATTAATTGATGAGTCATCCGAGCAGGTATACAAGATAGCCTTCTACTCTGACCCCAAGGTATCCTCAATTATGGATCGCTTAATCTCCGAATGGGAGCGCAACCAGCAGAAAGGAATACCGCTGGATTATGCTACTGAGGATGAAGTGAGAACCCTACACGATGTAGCAGTTAAAATTGCTAGAATACCCCCGCAGGAGCTTCAATCAATGTACCTTAGGAGGATAATGCCTGGTGGAGGTGGGTGGAGTGAGTGATGACTTGAAGAAGAAGGTAATCGAGGTGCTGGAGACTATAGCTGACCCTGAGATAGGAATAGATGTATACAATCTCGGATTAGTCTATAATATCGAGGTGGTGAACGAGAAGAACGTGAAGATAACGATGACTCTAACAACAATGTTCTGCCCTCTCGCCACGACACTACCATTAATGATCATAGATGCCTTAAAAGAGAAGCTTGGTGTTGACGCTGACATAAACTTAGTATATGAGCCTCCCTGGACACCTCTCATGATGACTGAGAAAGGTAGAGAGATGTTCAAGGAGAGATTCGGCTACGATATAGTAGAGGAGTACGAGAAGAGCATGCAAGAGTCTAGAGAGTAGAGTATAGAAGCATATATTTTTAAAGCAAAGAGGATACTATATTACTTCTCTAATTAGGCTGGGATCCCTCTATGTCCTGGAGTATTTTAGCCTTGCTGAGAGAGAACCCGGAGAAGTTGAAAGAGCATGTTAGAAAACGGTATATTGATCCTAGCATAGTTGATGAAGCATACAAGCTGGATGCCGAGTGGCGTAAACTACTAACCGAGGTGCAGGAGCTTAGGCATAAGCATAATGTTATAAGCAGGGAGATCCCCAGGCTTCAGGAGCCTGAGAGAAGTGCTAGAGTAAGAGAAGCGAAGGAGCTTCTAGCCCAGCTAGAAGACTTGGAGAAAAAGCTAAGAGAGCTCGAGGAGCAGCGGGAGGAGGTGCTACTCAAGCTACCAAATATAGTCCACGACTCCACTCCTATAGGCCCAGACGACTCATATAATGTCCCTATTAGATTCTGGGGTAAACCAAGAGTATGGAGAGAGTACCTTGAGCAGTTTAAGCAGCAGACTGAGAGGTACGGGTTTAAAGTAGACTACGAGCTAATAGACTGGAAGCCAGTCGGCCACGCCGATATGCTCGAGAACGTGCTTAAGCTAGGCGATACAATTAAGGCTGGCGAGGTCGCTGGAAGTAGATTCTACTACTTGTTCGACGATATAGTATTCCTTGACATGGCTCTCTTAATGTACGCTATAGACTATCTGACAAGCAAGGGCTACAGGCTTGTCCTACCACCCTACATGCTTCGCCGCAACATCATGTCTGGAGTCATAGATCTAGCTACATTCAAGGATGCAATATACAAGATTGAAGATGAGGATCTATACTTGATAGCTACAGCAGAGCACTCTCTTGCAGCCCTCCACGCGTTCAGCGAGATACCGGAGGATGATTTACCACTGAAGTATGCTGGTGTATCACCCTGTTTTAGGAAGGAGGCTGGTGCTGGAAGCAGGGATCTTAAAGGCATATTCAGAGTCCACCAGTTCCATAAAGTCGAGCAGTACGTTTACGCTAAACCCGAGGAGAGCTGGGATCTCATGGAGGAGTTAATTAGGAACGCTGAGGAGTTATTCCAGGGCTTAGAGTTACCCTATAGAGTTGTCAACATAGCAAGCGGGGATCTAGGGGCACCAGCAGCCAAGAAGTACGATCTGGAGACATGGATGCCGGCTCAAGGATTATACAGGGAGATGGTTAGCTGCAGTAATACAACAGACTGGCAGTCCTATAGACTGAAGATCCGGATGGTGCGCAGGAAGGGTATGGTGAAAGAATTCGTGCATACACTTAACAGTACAGCTATAGCGAGCACGAGAACTATAACAGCCATTCTTGAAAACCACCAGAATGAGGATGGAACAGTAACCATTCCTAGAGCACTAAGAAAATACCTCGAGGTATTCAAGAAAGCTCCGAGAGACTACATTCACCCCTCTAGGAAGAAGGAGAACTAGCCCTCTCTCTTTAAAACTTTTACATCATCGAGATTTCTAACGGGGGTTGCTAATGAATGTTGCTGAAAAAGTAGTCAAGGTTATTGTTGAAGTACGCCTTGATTTCAGTGAGGAGAGTGATAAAGCTTTAAGAAGAGTCTTCTATGTTGCCGAGGAACTACTCGATAAATATGGCGTGTGGGTTGAAATTATTCCAGAGCACGTGTGGTTTACAGATCCATTGGAAGCTGAAGTAATGGATCTCCCGCAAATATACATTAACGGTAAGCTTAGATTCATAGGTAGAGCCCCATCCATAAGCGATCTAAAATCAGCAATAATGGAGAAAGTAGGGGTTCAGCCAGCTAAGAGAGAAGAGGCAGGAATCGTTGGCACCAAGCTCTATGATGGCGGCGGGATAGGGGACGCTGTTCTCGCATTTTAAGCGGTAAAACCTTACTACTATCGGAGTCTCCTTAACTTCCATGCTACGCGAGAGCCTGTAGATCAAGCTTGAGGTACTGGAGTTTAAGGCTTCACTACTGCTCGTAGAAGCGTCTAGCTCGTGGGCTGCACTCCTCCTGTCACCCGTAAAGCCAGTGTAGTAGTGTAAAGAAGGTTTAGCGAGACGTTTGCTACTTCTAGTGCCAGTGAGAGTTAAAATGCTCTTTTAATTATTGCATTTAAACTCGTGAGTAGTGATTTCAGGGTGGTATAGGCATGTCTGCTGGAGTATTCAGTAAGATCTCCCCGCAGACCCCTGGCCAGGAGGAGTTCGTGAAGGCTCTAAGCGATAAGAACTATGAGATTATAGGTTTATTCGGGCCTACTGGTACAGGTAAGAGTCTCCTAAGCATACTATACGGCTTAGACTCTGTGATGAGCGGTAGATACAAGAGGTTCATTATCTCACGTCCGGTGGTTGATGTAGTAAGTGGTAGAGAGTTAACAGCAGCAGATCTAGGCGAGGAGTACTACGAGCTGGCTTCAACGTATATTCGTGATATAACATCAGGTTTCATAGAGTGGAGCACTATCGAGGACTTAATGAAGAAGGGGATGCTGGTTATAGCGGACTCACACTACCTTAGAGGCAGGACATTCGACGACTCAATAGTTTTCCTAGATGATGCTCAAAGCATTCCAGTAGAAGGCGCGATAGAGATAGTTATGAGGATAGGAAGGAATAGCAGGCTAATAATTGCAGGCGACCCGGTATTCCAGAGGACAACGGGTAGCAGGGATTCAGTAAGCATGCTGAGAGAAATACTACTAGGTGAGGATACAGCCAGGGTAATAGACCTCGGCTTAAAAGATATCGTTAGACCTGGAGCTAGACGAGGAATTAAACTGCTATTGGAGTCGAAGATGAGATCCAGGGAGCTCAGTGAAGCCGAGAAAGAGATATTCAATACAGCTAAGATTAGAGCTCCCGACGCTGATCTAATTACTATAGTAGAGTTCACGGAGTTCAAGAAGCAGTATGATATCAAAAGCGAGGCTGCCCCTGATGCCCTGATAATAGTCAAAGAAGGCTTCATGGCTAGACTTATAGGTAAAGGCGGGGAGAGAATCAGCAGTATTGAGAAGGATACAGGCTACAAGCTGAGAGCAGTCGAGATGACACTAGACTTTAAACCACTGATAAAAGCTGTACACCCGGTAAGCTGGGTATACAAGCACATCCTTGATGTAGATTTCGCTGGACCAGACCTCATGGTTAAAGTAGCTAGTGAGGGATATGGAGCCTTCGTGGGGCAGAAAGGAGTGCACGTCAGATTCCTTGAAAGCGTTACTAGGAAGCTTCTAGGAGTCGGTGTTAGAGCATTTGAGGTTGAAGCTGAGAAAGAGAAGAGTAGAAGGAGAAAGGAGAAGTAGCTTCCACGAGCCTTGGGAGAACCAGTAGTATAGTTAATATGAGTGCTACAGCTACCAGGAGAGCTGCTAGTACCACTATTTTGTACTGTGTTCCTGTACCTCTACTACTCCATTCACCCATGGAAGGACTGCTCGGGGATTCAAAGGTAGATGTGGGTGGCGGCGTGAACGTAGTGCTCGAAATAGGAGTACTCTCAGTTGTCTGTGTTTGAAGCGTCTGAGTGCTTGTCTCCACTAGACCCTTGTACCTCCTAGCAAGTTCTTCTACATACCCCTGGATGCTTGAGACGGCACTCTCGCTTCTCGCAACCAGGCTTAAATACTCGCTTTCATTTAAGACTGCGAGGACCTGCACCCCATCTATCTCCTTATGCAGGTTGACTAATTCCTCAACACTTGTCTCGTTGACAAGGGTTTCACGAGTGTAACCTTCAAACACGAAGGGGTATTCAAGTAGGGAGCCGGCTAGAAAATCGAGAGACAGCCATCCGAGGCTCGGGATGTAGGCAACTGTAAATGCGTGTGGACCGTTATAGAGGAACACGTAGGTCACATTCTCTATACTAGTGGTGAATACCCCGCTCTCATTAATGTCTGGTATGTAGACGTACCCGTAAGCGATTAAAGCCGGTATATGATAGTAGTTTAATAGCTCAACGAGAACTCTCGATAGATCATCACAGTCCCCTTGTCCTGTCGAGATGACTTCATCTATTGACCGAGGTATTGATGAACCATTATAAGTGAAGTACTCTCGGTATACGAAGTAGGCTGCATTAACAGCTAATCCTAGACTACTTGCCGAGGAAACCGGTATCCCATGGGTTTCATTAAACCATTTCTCGAAAGCTGGTACTACAACCTCAGCAATCTTACTGTACGGTTGTCTAACATACTTCTCCACGAGATCACTCGGCATGCTTGCATTCAGGCTCGGCGAGTACATAGGGTTTCTGAATGCTAACTTATAGTATTCTAGGAGACTACTACCATCCGGGTAGCAGACTGTTATCCTAGATGTGAAGAACCCGAAGAATCCTCGGCCTATAGAGGTATTAAAAGTGAACTGCTTAGAGGAGTCATTGAAGACGACATTATATGCTAGCAGGGCTTCCACTGTCTGCTGGAATCCTTCATCTAAGGTAATATTACCTGGAGTCTCAAGGATCAAGGTATCATTTACTGTTGAATTATAGATGTCTATGGCGTTAAGGAAGTAGAGGGTTGCACACTTAGTGTGGAGAAGACTTTGAGCCTGCTGGATTGAGGTAGAAGGTGCTGTTGTATAGAGTGCTACCACTATGACTGCTACTGCTATAAGTGCTAGTGTATCATGGTATCTCAACATCTATTACCACCTGGTGTAAGCGTGGCCCCACATTCCTGATCTTCCGTAAGCCTGTAATCCTGTACTCTCCTACCTTAAGGTTTGTTAGCCTCTCCGCGAGTATTTCTCTAGCTTTAACCCTGTAGTCCTCGCCTTTCAACGCTTTGACATGAAGGTATACGTGTATCCAGCCTCTCCCGTCTCTTAAAGCCCTTAATGCTTTATCAAGGTATTCGAGAGCTAGCTCCGGAAACGGCATTAAAACCCTATCACTGGAGTTAGCGAGCTTTGACTCCACGACTACAGCTGCATCCCCGAGTATGGGTTCGACGATGTCCTCCACGTGGTTCAACCTTATGTTCTCCACCATGTAGTAGTAAGCATAGGGGTTTATATCAATACTGTATACTTTCCTCGGCTTAGCGTGCTTAGCAATTATTATGCTGAATAGCCCAGCTCCAGCGAACATGTTGAGAACTACTTCGCCGGGTTTCACGAGCCTGGCAATCCTAATATGCTCGTAGTTAAGACTAGGAGAAACGTAGACTTTATTTATATCTATCTTAAATGAACAGCCATGCTCCCTGTAGAGAGTCTCACTCCTAGGCTCCCCAGCGAGTAGCACGTGGTCTCTAAGCCTGTACTCTCCTTTAACACCTGGAATAGCAGCCCAGACACTCTTAACGAAGTTGAAGTGTTTGAGTAGCTCTTCTCCAAGAGGCTTGAGAACCTCTGGGTCTAAGCCTAACGGCACTCTAATTAATGCTAAATCTCCAATGAACTCTACTCTTCTCCATACTTTCCTCGCAGCTTCCTCTCCAAGCACTTTCCTCGCGAGCTCTTTCACCAGGGAGCCTCTGGTCATAGACTGCACTTTAAGAGTTGTTTCTCCTGGTGACGAATAGCATTGTGTGTTGAAGGATTAAAATATTGGAGTAGCAGGCAGGTTAGAATCATAAGCTTTTATGCTGATCGAGTTCTACCTGTATAGCTACAGATATCTCTGAGAACGCACTTACTGCAGAGGGGGTTTCGAGCCCTGCATACTCTTCTACCATGTGTTATAAGGTAGAGGTGTAAATCAAGGTAGTTGGATGGTGAAGTATTCTCCATCCAGAATCTCGATATATCCAGGTATCTTCTACTCGAGGTGAAGCCCAGCCTGTTGGTTATCCTGGCTATATGTGTGTCCACGGGGAAAACAGGCTTGCCGAAGAAGCGTAGGAGTACTACGTCGGCTGTCTTATAGCCGACTCCTGGGAGCTTCACTAGGAGTTCCCGCGCCTTCTCAACGCTGCCTTCACGTGTAATCCTGCTGGTTAACTCCTCGCTGAAGCCAGGCTTGCTGAAGTATTCTGCGAGCTCTTTAAGCACTCTAGCCCTCCTCCTGTGCATTCCGGCAGGCTTCAAGGAATCCTCGACGACCTCTAGGCTCGCTGAGAGGAGTGCTGAAGGTGTTATCTTACCTCCGAGAGCTTCCCTGAGCCTGATGAGCGCTTTCACAGCGTTCTTATCACTTGTGTTCTGGCTTAGAACTACTGCAACTAGTACTTCAAATAGACTGCTTGAATCAATATTCTCGTCTGAAACCACGAACTCCTCCTGTCTGAGCAAGTGGGCTTTCCGCAGTCTCTCGAGGACTAGGTCTCCAATCCTAGCATTAAACTCCCTAGGGATAAATCCTCCCCCTATACCTTGGGAACGGTAGTGTATCTCTTATATGCTCTAAGCCCATGATCCACATGGCTACTCTCTCTACCCCGAGACCGAAGCCGCTGTGCTGTACACTCCCGTATTTCCTCAGGTCGAGGTACCACTTGTAGTCGCTGGGGTTTAAACCCTGCTCAATTATCCTATTGTAGAGTCTATCGTAGTCGTCTTCTCTTTCCCCGCCTCCTATTATCTCCCCGTAGCCTTCAGGAGCTAGAAGATCGAATCCCAAGACGACGTTAGGATTCGATGGATCAAGCTTCATATAGAAGCTTTTAATTTGCTTCGGGAAGTGCGTGATGAAGAAGGGTTTATCGAATTCTACCGAGAGGATCTTCTCTTCGTCTGCTCCCAGGTCGTCACCCCATTTTATTTGAACCCCTTTGCTTTGGAGGATCTCGATTGCTTCATCGTATTTTATCCTCGGGTATGGTGGCTCCATTGCAGGCTTAAGCTTCTCAATATCTCTGCCTAGGTCGGTGAGCTCGCTTCTTCTTTCCTCGACAACTCTCCTGACTATGTAGGCGACTAGCTCTTCGGCAACCTTCATCATATCCTCCATGCTATACCATGCTGCCTCCGGCTCGAGATGCCAGTACTCTGCGAGATGACGGCGTGTCCTAGATTTCTCGGCTCTAAAACTAGGGGTTAAACTCCAGACTTTTTCGAGCACGTAGATTAAGGCTTCAAGGTATAGCTGCGCGCTTTGACTGAGGTAGGCTGTTTGCTCGAAGTACTGGACTGGGAAGAGTGTTGCACCCCCCTCGCAGGCTGAGGCTGTTAGTATAGGCGGGTTAACCTCCCACCAGCCGTTGGATGTAAAGTATTCTCGCCCGGCTTGAATGATTGTATGCTTAACTTTAAAGATCTTCGCGAAGCGAGGGCTTCTAAGCCATAAGTGCCTGTTATCCATCAAGTATTCGAGTCCCTCGCCGCCTTTAATCGGGAAGTCCCTGCTGGAGCCGATGATCCTAAAGGAGTCAGCTTCTATCTCGTAGCCTCCTGGAGCACGCGGCTCCTTCTCGAGGATTCCGCATGCTGAGACACTAGCCTCTAAGCCTATGTTCTTTAACTCTCTGACGAGTTCTTCGCCGAGCTTCGAGGAGTCTACAACCACCTGGATTACTCCAGTAGAGTCTCTAACTCTAACGAAGGCTTTCCCACCCACCACGCTCCTCCTGTATATCCAGCCTCTCACGCAGACGCGCTCACCAACCCTGCTGTCATTCATTATGCCAGCTATACTCTCAGTCATTCCTGTCTCACCAGTGCTCTATTAAGTCACCATTCTTCACGGAGAGTTATTAATTAAGATGGCTGGAAGCCCCCGAGCCATCACGTATGCATCTTCTCCATCAAGATAGTATCCTTTCTCAATCTTCACTTTCCTGTAGCCTAGTTTCTCGTAGAGAGATATTGCCGGCGTATTGGAAACTCTTACCTCGAGATAAGTTTCACTACACTTATAGTGGTAGTACATTGAGTGCATTGCATGAGCCATTAAAGCATAGCCGAGACCCCGTCCTCTATGCTCGCTTAGAACTGCTATACTGACTACATGGCCGCTTCTCGCTAGAAGTCTACGCGTAAAGCCAGGCTTCCACTCAATCCTAGTCATCACGTACCCCACGATCTCGCCGCTTGGAGATTCAGCAACATAGAATGCTTTACTGTAATTCTCGTAGAGGTCCATGAAGAAGCTGCGAGGATAGTGTTCAGGTAGCGACACCATGTTGATCTCTATGATTCTATCAATATCGTTTTCAACCGCGTTTCTAACTTTATAGCCTGGTGCTTCTCTCCGCAGTTTCTCAAGAGCTGTATTTAGCAGTGTATCAACGTGATATGCATGATCTTCTTTACTCATAGCTGAATCCCTGAAGTCACCCTTGAAATTCAATCTGCAAATTATAGCAAGATTATATATTAAGTTACTCGGGGTATAAACGATGTGGGATTCTCCATGGTAGAGGAGCTGCGAAGATATGCTTACCAGCCGCTACAGGGTAGGAGGATAGTCTTAGGGTTGACTGCAAGCTCCTCCATATATAAGTCCATTGATCTAGCGCGGAGACTAATACGAATGGGGGGAAGAATTAGAGCTGTAATGACTAAGAGCTCACTTAGACTAATAGGTGTTGACTTAGTTCACTGGGCGATCGGCGAGAAACCCCTCTACGAGATGAGCGGGGAGACAGAGCACATAGATCTAGCGCACTGGGGTGATGCAGTAGTTATAGCACCAGCCACTCTTAACACTATGAGTAAAATAGCCTATGGAGTACTCGACGAGCTCTTAACGCTCACAGTAGTGACAATGATGGGCTCCGGCAAGAAGACTATCTTCGTGCCAGCAATGAATATACGCTTAATGAACTCACCGCAGTATAAGCGCGCGCTTGAAATACTAGAGGAGTATGGTGCAATAGTAATACCTCCAATGATAGAGGAGGATAAAGCCAAGTTCCCCCCGGTAGACGACCTATCCCACTGCGTGGAGGCTGTAGTTAATAGAGGAGTAGACTTAAAGGGGAGAAGAATACTTGTTACAGCCGGCCCGACAAGAGAGTACTTGGATCCCGTGAGAGTCTTAACAAACCCTAGTAGTGGATTAATGGGGGTGATAGTAGCTAGAGAGCTAGCGTGCAGGGGTGCTAGAGTAGACTTAGTCCACGGGCCCCTAGCTGTCAACCCACCCTACATGGTTAACAGGATTCCAGTTGAAACAACAGAAGATATGGCTAGAGTAGTTAGAGAGCTTACATCTAGTAGCAGGTATGATGCAGCAGTCTTTGCAGCTGCTCCAGCAGACTATAAGCCGGCAGTGAAATCACCTGTTAAGGTATCAACCAGGGAGAACCCCGTCCTAGAGTTGAGATTAGAGGAGACACCTAAAGTCATAAAGCATGTAGCCAGTAAGCCTAGGGTGACAGTGGTTTTCGCAGCTGAGACTAGTGGAGGAGAGGATCTCATCGAGAAAACTCTGCTTAAAGCAAGAGACTACAATGCTGATCTAGCAGTAGGCAATAATATTCTATCTGAGGGAGCAGGCTTCGGCAAGGAGCTACTAGACGTGGTTATTGCAAGCAAGGAGAAAGTAGTAGAGAAAGGCTACAGGTTTAAGCCTGAAGTAGCCAGGCTCATAGGCGACTTCATCGCTGAGAGGCTTCGCGAGCAATAATCTCGTTGAAGACCTCGAGAGGAGATCCGTAGACTTCAAGCATCCTGCCATTATAGTTTCTCTGAGCATTCTCCAGGAATCGGAGCAAGTTATTTTTCACTGGGTAATCCATAGGTATATCCAGGGGTGCAGGCTCGTAGAAATCCACGCCTCTTAATACACTGGTAGCAAAATACCATAGAGTTTTACCTATTTTCCTTCCCTTAACAGGCGTGAGCGATACACCACTACTCGAGAAGTTCGTGTGGAGAACGTATATAGAGGATACTCTTACACCTCTGCGAAGGAGACTAGATCTCTCAGTGCTTCCAGCATCAACAACTTCATAGCCATGCCTAGTGGTTTCGTGTGATAGTAGTTCAACCCCGTAGAGTCTTCTGACTACAGGATCGAATACCAGCGTAGAGGAACCCGACCTCACTAGTAAACCCTTCTCATCAACATCTACGATAGTGTTCTCGGTTGACAATACTGTGAAGCCTTTTGAGAATGCTATGCTTGATATCGTGCTTTTACCTGTATGAGGATAGCCTAGTAGGAGAACAGCTTCACCAGTACTAGGCAGGTATATGCTTACAGAGTCTGTTAATAGGACTTGCCCCTTAATGATGAGTCTTCGTGCAAGCGCTTGAAGAACAAAGAAAACAGGAGATTCATTAGTATATGGTTCAGCAGGCCCTCCTTCAATGATATACCTATCCGGCTGGTGAAGGAGTTCACGGCTATACCATGCAGCCAGCACGTTAAAGCCTCTTCCATCAATCCACATTACTTCTACATCAATGCTATTACAGCTATCATCTAACTCTGGGTCTGGTAGATACCGGCGGGAGAAGAGAGTTGTTAGCGAGCGGGTAACAGCGTGGACGCTGGGACCGTTGAACTCGAAGCCTACAAGCCCGGTTAACAGGCAGGTCTTCAAGACTGTTCCCAGAAGATTATATCATGGTGAAATGAAATTAAAACTAGAGTTGAACTCATGCTATAGGGTTACAGTTTATGGTGTAAGTGTTAGAGTTGATGTTGAGAGTTCTCTAAGCCTCTCTAGAATGACTTTCAAGGCTTCCTGGAGCACTTTATTGTTATCGTAGTTTCCAGTAATACTTTTCAGCTCGTCTCTATTCATGCTTTTAAGTCTTCTGACCTCTCTAACTAGTAGCGGCATAGCTCTCACTACGTTATCCACTATAGTCACTGAGGCTGCACGCGCTGTCCTGGAAAGCGGGTTTAAGTCTACTGCTATAACCGTTTTCCCCATTCTTCTTAAAGCCTCTGTTCTATCCCCATCCTCTAATGGGACTAAAACTACATCTGCTATAAGTATTCCACGAGGGCTTACACGCCTCCTCTCGCTGAAGAGCTCTGGTATAGTTGCTGATGCATCACTACCAACTCCTAGTACCTCTCTAGCTCCGTGCTCTATAAGGTATTGTGCTATAGCTTCCTCTCTCTCCCTCGTCCTGTAGAAGAGATTTACCTCGATTTTAGCACATGTCTCCTCGGCTAGCTCTACTATCTCTCGTGGTGTTAAAGCCGCTGTGTTACCATTAACTGAGATCACTGGGTGCTTAGCTAGGAGCAGGAAGGCTGCAGCAGCTTCTACCGCCTTTAAAGCGAATCCATGAGTTCTCTCGCCTAGAAGGTAGTCGAAGCATTCGCCTCTACCATGAGCGATTAAGCCTTCAGGGGCGACAATCCCCTTCCTGAAGCCTTCAACCAGTCTTTCCCTTATAAGCAGGCTTTCCCTTCTCGGGTGATTCTGAGGTATTATCAACTGTAACACCTCTATCAGATATCGTTGACTTGAAAACCTTTAAGCCTCTCTCCTCGAGTAGCTCTACTACGTTGCTGGCACTCTCTCTTTCAACCCACACGATTAACGCGGCCTTTTTAAGATAGTATGAGATCACGCCTCTTGCTTTTTTCAGCAAGTCATCTACAGGCTTATAGTCGAATATCCTTCTCGTAAAGACTTGAGAGTAGTGGAAGAAGTCGGCGAGATCCTCTGTCTCCACTACTCTCCTGAAGAACGTATAGGCTTCTTCGTATAAACCACTACTAATCCTAGAGAGCATCCTCCCGGTAGGCTCACTCCAGGGGAGTTCAGCTACTACTAGCAGCGGCTTCTCGTGGAGCAGGACTCTATGAGCTAACCCTATGCCTGGAGCCCCAGGCTTCAAGCGTAGAGCGAATCCACCAGTGTACTCTGAGAGAACATCTCCAAGCCCTGTAGAGTATTCTACTTCAACAACGTGTGCTTCCTGGAGAGCTTTTAGCGAGGGAAGTCTTCTCGCATGAAATGCTGCTAAAGCATGAGCTATAAGCAGGCTGGCTGACACCCCGAAGCCCTTGCCTAAGCCAACAGGGGATTGAGCTCTCACCAGGATGCTTAAACCACTATCCCTGCATATTCTCCCGGACTGCTCCTCCAGAACCCTCATGTTATTCAAGTATATTCCGCACTCTCCAATCTCAGCGTAAGCTTCCACGTATAAATCTAGGTTTAACCCGGCACCATAGCTTCCCGTCTCAACGAGATCACGTGACTTAAAGGGTATCCATAACCCTGAAACATGAAGGGGTACAAGTATCTTCTTCAAGAAACCACCGGGCTGCTACTTCGAGAGGTAGTTGCCAATAATCATTGGTAGGAGAAGCCATCCATGCTCTATGATGCCGAGACTACCTCTACTACACTCCTTCTCCGTGAACCTCTTTAATCCATCGGGTTCTATACCAGGCATATAGAATGCTACTGGTACAGGGTCGTCTGTATGGGATCTAACACTAGGTGGTGTAGCGTGATCCTCTGTAACAATTAATGCGAATCTCTCTTTAAGCTCGTCGAGAAGAGGTTGCACGAAGAACCTATCTATCTCTTCAATCCTCTTAATCTTAAGTTCCCGGTCTCCATCGTGTCCTGGCTCATCAGGCCCCTTCAAGTGAACATATACTACATCGTAGTCTCTAAGAGCTCTAAGAGTTGCCTTCAACCTGGCTTCATAGTCGCTTGCAGGGTCCCCTGACGGCGGCTCCATTAGAATAGTGTCTGCTCCGAAAGCTCTTCCAATACCTACCTCCACGGGCATTTCAGCTAGCACAGCAAACCTGCAACCGTACTTCTCTGGGAGTTTAACAGCCTTCGGCAGCCTGTCGCCTGCATCCCTAAGGAGAATAGCGTTAGCTGGAGGCAGCCCTCTCCTAGTTCTCTCCAAGTTAACCGGGTGGTCTGCCAGTATCTCAACAGCCTTCCTAGAGAAGGCGTTAGCTATCTCAGCTGTAATTCTCGCTTCAACTGTGTTATCGAGAGGCTTGATCTCTTCAATTCTCCTCGAGGGAGACTGCACAGCAATGCTTACTAAACCCTGCCTTCTATACGCTGGATCATTGTTACTCACCATCCCGGAAAGCCTGCTCCTCCTGCTACCTAATACCACTACAGCTCTATGCCCAATGGTAGCTACAACTCTCGCGTAGCCCTCGTGGACTCCTACCTCCAATCCATCCAGTGCTCTAGCAAGCTCTCTTGCCTCCTGTGATGTAAGGCTTCTACCAACCCTTCTATCAATAATCTCCATGGTCTCAGGGTTTATGGTTGCAAAATTAGCTCTGAAAGCTACTTCGTAGCCTTCCTTGAACTCTAATCCAGCTCCAAGGGCTTCTAGAGGCCCTCTCCCAGTGTAGACTTCATGGGGGTCGTATCCTAGTATAGAGATAACGGCTTCATCGCTTTCAGGGGCTACACCCCTCCCAACAGTATACATTAAGCCGCACTTACTGTTTCTAGCCACCCAGTCTAAGCCGGGCTTCACGCTCGCCTCTAGTGTCGTCACCGGGTCGTTTAAGCTGTCTCCAGCTCCATCTAGAACTAGGTAGAGTAGCTTGTACTTCAGCAATACTCACCACCAGGTTGTAGTAATAGCTGCTTGTAGAATATATACTGTGAGTAAAAAATTATAGGTGTTAGGAGTGGTAGTATCATGAATGCCCTTCAAGTAAGCAAGCTCACAAAGATCTATGCTCACGGAAGCATAGGAGTTAGAAGCCTAAGCTTCACTGTGAAGCCGGGTGAAGTATACGGTTTAATAGGTCCTAATGGTAGCGGTAAAACTACGACTCTCCGTATAGTAGCCACGCTACTCAAGCCTACCTCAGGCGAAGTGCTAGTATACGGGGTTAATGTTGTAAGAGAACCCTTAAAGGCTAGGAGGTTCATTAACTACCTGCCCGAGGAGGCTGGAGCATACAGAGATCTCTCAGGCCTAGATTTCATTCGCTTCATGCTATCACTACGGTTTAAGGGGAGGGAGCTCGAGGAGAGGATTGATGAAGCTGCAGAAATCTCCGGCCTCGAGGAAAGCCTTAAGAAGCCTGTGAAAACCTATAGTAAGGGCATGAAGAGAATACTAGCTTTGAGTGTCGTGCTAGCCTCCAGGCCGAAGCTCATGATCCTAGATGAGCCCACAGCAGGATTAGATGTAGAGAGAAGCATCTATGCTCGAAGCTTGATTAGAGAATACAGTAGAAAGCATGGAGTGACAGTCCTATTAAGCAGCCATAACATGCTTGAGGTGGAGAAGCTCTGTGATAGAGTGGGGATGCTCTACAAGGGGAGATTGATAGCTGAGGGTAGCGTCGAGGAATTGAAGAACACGTATGCTGGAAGAGACCTTGAAGAAGTATTTGTAAAGCTGAAGGCTGAAGGGGAGGCTTGAACCCAGTGGTGTTAAAACAGCTTGTTATAAGGGAGGTAAAAAGCTTCCTGAAGAACCCGGTTTTCATTGCCTCACTAGTGATATTAATGGTCTTCTATCCTTCACTAGGCAGCGTGATCAAGACGGGAGTAGAGTCTGTGAGAGAGGCTAGCTCGCTCTCAGCAGGCCTGGTGATTGAAGAGAATACAGCTTTAGTCAGCAAGCTGGTTGACACGCTCGTAGAGTACAGTAATGGCAGCGTGAAAGTCTATAGTAGTCTACCTGAAGCACTAAAGGAGACAGGAGTCGCAGTACTAATACCACGAGGTTTCACGGAGAATGCTACATCGCCTGGAAGAGTAGCAGTATTGAAGGGTGAGGTTAGAGTAGAAGACATTTCTCCTATTTCAAGTCAAGCTAGATTACTCATCCTGCAGAACATAGCTTCTACTATATCAGAGCTCCTACCAGTAGCAGTCGGCCAGCTATACAATATCACCATCCAGCCGGGTACACGGGTTGTAGTAGAGGGGTCTGTGATCATGTATGGTAGAGTCCTCTCAGAAGCCGAGTTCTCAACGCTAGTAGGCTTTTTCACCATGGTGCCAATGCTACTAGGTATTGTCATAGGCTTGAACGTTACATATGCTGCCCAGGCAACTGCTGTCGAGAAGGCTGAGAAGGCCTTCGAGATGCTTCTAGCGCAGCCAATACCGCGTAGAAGCGTGGTGTTAGCGAAGATGGCTGGCGCTGTAGTAGCCTCGATTATCACCGGTGTAGTCTACATGACTGGAATGCTCTTAATGTTCTCTTCGATTGAAGGCAGTGCCCCCCTACCCGGCGGGGAAGATTCACGTGTACCATCCTTCCTGCTAGGTATCGTAGGATTAAGCGATATTCTAGTAGTGATCGCTGTGCTAGTACTAGGGTTAGTGTACTCGGGTGCAATAGGTGTTGTGATCGGTGCGGTTATAACTGATGAAAGAGCAGCCGGCATCCTCTCCACTCCAGTAGTATTACTGTTTATGGGTATCAGCTTCGCTGCAATGTTCCTCGGGATCCCGTTGAATAGCTTGACAGCAGTACTCGCTGGTACATCCATTACTCTTATACCCCTTGTAGTAGTTAACTCAGTGCTTTCAGGCCGCTATGAGCTTGCAGTGATCTCAGTCTCTACTTCTATTGCTGCAACAGTATTCTTGATAGCTTTGGCTGTATACTTGTTTAACAGAGATGTTGTTGTGCTAGGATTGAGTATATCATTAAGGAGGAGAACTAGGTCTTCTTAGAGTAGAAGTAGTGCTTCTCTTCAGGGAACAAGCCGCTTTTAACATCCCTTACGTAGCTGCTGACAGCGTTTACTATAATGCTTCTGAGGTCAGCGTACACTTTAGCGAATGGAGGTGGATTCTCAGTTAACCCGAGTATATCGTTCACTACTAATACCTGGCCATCGCAGAAGGGGCCGCTCCCAATGCATATTGTCGGGATGCTTAAAGTCCTTGTGACCTCGCCGGCTACATCTGCAGCCGTATACTCTACTACTATTGAGAACGCGCCAGCCTTCTCGATCTCTCTTGCATCTTCCAGTATCTTCTCTCGCTCCTTCTCGCTTAAACCACGCTTCCTGTAGCCACCTATTAGAAATGATCTTTGAGGCGTGAGTCCTATATGCCCCATTACAGGTATGCCGGCTCTTACCAGTGCTTTCACTACGTCAGCCATCTCTGAACCCCCCTCGAGTTTCACGGCATCAGCTCCAGCCTTCATCATTAAGCCGGCGTTCCGTACAGCATCCTCGATGCTGGTCTCGTAGCTTAAGAAAGGCATGTCCCCGATGACTAGTGCTCGAGGCCTTGCTCTCGCGACACTTGAAACATGTAGGAGCATCATATCCATTGATACAGGTATAGTTGAGTTGAAGCCGTGGACAACCATTCCAACACTATCTCCCACCAGGATGGCGTCGACACCTGCCTGGTCTACGAGCTTAGCTGTCATGTAATCGTATGCTGTTATCATAGCTATCTTCTCCCTTCCCTTCATTTTAACGATATCCCTAACTGTCACTCGATCCATGCAGACACCCCTGCGTGCCTTCATCGACTTTAATCTAATTATGAAGAGTTGAAATTAAATTAACTACGAGCTTGAAGTAGCCCGAGTACCCTGCTCTATTAAGTGTATTATTAGCGTGATAATCCTGTTGACTGAGAGTTCTTCTCCAAGCTCTCTAGCAATAAATCCATTAATGTAGTCTACTTCCGTTATAGAGCCTTTTAACACGTCTTGAGCCATGCTGGAGATATTATCTCCCGTTGCTCTTACACCGCTTGTAATATGCTCGAGCAGCTTCTCCGTGTTGAACTTGTAGCCGTGCTTCTCCGCGACTCTCGTGAACTCAGCTAGAATTAGTGAAGCCAGCTCTAGCCCAGGCTTAGTGAGAACAATACTGTTCCTGGATCTAGCTATGGCTGTTATTGGATTGACGACAGCGTTTAATGCAAGCTTAAGCCACCTGTAGTAGTCTAGGTTTGATACAACTCTGAAGTCTAATCCACTCTGCCTGAAGATCCTGTTCAACTCCATTAGCTCAGTGCAGAGTCCTAGCCTGCAGCCAGCTATAATGGTTTCCCCGCCATGGTAGACTACGTGGTTTGCGGAAACCCTCTCAGCTCCAAAGTAGACTACTCCTCCCGCAGCCCTCGACCCGAACTTCTCTTCAGCTAGTTCTAAGCTGCCGAAGCCGTTTTGGAGCATAATAATTACTCCACTACTCTCGAGGAGCCGGCTCATGAGGTCTAGTGTCTCCTGAACGCTGTAGGCTTTAACAGTATTGAGTATGAATCTGCATTTATCAATAGGTGTAGTATAGTGTCTAGGCGTCACAGGCACAACTACATCGCTTCCTCTAACTCTATCACTCACTCTAATACCCTTCTGCTCCACTATGCTGCTGACTGTATCCCAGCTCCTATAGTATACGGGTATACTGGTGACCCCCGCTCGGTAGAGGAAGTATGCTAGAGTTGCCCCGACAGCACCTCCCCCTATAATACATATATCGCTATCCACGTGTATCGCCTATAATGCCTAGTAATATATTCTCGAGTTTATCAAAGCTCTCCGTGAAAACGTATACTACTGGCTCCAAGCCCTCACCTCCCAAGTCCACTATGACGTCAGGTCGTGCCTCCACCACTCTCTCAATACTTGCCCAGAAATCCTGGTGGTCCCTGTGAGGCCCTGTTAAAACGAGTTTTAACCCAATCTCCCTAAGCTTCTCGACGCGTGATGGCTTATAGCTTACAATAAATCCCACCTTTTTATCCGGGTTGAATCTGGACACCAAGCATAGGATCCTCGATAAGTGCCTGCTACCCCCGTACATGGGTTCACCTAGAGCTACAACACCCTCCAGAGTCTTAACTATCCTACCAGTTAACCCTATTACCTCGGAGATGCCTGCGGGAGGTCTAGGAGCATACACGAGGTTCGAGCCGACCTCCGGGATTAGTTCTCGGAGACCCTTGATACTGGTTATTCTTGCTAGTGCTATCCTATAGTACTCTAAGCTTGGGTCCACGGGATGGTTCAGCCGAGATAAGCATGAAGTGAATACATCGCTATGCTTAATGCATGCTACCTGCAATGCTAGAGTATTAATTACCTGGTAGCTCACCATTTCGAATCTATCTCTAGGTGCTCTAAGAGCTAGACTGTGGAGTACGTCAACATAGTGCTCTACAACCTCCTTGCTAACACCCATTCTCTCCAGCTCTGCATAGTATTCTTCGAGGGGCTTTCTCAAGAGCTTGTTAACCATGGGCTGGGATACATTGAGAACCTGGGATATCTTGTACTGGCTGAGCCCGTACTCGTTTAGCTTGTGGGCTAGGATGCCTCTTAGCACTACAGCTATCCTACATGCTGCTTCATCTATTATCATTCTCTGATACAACCCCTCTCGCTCTTACAGTTTCCCTTAAACTATCAGTACTCCTACCTGCATGCCTTGCATCAAGCTTCCCGGCTACTACTTCTGCCAGCCTTATTATCTCGCTTAGAATCTTGATCTCACTAGAGAATACTTCCTCATGGTACTTCATCTCCTCGAGTATCCCAGCTATCTTCTCGAGTTCGTTGAAGACAAGCTTACGGAAAATCTCTTTCTCAGCACTATTCAGCTTCTCCTTGAGTGCAAGCCTGCGGAGGAAGTTAAGCATGCTCAACGGCTCTAGACTCCTATACTTTATCATGGTTAGCTTTAGCTTAGGCTCCTCTGATGAGTCTGCTAGTATATCTTCCTCGAGTACTTCTCTCACTGCGTCTAGATCCCTGAATCTCCACCACGTCTGATTCTTAGAGGCATAGGATTTCACTATTATCCCGTATTCTCTCTCCATGACTCTCAGGATGTTTGCTGGATTATACACGAGCCCGAGTTCCATGAGCTTTGAGACTACGTGCTTGTAGCTGAAGTCACCTAACCTGTGGTCTACGTTGGGGTCCCTAGCAATATTATAGGCTATCCGTAGAACTAGCAGAGCCCTCTCTCCATACCTCGCTAGAAAGTCGCTGATACTAGATTTAGCTTCACCACTTGAAAGCAAGAGTAGGCACCTTAAAATCGAGATTAGAATCCTGCGAGATTAAAAACTTTGCTGAAGCTTAATAACAGCTGGGGGTTTAATGGAGGCTGTTGTAGCAAGCGATATCCATAAAGTATACGATAGGGATGTTTACGCTGTGAGAGGAGTTAGCTTCACTGTGAAGCCGGGTGAAGTATACGGTTTAATAGGCCCTAATGGTGCTGGTAAAAGCACTCTCCTGAGAATAATCGCTGGGATAGTTAAGCCTACCCGTGGCTCTATCACTGTCTACGGCTACAACCCCTACAAGGACTTCGAGGAGACTAGAGCACTAATAGGCTATCTTCCCGAGGATGCCGGCACTTATCCACTGCTAACAGGCTTCGAGCACCTTCAATTCTACGCTAGGCTTTACAGTGGTGATGTTAAATCCATGACCGAGTACGGGGCTTGGATAACCGGGTTAGGTGACAGGCTCTACGAGAAGACCGTCAACTACAGTCACGGCATGAAGCGCCGGCTACTCCTAGGGGTAGTACTCATGAGGCGCCCGAAGCTAGCTATACTCGACGAGCCAACAAGCGGGCTCGACGTACACGCTAGTGTAGCTGTACGCAGGGTTATCAGGCAGTACGTCAGCGAGACAGGGTCAGCTGTACTATTAAGCAGCCATAACATGCTTGAAATAGAGTATCTCTGCGATAGAGTTGGATTAATATACAAGGGTAGAATAGTGGTTGAAGGCGAGCCGAGGAAGCTAATAGAGGAGTACGAGGCATCAAACCTAGAGGAGGTCTTCACTAGAATCGTAAGCGGGGAGTGGTGAGCTACGACTCCTAGCTTGAGTAGAGTTAAAATCCTGCTATGGAAGGAGTTGAGGGAGCTCTCAAGGGATAAAAAAGCTCTCCTAACAACAATTCTCCTCCCCTTGCTCTCACTACCTGCAATCGGGGTTCTCGTGGTATTCCTCACAGCTCAGCAGCCAGTCTACATAGCTATAGTAGACGAGGATCAATCAACCTACACGTCGCCGCTGCTGAATATAACGGTTAACTCGAGCAGCCTGGCAGGTATGCTGGCTGATCACCTTGAGAGACAGGGCTACACGGTATATAACTATACGAATAGGAATAGCGCTCTCGAAAACCCAGCTATAGATCTCATCATCGTGATACCTAGAGGCTTCTCAGAGAACGCTTCAAGTGTAGATAGAGTGGCTTCAGTAGAGATTCTGAGAAGAGCTAACGTGCAGGCGTCGCAGCAGGCTGAAAGTGTAGCAAGCGGGATTATAAGCTATTATTCAGCGCAGCTATCGTACGCGAAGCTAGAGTCTCTAGCGAGACTCGCAAACCTAAGCTATATTGAACCTGAAGCTTTCAGGAACCCTGTTGTGGTTGGTAGAGTAGTATTAGTCACTCCTAGTGGTGCACCTGCCGGCATGGAGGAGGTATTCAAGGGTTTCATAGCTCGCTTGCTGGTCCTGGGATTCTCCTTTGCTGTAACTCCAGCTGTATCATACGTTATTGACGGGATAATCGGTGAGAGGGAGAGGAAGACTATCGAAATGCTACTGGCTAGTCCAGCCCTAGTATCAGAGATCTTCTCCTCTAAGCTTCTCGCAGCTTCTGTTATAGGCTCTATAGCATCCATAGCTGACTTAGGAGGCGTGCTGGCATGGTTTACAAGCATGGTGATAGCCTACGGGGGAAGCATGCTTATAGCAGTAGACCCGGTGCTCATAGGCCTTCATGTAGCTACAACATTCCTAACGATACTTGTGACAGTGGCTATTGCTACTCCTTTCATAGCGAGAGTTAGAGGGTTGAGGACTGCTAGTAATATAGCAGGAATAGCTTCATCAATAGGACTAGTATTCTTTATTGCCGGGTGGATCATTGATTTCCCTAAGCTTCCACCAAGTATACTCTATCCGTTAATGCTGATCCCGTATACTCATAGTATTCTAGTGATACAGAGCTATATTTACGGTGAGCCGGGGAGAGCAGTTTTAAGCATGGTAATACTTCTCCTAGTCTCGTTAATCTCGATAGCTGTTTCATTGAAGTTCATGGATAGAGAGAAGCTTCTACTAGCACGCTACTAGGCGGTTAGCTTAAATATCTAACACTTTATAATATACAATCTTGTTGACGAGGTGTGTGCATGGATAGATACTTCAAGCTCGTGGAGCTCATCGACGAGAACGGTGTGACGATCGGGGATCTCGCATCGAAGACCGGTCTTTCCACTTCCACGTTGAGAAGATATCTTAGAGAACTAGAGGCAGCAGGGCTCGTAGCCCGTCGAGACGACCTTTATGTTACCACTGAAGTAGGATTGAAACTTAAGAGGTCTATGCAGGCTCTTAGGAGGACACGTGAGGCTGAGCCATACATAGTCACTGATCCCTCAAGTGGGGTAGCAGTACCATTAAGCTTCAGGAGCTACGAGCAGCTACTAGCTATAATTGACGGCAGACTAGTAGACGAGAAGATCCTCATGGAGCATGTTAGAAGATACCTGCCAGCATGGGCTAGAAACTCGCTTGGAGACGAGTACCTAGCATACCTGATCGAGAGTGGAGCAATAAAGAGTCTCGAAGACTTAAAGAAGTATATTAAGGCCGTGCTTGAAGCCCTAGAGGGTTAGTGTTGTGGGCTCGGTAGATGAGAGCGAGCTACTAGAATACCTGGAGAAAAACTATCTACCTCAAGCGAGATGGTGGCCCTGGAAGGGTAGCTGGAGGAGAGTGCAGGCTGTAGATAAGATTATCGCTGAAGACTTAGCAGCCTTCCTGCTCGAAGCTGAAGGCCTTATATTCCACCTCCCGCTAGCTAGAGTCAGCGGAATCCCAGACCACTTGAATACTAGAGGCTTCTGTATTAAAGGAGAGTGTTTTGTTGAAGCTGAATACCTCCCAGGATACCTATCCCTTATAGTTGAAGCCGGCTGGGCTGAAATAGAGTACATGCGGTCATCGCTGAAACCCAACTGGATCACTGATGCAAGACCACTCACCTTAGAGTCTACTAATGCTGTATGCCAGTATACAACTAGAGAAGGAGAGCGGCTGGTGGTTAAAAGCTACAGGTTAATCCCAGTAGTAAACATCGAGGAGTTGATGCTGAGAAAGCTTAGTAGTGAAGGATACAAGCATGCCCCGGAGGTACAGGCCTTCGTGAAGCATAGAGATGTTGTCACAGGCGTTGTATCCAAGTATATTGAGGGAGTGGGGGACGGAGGATACCCATTCTACAATGCCCTCCTAGAGTATCTGAGAGGTAGTAGCAGCGTGAGAACCGGGCTGGCAGCAAAGCTTGGTGTAGTAATCTCAGGTCTCCACGAGGCTTTAAACAGGGATGGTAAAGGATTCTTTGGTGTAGAGCCTGTTACAAGCAGTGATATAGAATTGTGGAGTCACCGCGTGGAGAGAATGCTATCCGAGAGTCTTCGAAGACTCGACGAGCTAACTAGTAGTGAAGCAGGCCCACCAGGCTTAGACTACTGGAGGAGCATGCTTGATAAGAGTAGTAGTATAGTGGATAGTGCTCTCTCAGCTCTAAGCGAGTACCAGGGGCTTCTCAAGGCTAGAATACACCAGGATCTCCATTTAGCTCAGATGATATACGTTGAATCACCGAGCGAGGACTTCGTTATAACTGATTTCGAAGGCGAGCCTGGAAGAAGGATTGAAGAGAGAACTATAAAGGAGCCTGTTCTAAGGGATATAGCATCCATGGTGAGAAGCTTCCACTATCTCTCGCATGCAGCATTAATGCAGTATTCAGGTAGAAGCGTTGACGATGTCTCACGTTTAATGATAACCAGCGACCCCTCAGCTCCATGGAGGTATACTCACGTGAAGGCAATGGTGTACTCGTATCTAGCGGACGTGGATTCAGCTAGGCTTGTAGGGGTATCTAAAAGCAGTCTACTCAAAGATTTCAGGAGGCTTCTTTACCCTTGGATTGTTGAGAGAGCTGTCTATGAAGTATTTTACGAGTCTCTTTATAGGCCTGGATGGGTTTCCATACCTATAGCCGGGTTAATGGAAGCTGAGAGGTACCTGAATGAGGTGGTATTGTGACAGATGTAGTCTTCATGTTCGAGGTTCACCAGCCTTACAGGCTTAGGAGGGATATGCACTTAAAGCTTCTCGAGAAGGCTTTAGCTGGCAGACTAGAGGTACGGGACTTAGAGGATGCCTTATTCGACAGCGAGCTTGATAAACTTGTAGTGGAGAGAGCATCCGAGAAGTGCTATATTCCAGCTACACGCATAATCCTAGAGAACCTAGAGAGGTATAAGGATGCTCCCAGGAAGTTTAAGGCTAGCTACAGCGTGAGTGGGGTCTTCATTGAGCATGTCCAACGGTGGAAGCCTGAGGTAGTAGACTTAATGAGGAAGCTGGCTGAGACAGGCCTGGTTGAGTTCATTGAACAGACATACTATCATAGCATGGTAGCGTTCATGCCGTACTACGGGATAGAGGAGCTCGTAGACCAGGTGAACGAGCATAGAAGACTAATAGAAGAAGTTATAGGATACAAGCCATCTTCCATCGAGAACACAGAGTTCACGTATAGTAATGATATAGCCTGCCTCTTTGATTCAATGGGGTATAAAGTATTACTCACAGAAGGCGTGGAGAGGGTTCTCGGGTGGAGGAGCCCTAACTACTTGTACAAGGCTTACGGCTGTAACATAAAAGTATTGATGAGGAACTACCGGCTGAGCGATGATATAGGCTTTAGATTCAGTGATAGAGGATGGGATCAATACCCGCTGACAGCCGATAAGTATGCTGCATGGCTTGCAGCTACGCCAGGCGACGTATTATTCATAGCGCTAGACTACGAGACGTTTGGTGAACACCACTGGCCTGAGACGGGAATCCACGAGTTCCTTAGATGGCTTCCAGGCGAGATATTGAAGCACCAGCATTTAAGCTTCTCAACCCCAAGCGAGGTCGCCGACAAGTACCCTGCGAGAGACGTAGTAGACGTACCCCCGTGGTCTCCCATCAGCTGGGCTGATGAAAGAGATATCAGTGCCTGGCTGGGCAATGAAATGCAGCATAGAGCATTCGAAGCTCTCGCATCCCTTAGACCCTTCGTTAAAGCTATTGATAAACCCGAGGTGTCAAGGCTGTGGAAGCTCCTCACGATAAGTGATCACTTGTACTACATGGCGACGAAGTTCGGTTCAATAGGGGATGTACACGCATACTTCTCCCCCTATAAGAATGCTAGTATAGCCTACGGGCTCTACATGGAGGCTCTTGGAGTACTAGCTGACGTGGTTAGACGGGAGGTTGAAGCTGATAGGAGGAGAGTTCTCGGGAGGCTGATACTACCAGATGATAAAGCCTTCTATTTTACTCTACCATCAGGTGAGTACACTGGCTTGAAAGCCCGCTCAATAAGAGAATTCATAGAGCTACTTGACAGAGTACCCCCGGAATCACTACTACACCACTTCAATAAAGGTGATATTGAAGCATGGCTACAGGGCACTCTTGGACTCGTAGATGTCGCCGAGGACATAAGGAATCTGCGTAGAACTGTAATGTCCTACAGCGAGATATTAGCAGCTGTTAAAAGAAGACTACTCGAACTAGTAGAGTAGAGGGGTAGGATATGCCGAGAGTAAACTTCGTTTTCTTACTACACTTCCACCAGCCGACAGGGCAGCTTAAGTATGTGAGCGAGAGAATATTCGAAAACAGCTATAAGCTACTACTAGAGACCTTTAGATCATTCAGCGACTTGAAGTTCACTGTGCACGTGAGCGGCCCACTCCTATTATACTTAAACGAGTATCACTCCGACTGGCTTAACAATCTCTTTAAGCTAGGCGATCTAGGCGTTGTAGAGTTCGTGGCAGGCAGCCTCGGCGAGTCGATTATACCGTTGATACCTGAAAGCGATAAAGAGCTCCAGATACGCGAGTATATTAGGGTTTTCGAGAGGCTATCAGGCTTTAAACCGCGGGGCTTCTGGCTACCAGAAAGGGTTTGGGAGCCCAGTATTCCCAGGGTGATAGGTAAGCTCGGGCTAGAATATGTTATCATCGATGACTCCACGCTACTGAAAACAGGGTACCCGCAGGAATACGCCTACTACGCTTGGAATACAGAGGATGATGGAAGGATAGTGAAGGTGTTCTTCATTGATGCTGGGATTAGGTACGTGCTACCATGGGAGCCTCCTGAAAGAGTACTAGACTACATGGCTGGCAAGGGTAAGGAGGGGGATACAGCCAGGCTAGTGCTATGGGGTAGTGACGCAGAGAAGTTCGGTGAATGGATGGATCCGGAGCGGAGTAGGAGATGGCTTAACTCGTTTCTCGAGCTAGCTAGAAGGAGCAGGGATAGAGTGAACTTTATACATCCAAGCGAGTATCTGAGAGAGCATGGTGTTAGAGGATTAATATACTTGGACACAGGGAGCTATGATAAGATGCTGGAGTGGAGTAGAGGATTCTTTAGAAACTTCCTTGTTAAATACAGGGAGAGCAATAATATGCATAAGAAGATGCTGTGGGTTAGAGGAAAGCTGAGTAGAGTAGAAGAAATCCCCGAGAACATGTTGCTCGAATACCTTCTCTCCCAGTGTAATGATGCCTACTGGCATGGATTATTCGGAGGTATATACCTAGCACACCTAAGACAAGCAATCTACGAGAAGCTTATCAGGGTTGAAGCATGGGCTGAGGAGAACACAGGGTACTTCCATGGTACTCGATTCAAGAAGAGTCTCATAGACTTCGACTACGATGGGGATTTAGAGCTACTCTTAGAAACCCCCAGCTTAAACCTGTATGTGAAGCCAGGCGACGGTGGCACGCTCTTCGAGTACGATGTTAAGCTGAGAAAACTAGAGCATAACCTGCAGGATACCATGACAAGGTATAGTGAACCCTACATAAATAAGCCAGGCTTCAACCCTGACTGGTATAGGAGAGTAAGCTGGAGGATACACTTGTGGAGCATGGATACAGGCCTCAACGACTGGATTAATAATACTCCGTTCAAGGATGCAGGCGACCTAGCACTAACTAGGTTCCATGTTTCACCAGGCTGGGAGGAAGGTGAAGTAATCCTAAGAGCCCTAGGAGGCTTCTACAGCTATGGGATACAAGTTGCAAGAGTGCTAGCTGAGAAAAAAGTAAGAGTATTAGAGGATGGACATGAGGTCACCTACAAGATCACTAATGTAAGTGGAGGAGAAATCACTACTAAAATAGGCTTAGAGTACCATGTAGCATGGAAGATTGATAGGGAAGGCGAAAGCAAGCCCTACTACGTAGTGGAGGGTACTGGCAGAGATGTATCAGAGCCGGGAGTCTACGAGTCTAGAAGCATAGTGGTTAAATCAGCTGTCTACCCTGATGTAGTCCTCGAGATCACAGAGCCACATGAAATATGGGTTTCACAGCTTTCAAGTCTCGCTAGAACTGAGAAGGGGTTCATGGAGATGCCTCAAGGCCTCAGTGTAATGTTCATTAAACCAGTTAGCTTAAAGCCTGGTGAAGAGTACACGGCAACAGTTTCCTGGAGAATCAGGCTTTAAGCACGCCTAGAGGGCGTGGGAGACCTTGAAGGTCTGGATGCTGAGTTTCGAGTCTGTCTACACTAGAAAGGTCGGTGGGCTAGCAGAAGTACCACCACGGCTGAGTGAAGCCCTCTCTAGGAGAGGGGTTGATGTAGAAGTATACACTCCCAGCCATGGTTTAAGTAGAACTACAAGCCTTGGAGGCGAAGTCTACAGGATTGTAGTCGGCGGCGAAGAATACTCTATAAGAGAGTATAATGCCCCAGTGAAGCACTATGTGGTTACAGGCGGGGTGCTCGAAGAGCAGGTAGTATACTCCTGGAACCTGCATGTAAAGAGCTTGATCTTCGCGCGCGTTATGAGGGAATACTATGTTCACAGAGCTTTGAGAGGAGAGGCTCCTAGAGTAGTACACGGCCATGACTGGCACAGCTTTCCCGCTCTTCTAGCAATTAACGCGGAGTCCACTGAGAGAAACTTCCCCACTACGATATTCTACCATATACATCTTCTTTCACATGAATCTATGAGACTACAGGATTTAACCAGCATAGTAGGCCTGCAGGAATCAAATAATATCCGAGGAAGCCTCGGGGTTAGAAGTCTACGTGAATACTACGAGCTCTCAGGTGGATGGATCGAGAAGCTGGCTGCTTTAACAAGTGATAAAGTATTAACTGTTAGTAGAGGCTACGCGCAGGATATCGTGAAAACCCTTGGGTTAAGCAGCGAGGAGAAAGTTGACTATGTATTCAATGCGTTAACACTGACATGGAATGAAGTTTTAGAGGTTGCTTCAAAGATCATAGGTGAACGCGACCCCTTCGAGTATGAAACACGGAGGCTTGTTAGAGAAAAACTACTGAGAGAGCTATGGCCTGCAATCAGAGTTGAAAACCCTGATCCTGAAGCAAACAGTATTGTTAATAAGCTGTTAGGAGAGTACAAGGTATCCTTTAGAGAACCCTTTAAGCGTGATGGACCACTCATACTACTAGTGGGTAGAGCCACTAGGCAGAAAGGCGTAGACTTCCTGCTCAAATCCATGGATAAGCTTACAGCAGAAATACCTGACGCTAGAGTTGTTCTCGCAGTAATCCCCCTCCCAGGTGTAAGGGACTTGTTAGAAGACGCCATTAAAAGCATGCTGTTATTCCCCGACAACCTGAGGGTTCTCCCAGGCTACGTGGGCCGTGAGCACCTACTACTCTTATACTATGCTGCCTCAGCTCTCCTAGCACCAAGCAGGTATGAGCCCTTCGGCCTAGTAGTCTTGGAGTCCATGGTGTCCGGAACACCCGTGGTAGCATCGAATACAGGTGGCTTCAGGGATCTAGTATTAGATGTAAGAAAGCATGGTGTAAGCGGGACAGGCGCTCTATTCACACCCTTAGATAGAGAGGATATGATTAACGCTTTAAAGAACGTAGTGGGGGTCATTGAAGCCGGCGGCGTGATCTCAGCGAAGCTTAGAAGAAGATGTGTGGATTTCGCTAAGGAGTTTACGTGGGATAAATCAGCTGAAAAGCTAGTCGGCCTTTACGGATTTAAATAGTCTGTGATATCCTGCTGTCTGTAATGCTAGTGGAGGCGTTTTCTATGTCTCTTATACCATCTAAGATCGTAAACGGAGTTGAATTATACTTAGTGTTAAATAAGCCTGTATTTAAGCCTGGTGAAGAGGCGAAACTACATATCCTAGCTCAAGGTGAGAGAGGTAGGAAAATCCCGGTGGAAGTTATCAGCGAGAAGAACGTGGTTTTTAGCGGGGAAGTGCATGCCGATAGTGAGCTCGCCGCCAGCATAATTGTATTCAATACTCCTGAGAAGCCTGGTGTATACAAGATCACAGCTAGATCAGCAGGTTCAATAATTGATGAAGTAAGCTACATGGTATACTCAGGGGAGCAGCGAGCAGTTAAGAAGCTAGCGTTCGTCTGGCATAATCACCAGGCACCCAACTATCTACCGGATAACACTATTCACAGTCCATGGGCTTATACATACCTCTACAGCGACATCCTGAAGCCTTATGGTAAAGCACCCTACAGCTACCATGTTGAAATGCTTGAGAGACATGGAGACTATCATGCAACATTTAATTTAAGCCCCAGTCTCCTCAAGCAGTGGGATGTAGCTGTAAAGCAGGGTGTAGTGTTCGAGAGCGGCGAGAGGATATCTCCAGGTGATGAGAAGGCTACAGCTATTAAAAACGTGATCGACAGATACAGAGATGCCTTCAGAAGAGGGCAGATTGATGTCTTAACAAGTATATATGCTCACACAATAGGGGGATTCCTCATAGATGTACTAGGAATGGAGGATGTAGTACGCGATGAGGTAAAGCACGGTGTAGAGGTGACATGGGAGGTCCTCGGTGTAGAACCGCTTGGTGCATGGACTCCTGAAATGGCCTTCTCCATGAGGATGGTAGACATATACTATGATAACGAGATAGAGTACACGATCCTGGATGAAAAATGTCATTTCGAGGGTGCTGAAGGCAGGAAGGCAAGCATATACGAGCCCTACATAGCCTTGAATAAAGATAGCGGTAAGCACATAGTATCCTACTTCAGGGATAACGAGCTCAGCAATATACTTAGCTTCAAGAATAATTTTAAGAGCGAGGCTCACGCTCTGAGAAATGCTTATGAAGCTGCATTCCTGATCACGAGAAAAGCTATCTCGGCACCTGGTAGAATTATGACTCTAGCACTCGACGGTGAGAACTGGATGACTTTCTCGAGCAATCCCCCGCTTACGGCATTCTACTATGATAAGCTACTAGTATACCTTGAGACAGCTGTTGATGCAGGAATTATTAAGCTAGCAAGCCTAAGAGAAATACACGAGGAGGTACCAGCTACAAGGATACTTACTAAGATTCCAACGAACACCTGGCTGTGCTCTTTCAAAAAGTGGAGGGGAGAAAAGCCGGAGCATGAGGAGTACTGGCTGAAAGCTGTTGAAGCCTACGAGAAGATAAAGGCCTATGAATCCATGATCAATGGGAGAGATTCGTTCAGCGAGAAGGCTAGATGGGCTCTCTGGCACGCATTAGACAGCGACTACTGGTGGGCAGAGTTCTGGTCCCCTAGGATCATTGATACATGGCTGAATGAAGCCGTCAAGCATATTGAACCCAGGCTTAAGGGATTAGAGGTAAGAAACATAAGTATCCCTGGCCAGGCTTTAGCCGGCATGCCAGTGCAAGTTAAAGTAGACTTAGAGAATAAGCTTGAATCCCCGTTGAAAGTAACTGTTAAGGTTTCATGCCCGGACAGGCAGTGCTTTAATGAGAAGATTGTTGAAGTACCTGGTAATACTACAGCCAGCACTGTAGTTGAAGTAGTATTCGAGGACTACGGTCCCGCTATTCTCACAATAAGTGTTGTCTCAGCATCCTATACTCTCTACACTTTCACAAAGGAGATCACTGTGCATCCGCGTATACCTCCAAGCCCATTCTAGTGGAAATCTCCACTTAACGCTTCTTCCTCGAAGTCTTATCTGTTCTCCGCTGGCCTGGCCTTCTAGGCATCCTCTTTAATACAGTATAGCCGATAGGTACCACGATTATAGCCACTAGCATAGTAATCACAAGTGCTTCAACCATTGTAATGCCGCTTCTAGTATTCTCGGATGGTGAAGATGGAGTGTATAGTACTAGCGTGGTGTTTATTTTCGATGTATTCAGCATGCCGTATAACTGTGTTCCTTGGTACACGGGTATGCTCTCGCCGGGTTCAAGCGATACAAGGTTGTTTATGAATGATTCATTGAGAACTTCACCTATAATTACAGCTGTAATCCTTCCATTCTTAACTATAAGGGTTTGCGGAACGTAACCTGGAAGCCCGGTTTCCTTAAGCCACTCCGTGAAAGCTCTACTACAGGCTTCCACAGTATCCACCTCACAGTAAGTGAAGATACCTGGATATTTTTCTCCGAGGAACGTCTTCATGTTTCTACAGTGAGGGCACCAGCTGACACCATACATGTATATTGTTACGCTTGCTGACTCGGCTACAACAAGCGCTACTATTGAGAGGAGCATAACACTAGCCGCTAAGATCACTCTGGTCATCAGTGATGCACCATGAGTCTAAGACACCTCATACTACAACTTCCTGTATTAAAACCTAGTGTATTCACTCTACTATAGATTTAATGGTGGAAGTATATGTAAATTGCTATACCTACTGATAGTATACCCCCAGCTATTCTAGCTGCATCCTGATGTCTCAGGATCCTCTCGTAGAATGCTAGTCTTGAGAGGCCTGCGAAAGCTAGTGTAATTAATACTAGTGGCATCGTAAATACTGCAACATAGAGTATCGTGTAGGGTATCCAGAGGATTATAGGTGCCTCCCTCATCAGCACGCTGTAAACCACGTACATTCCTGCGCTACATGGCAGCAGTGTAAAGCATGCTATAAGTCCTGTTAAAGCTACGTAGACTAAGCTACCTTTCTCTATAAGGCTGCGTAAGCCTAACCTGTTAGCCAGCCTGCATTCAACCATGTCATCCCTGCAGACCGCTTCACTGGGTTTCCTCTGCTTCACATAGCTGTAGAGTCCATGGGATATGATTATCAAACCATAGGCTGCTAGTAGTAGAGAGACATATACTGGTTTTAATGAGAATTCTCTCAGTATACTACGTAGTATGAATCCTAGAATAGAGTATCCGGTACATACCGATAGTATAAATATCATAGCTACCTTAGCCAGCCTTCTTATATCACCCATGGAGTATGATGCAAGAATACCCGTGTACAATGCGAAGAAGCAGGGGTCTATGGAGTCTGCTAGAGCCATCGCTATAATCGTGGAGGCGTCTAGAGTTAAACTATTCAACCTTAATCCTCCCTTCCTCAGCATGCTCGAGGTGGACTGTGGAAAAAGCTATCGTGATATTCTATTACTACTTCACCACTCTCCTAATCTAAGTTTATCCAGGAAGCGTAGCCTCTTAGGGGTTGGTGGGTGTGTTGAGAGGTACTCCTGTATACTGCTGACCTCCTTCTTCTTCAACTCCTCTATTACTTCATCTATGTCTATATGGCTCCAGTCTACTCTCCTCGAGGGCATCCCGTAGTGGTATAGCGGGTTCGCCACGGCCTCTGTGAGAGCATATATGAATAAAGCCTTGATCTTGCTTGTTGAGATCACTTCTCTAGCGTATGCGAATCCCTCGTAGTACACGTGGAGTTTTGCTAGTGCACGCTGCATACTGCGAGGAGATGACGCGCTCGCTCCACTCGTGTCAGCATAGTATTCTCTCAGCCTGCTGAAGGCTAAGACCAGCACCTGGATAACGAAGCTTAATACTACAGCAGCCACTCCTACCAGCAGGAGTAGGAGGCCTCCAGAGGCCCCCTCCCTCCTCCTTGATGAGAGTCTTGCTGTCGAAGATATTAAGCCGGCTCTTATGAGGAAGACTCCCATGAAGTATATTAGGCTTGGTAGTAGCCCCATGAAGAGCATTATAGCGTTATCCCTATGCAAGTGGTGTCCTAGTTCGTGTCCTATTACAGCTTCAAGCTCATCCCTGCTGAGCATTTCAGCGAGCTCCCTGGATACTGCAACGTACCTCCCCGAGATGATACTACCGTAAGCAAAGGCATTCGGAGGCGAGTTGACGATGACAGCTTTAGGTGGCTTACTGAGACCTAAGCGTGCTGAGACCTCGTTAACAATCTCCTGTAAATGTTCATCCGGCTTAGCACCATACATGAGGTTTATGAGGAAGGGGGATAGCAGGTATGATATTAGGTTGGCTATGAGCAGGAATAGAGCCAGGGATACTATGAACCCTGATGTTAAGACTACATCAAAGCCTGCCACGCTAGCTAGGGAGTAGATTATAAGGATTAATCCCGCCAGGCCTGAGACCACTATTAGTAACCCTACAATAAGCATTGAAGCCCTGAGAGTGAACCTGCCAGCAAATCTCCACGCTACCCTCGGAGCTATGTATCCAGCAATACTCATTAATGCTACGAAGCCGATAGCGTACGCTAGTATTAAAGCGAGTAGTGTGAATGGATCATACAGCCACAGCATTCCCAATCCCCATTATCCAGCATCATCTATGAAATATCAGCCTTTTTAAACCACATCAGCTACGAGGAGTACGGCATTCTAGGCTACTAGCCTTTCGAAGTAGTTCTTCCAGCTCTAGCAAGTCTTAACGCTATGATAGCTGAGATGACGGTGACAGCTATGAAAGCTAGGATCACGTATAGCTTGACGCCGCCTCCGGGTCTCCATGTTGACTCTCCTTCAGTGCTAGTGGCCGGGCTGCTAGAACTACCTGTCTGAACCTGCTGTGTCGGCGTGGAGACCGGACTCCCCGGGGTAGCTACCTCTGACTGCTGGGAGATATATGTGCAACTAGTGTTCAAGACTAGCGTAGCTGTCAGGTATATCGAGGCTACTTTAGAGTAAGTGTTGAGGGCTGATGAGTAGTCGCCTAGGTTAACCGCTTCAATACTGCTTTCAAGCAGGAGCTCTACGAGCGGCGGCTTAAATGCTCTTCCAGGTAGAGCATTTATTACCTCGGCTTGAGAGCTTACAACACTCTTGAGATTCCCTTGATCGAAGACCTTGTGGACCGCGATTACCGAGCCGGCGATAACGTTAATAGTGAAGCCTAGTAGCGCAGCTGTATCATTAGTTACCTGCATGTTGAGGAGGTTATAGTAGTCTGCAGCCTCGCTCAGCGTACTGGTATCTCCACCTGCCTCACTTATAATAGCATTGATGTAGGAGTAGACTGTAGATGAGAGAGCTTGAAGCCCTACTACGCTCACTGTAGCTTTAAGACCCGTGTTAAACCCACTCCCGGTGGATGAGGTGGTATTAAGCATTATCTCCGCCTGCTTCAGGAATGATAGAGCGTAAGCTAGATACTCTAGTTTACTTGATTCATCGCTGGATGAGAGAGCATTAGCATAGTAGTAGCCTGCCCTGTAGTACAGTGCTTTCACGTAGGAAGCTGTGACCAGCGAGCTGGGATCCACTATACTGCCCAGGGATTCCAGCCTCCCTCCAATAGATGCGAGCGAGGTATTCACAATCCCAGCTACATCCCCGATACTAAGGCTACCTGCAAGTAGCTTGGAGAGGAGGTTGTAGTATACAGCTGAAGGATACATCTCTAGCGCGCTTGTAAAGACGTAAGCAGGGCTGGAATTCCTCAAGGACTCAAGCTTGACGAGAGTGTTCCCCACGCTCTCGAGGCCTCCTAGTAGGAGTGCTCTACGGTAAGGGTCGATTGAACGAGTCATGCTGTACGTCTCGTTCACTAAGCCTTCTAGATCCCCTAGCACTCTACTAATGCTAGCGGCTTCTATGCTGCTGGCAGCGGAGTATGCAGGTGTAGCAGGCTTCAACGTAATGTTGGATCCTGTGAAGTACGTGTAGGCGTCTAGTATAGAGCCTACTTCAACAACAGTTACATTGATTTCTCTACCATATTCAACAAGGTCTACCCTCTCATATGCTATCCTCCTCACGATACCCCATGGATACTTCTCCTCCTGTACGACGGGGTATTGATAGTAGCGTTGACCAAGAGGTATCAGAAATACTTTGAAGCCTGCTGATGCAGCTGCATCAAGCTTCTCCTTTAATCCTCCAACAGGCCCTACTGTGGCGTCCGGGTTTATCATTCCAGTCATTGTGACACCTGGTGTAAGGCTAGTATTCGTTAAGAGTGAGAGGAAGCCCACTGTCATCAAGGCTCCAGCACTAGGCCCGCCTATCACTGGAACACTAGACTCCACGACAACATAGTAGTCGTACCTCTCGAATGATATATTAGCTAGCACTGAAGCCACGTACGCGGCTACTCTAGCTGCACCCTGGGTATCTAGCTCTGTGTAAGGGAGCGCGGAGAAGAATACTCTGCCTTCACCAGGATATGCTATCGTTAAAGTAATCCTGGTTAGCACGCCTCCTCCACTACCCGATACAGCTGGCGCGTAGATGTCGATTGATTTAACATAGCTGTAGTTTAATAGCCAGGAGCTAGTGTCGGCGGAAGCTAGGGGTGTTAATGCCAGTAGTATAAGCGTTAATATTGTAATTAGATGAGAGCCCCTCATACCTAACCCCTCACTACGCCTTCGGGAAGGGTGTTGCAGTGTATTAAAGCTTTTGCGTAGACTCACACATTCCAGCGGGAAATCCCCTACATTTATGTATCAAATTGTAGTAATAGTGGTGTTTGAGAATGCTATAAAAACTCGTGGATGCATTAAATGCTTCGATGCTGAAGCCGACATAGCCTGACTGTTGATGAAGGGTCGATTAACTGAGACCTATTAAAGGGAGCAGATCAAGCCGGCTACCTTTACATCCTTAAACTCTAATACTATGACTTCAGAGCCGTCTAGCGTGAAGCTGTCGGCATCAATCAACCCGGTTGCAGTAAGCGATTCGACAAGCCTCGGTGTTCCCGAATCAGCTGACCCGAGGTCAAGCCATGTTATTAAGCTCGCTCTATCAAGGAGTCCATGCCGCTTTACTATTGGTGAGAGATAGCTGCTTCTATCTAGTGTCACACTGACTCCTGGATGGTAAGGTCCTGTAGCCGGCATCACTATGAGAGTACCTCCATTCTCTAAGGGTATCTTCATGAATACTGGTAGCCTAAGAGACCCCAGGCATCTTATGCTTGGATGCTCGTGACCTATTACAATGTAATCCCAGCCTGAGACTTCTACTTCACTATGGCCGTGTACTATGAGCAGTCTCCCCCCTCTAACTGCAATGTCGATCGAGTCCACGAAGCTGACTTCAAGCTTCTCTAGAAGAGGACGTATGAAGTTATCGTGGTTGCCCCGCACAACCTCAATTTCCCTGATACCCATGCTCCGTGCCTCAGCAACGAGTGCTGCCACCTCGCTCTTCTCCTGTTTAAGCAGCCTGTCGAATGCATGCTTTAAGTCGCCGTTGACAACTAGTCTCTCGACAGGTATACGAGACGTAGTCCTCCTAAGGTATTCTAAGGCACGCTTTAATTGAATGCGAGGGAGGAAGACGCCGGCGTAGCTGCTGCCACCCCTAGCACTATAAGTCAACCCTCTTGCCGCAGCCTCTTCAAACCCCAGGTGAAGATCAGCCATTACTAGCATCCTGTATTCCTGCACGTATATAAAGGGTGCTCCGGCAACAATGTACAGGCCTATATCTAGTTCCTTCACCAATGGCCTCAACACAATTAAACCCTTTCAGTCTTTTCTGATTGCTTCGATATATTAGATGTCAAACTTTCAGTCTTTTTTGATTGCTTCTAGTCGTTGATTCTCACTATAGGGTTTATTAAGCTTTACTCTTAGAGCCTGGAAAACCATGAAGCCCATTGAAGGATCAACCATTAAATAGTGTTTGAACAGGCTGAGAGACTAGAGATGGCTATGGAGGAATTAGGAGGAATGCGGGCCCGCCGGGATTTGAACCCGGGTCCTACGGGTTAAGAGCCCGCCGCTCTACCAGGCTGAGCTACGGGCCCTTCTTCAGGCTTCAAAGCCATATAGGTGGAAGCCAGTTTATAAATTCTATCATCTATTTTTCTTCAAGTGTGCCTGTAGCAGGGGGTTCTGGAAGCTCGCTTCTCGCATTAAAGTGGAGGGAGGATGAGTTCAAGCGTGCCGGAGGGTGGCCGGAGGATCCGTAATAGAAGGCTCGTGGACTACATGCAGTCTAAGAGTAGCCAGGATGCTAACACTAGAGTAGCTGAGAAGAAAGCTGTTTCAGAGGAGGCTAAGAAACCTGAGAGTAGTGTTAGCGGGGAAGGGGATATAGATGAGATAAGAGAGATTCTTTTAAGGAAGAGCAGGGAGGCTAAGGGCGGAAGGGAAGCTACTGAGGGTTCACCAAGTCAGTCTCCAGCCGAGGCTTCAAGCAGTAGAGTAACTGTGGATGCAACGAGTACATCAAGAATTATTGAATCTATTGTTTCATCTAAAAGCGTTAAGATTATCGAGTGTAATCAGCATGGAGTATGCATGGATGGAAAGAGGATAGGGGAGATCTTTGTTGACGAGTATGGTATTAAACGTCAGAGAGGATATGTTAATACAACACGCCTGCCAATATTCCTTGATTTCGCTGTAGAGGAGGCTGAAGTAAAACCTGTCCTTAAGAAGGCTCTCATTGTTAGAACGGAGAAGGGGTCGCTAGCCTTAGTGCCCGAGGACTTTATATGCGAGCTTAGCTCTAGGTACGGTATTCTTCTATCAATAGAGAAGTGTAATGAGAGCAAAAATAAAAACATGTCTTTAAAGGGCATTGCATCCAAGAGGGGTAGGTCTAGCTGACTACTCTAAGGTGCAACCCTGTAGAGGACTCCTCCGGAGTCCGTATCCATTAATCTTGGCATTCTTCTGCGTCTTCTACGCTTTACACCCGTCGGCTCCCACTTCATGTCAGGTGTTCCAAGGCTTCCATCAGGAAACTCTACGATCCTTCTCAATGCTAATAGATGGTTTACAGCTCTACGCATTCTATCTTCGCCTGCTATACCGCTAAACTCCTTCACCAGCTCCTGGAAGAATACCGGGCGACCTTTTCTCTTAATAGCCTCGTACACGGCTTCCGGTAGTTCAGCATCTCTAGGTGCTATCTCAACTACTATATCCTCGTCTTCATATATCTTCCTTCTAACCATTTCTCTCACCCATTATACCTTATAGTGGGATACTAAGATATAAATCTTTTCGCGGCTTGAATCCCACTGGACAGCGTGCCGGGCTCTTAGACTCTAGCTTAAATAGATATATATACTTGTATAAATTGTATGTAAATATTGTGATTCCCTATGAGCTACCTGCTCGCTAGTAGAGGAGAGAAGGTATTACTAATGGGTAACGAGGCGATTGCAAGAGCATCTCTCGAAGCAGGCATATGCCTGGCGGCAGCTTACCCGGGTACGCCTTCAACGGAAATACTGGAGGCTTTAAGTGAGGTGGCTGGCGAGTGCGGTATCTACGTGGAGTGGAGTGTTAACGAGAAGGTGGCATTTGAGACAGCCTACGCGGCTGCAATAAGTGGTGTTAGAAGCCTTGTAGCAATGAAGCATGTGGGAGTTAACGTTGCATCAGATATACTGATGAGCAGCGCGTACTCAGGGGTTAAAGAAGGCTTTGTAGTAGTTTCAGCCGACGACCCCGGCATGCACAGCAGTCAGAACGAGCAGGATAATAGATGGTATGGGATGCTAGCGCACATCCCTGTCGTAGAGCCGAGTAGCGTGAGAGACACCTACCGGTTGACGAGAGCAGCATTCGAGCTTAGCAGCAAGTACAGTCATCCAGTGATTCTTAGATCAACAACTAGAATCAGCCATACAAGACAACCGGTGGAGATTGAGGCTGATATACCCTACGAGAAGAAGTGCAGGGGGGTCTTCGATAGGAGAATCGAGAGATGGGTTCTTATACCTGCATTCGGGAGAAAGCTGAAGGCTCGGATGATGCATGTATGGGATGAAGTAAGGAGAAACGAGGGTAGGGAGCCATTCATACGCGTGGTAAACCCCGGCGGGAGGAAAGCCATTATAGCTAGTGGAATAAGCTTCTCGCATGTAGAAGAAGCTCTCAGCTTAATGGGTATGCCTAGTGATGTAACACTTGTTAAGGTGTCGCTCCCAGTACCCCTGCCCTTCAAGCCTATAGTTGACGTCCTCAGAGATGCAAGAGAAGTCCTAGTAGTAGAGGAGTTAGACCCTGTAGTCGAGACTCAAGTTAAGGATATAGTCGTAGATGAAGGCTTAGAGGTAAGAGTTCACGGTAAAAACATGGTGCCAGGCGACGGAGAGCTCTCAGTTGAAAGGGTATTTAAGCCTATAGCCGACTTCCTAGGTGTCAGCATAGCTCCTCCATGGCAGAGTATCGGTGAAGCCGTGCTTGAACCCCCGATACCTCCGCGTCCTCCTGTCCTTTGCCCGGGGTGTCCTCACAGGAGTACGTTCTACATTGTTAAGACAGCTCTCAACAAAGCCGGCATACGCAATGTAGTGTTCACGGGGGATATTGGGTGCTATACGCTTGGATACCAGAAGCCCTTTGAAACGCAGATGACTTCATTCGAGATGGGTGGCAGCCTAGGGGTAGCCCATGGATTCGGGAAGGTGCTTGACGACCCAGTGATAGCTGTCATCGGTGACTCGACATTCTTCCATGCTGGGATACCTCCAGCTGTAAACATAGTCTACAATAACTCGAAGGTCATACCTCTAGTACTAGATAACTCTGTGACAGCGATGACAGGACATCAGCCCCACCCAGGCTCTGGTATTACAGCAACTGGCGCTGAGACCAGGAGGATCCTGCCTGAGGAGGTACTAGAAAGCCTGGGATTCAAGACTATCACCATTAATCCACTGAATGTCAAGGAGTCTATAAACCAGCTCGCACAGGCATTCAAAGACTACTTGAAAGGGGAGAGGATAGCGATAGTATCGAGAATGAAGTGTGCTCTAGTCGTGTTGAGGGAGGCTAGGAGAGCAAAGGTTACACTACCAGTATACACTATTATTGAGGATAAGTGTACTGGATGCATGGCCTGCGTCAATCTTACAGCCTGCCCGGCTCTCGTAGTGCCACCTGGATCCAGGAAGCCTATTATACTAGAAGACTTGTGCGCTGGGTGCGGTCTATGTGCATCGATATGCCCCTTCAACGCTATAGTTATAGGAAACAAGCCCAGCCCTGAATGGGTTAAACTATGGTGATGCAGCATGAAGACTAAGTTCAACGTACTGTTAACTGGTGTAGGCGGGCAGGGCTTGATAACACTGGGCAGGCTTATAGGTCTCGCAGTAATGCGTAGAGGTCTAAATGTCACAATAGCGGAGGTACACGGGTTAAGCCAGAGGGGAGGTAGTGTCACAGTGCACGTGAGAATAGGGGAAGGCGATAGCCCTGTAATACCCTCCGGGGGAGCTCATGTAATCATAGCTATGGAGATGCTTGAAGGAGCTAGAAGTCTTACTTACGCTAACAGGAATACTACAATTGTATTGAATGATGTACTCCTACCGCCACCTCTCTCAAAGTATCCAACCCGTGAGAGCATTGCCGCTGAGTTGTTGAGGAAAGGAGTGAGATACTTCCTCTATAATGCTGATAAAGCGAGCATTGAGGTTGTAGGCTCCAGTATATCCTCTAATGTAGCACTACTAGGGTATGCTCTCGCAGTTGATAGAGAGCTCTCCCAATATATAGGATTAGATGATGTCGAGTACGCTATTGAGAAGACCTTTAAAGGGCGCTTGGTAGAAGTAAACAAAATATTGCTCAGGAAGTCGTATGAGGATGGATTAAGAGATGCAGGAGGATAGCGTCCTCGAAGTGCTGGAGGAAGCCTTAGATATAATCAACAGGCTGGAGGAGAGGGTTCGCCTACTGAAGCCTAGAAGCGAGCTGTCACCTGGAGTACTCTACCAGCTATACACGGATTTACTCCTGCTGAGAGAAAAAGTAATTACTGCTAGAATGAAGGTCTCTAAGTATAGTGAGCAGCCTTAAGAGTATTTACTGCTTTCCACGCCGGGCTCCTCATACCCGTAGACTACTCTATCCAAGTTTTCTACTTCAATGATGTAGACATGGGGATCCATGAATACTACTGTATTAACACTGGCTCTTCCAACACTACTTTGCGTTGATGAAACCCATTCTCCGGAAACAAGCCTTCTTATAATAGCTTTAAATGTATAGGTTTTCCCGGCCTTCAAGTACTTGACTACTACTGGGTGAGGGCCACCTACCACTACTGCAACCCCGCAGTAAAGGGCTTCAATGAATATAGGGCCACCTTCACTCGTAATAATACACTCTCTACCTGAAGCCAGCTTAATTCTACCTCTACCGTTAACTATGATCACGTCTCCTACAGCCAATCCAATTGAGAACTCGCCGTTTACAACTATATTATCTGCTCTCACAACATCCTCGCGTATAAATCCAACAAGAATCCTGGTATCTTGACCCTCATGCTCCAAGCTTAATCAACTCTCACTGCATCATAGCTGGAGATGGCCATACTATACCAGAGGGTCTAGGCTTAGATACATTAATTTCTCTTCACTAGTGAACTTAAATAAGGCTACTCGTGAATGCTGCTTAACTAATCTTTTAGAATACCATTAGTCATGAATGCTCTTTAACCACCAGGGTTTATTTAAATTCCAGGTTAGCAGGGGATGGTTTCATGGAGATCCTAGGAATTGATACAGCAGTAGTAGATAGGGTTTCAAGAGTCTTAAAGAACAATAAGGAGAAGCTTGAAACCCTCGACCTCTGTGATACGAGATTCTATCCTCCATGCAACGAGAGCACTGAGAATGTTTTAAGATATTTTACTGTCATGGTAGCCATGGATCACAGGTTAAGCAGGCCTGGAAGACCCTATGAAGCCGAGTTAGAGGATGGATTCTACCATGGGGCTGACTTACTCTACAGGCTTGGAGCAAGAAAATTCAGCGAGGATCCTGGATTCTTCGATCCAGCTCGTCTAGCTAGCATTAGGCTCGAAGAGGTTGAATCATGGCTTAGTGTTGGAGGTGCACGGCCACCTGACCTCGAGGTTAGAACACTCCTGCTCAGGGATCTAGGCTTAAAGATCACTAGGCTCTATGGGGGTGAAGTGAAGAGAATACTCGAGGAGTCGAAGGGGAGACTCTATGGTACGATGAGCGAGCCTGGATTAATAGATCTACTGAGAGTCTTCAGAGCCTTCGAGGACCCTGTTGAAAAGAAGTCTCTGCTTCTAGCAAAGTTTCTCGCTAGAAGGGGGATCCTCAATACAGCGGGTAGGCTGGGGATTCCAGTAGATAATCATCTCTCCAGGATAGCGTATAGGCTTGGAATAGTCATGGTGTCAGGTAGTCTATGGGGCAAGATTAGAAGCGGGGTTGAAGTTACACGGGAAGAGGATATTCTCCTCAGGATGGCTGTGAGAAGAGGATACGAGCTGATATCAGAGAAATCAGGAGTAGACCCCAGTATTGTAGACGACTACTTCTGGCTTATGGGTAGAAGAGTATGCTTAAGAGACGGGGAGCCAAAGTGTGATCAATGCTTGTTTAAAGGGTTCTGTAGAGCTAGACGGAATAGGAGCTTCATGGTTAGAGAGCACAGCTACTATAATACATGGTACTACTAGCGTAGCCTGTAGTAGAGGCTGATGAACGATGACTTCGCCAGCCAATCCTCCCGAGTTGAGGGAACTCAGCAGACTTGAGAGACTAGTCTTAAGCTACTTCCTCAAGCATATAAGTGTAGGTGAAATTATAGCAATAGTGGATCTACGCGAGGAGATTAAGAGAAGGATTAGAGAAGGGGAGAGAGACCTGGTTCCTGGGGTAGAGGATCCCGCGGAGCTTGAAAGAGAGATAATACGTGTCCTCATAGAATTAGTTAAAAAGAATATACTGTACTACAGGAATGGAGCATACAGCCTGTCACCATGGTTGATGAAGCGTGTTCAAGAGAAGTATAAGAGCCTGCAGCCAGGCAGCCCTAAACCCCTCGAGAAAATCCTCGAGGAGTAGTCCCCGCCTAGAGACCACAGATAGTGTAGCTAGCCTTATACCCACTCGCCTCTAGAATGCAGGAGAGTTTTATTTAAGAGGGTATAAAATACCTTAGAGTGACTGTTATCAGAAACCACCAGCTACGGGATTGAGAGTCATGTCACGCCAGAAGATTAATTCGAATAGTTTAACCGAGGATGAAATTGAAGAGCTTTCAAGAAGAGTGAGATTAAAGATCCTTCACGAGGATGACGAAGTAGTCCTTATGACAGCTCCAAACGAAGATCAACTAGAGGAGATAATCAGGGAGCTGATTAGCTATAAGCCTATGAATCTCCGCGAGATACACTTGATTCTCTCGGGAATAGCCAGTGAGGATAAGATTAGAAGAGCATTAAACTCTCTGATGAATGATGGGAAAGCGTATATGACAGATGACGGTAAGTATATCAGCATCTAATAGTCTCCTTGATCACAGGAATCCACTGGAGCACCTCCAAGAGGTTTTTAACTACTATTCCTGAGCCACTAGCTTTTAACAGCATACTCCTGTAATCATCTAAGCTTACACCTATGAATGGAATCCCAAGCTTCCTGCAACTGTATAGGTCTGTTGTAAAATCCCCTATGCAGAGAGCATTACAGGGTTTCAACCCATGCCTTCCCAGTATATACGAGATAAGCCATGATTTATCGAAAAGGTATTCTTCGAAGCCGCCCAGTCGCTCTATATCCAGCGAGGTGTATACTTCGTCAACGTAGTCATCTAATCCTAGTACTCTTAGATCCCTCCATATATACTCGCTGCTGGTTTCACGCCCTGAGACAACAGTAATTTTAACTGATAAGGCTTTAAGTAGTCTTAGAAGATCACTTGCCCCCGGCATTTGATATGGATGCCTTGAAACATATATCCTTCTAAAGTAACGCCAGAATTCCTCTTCTTGGACTCCAGTCGGAATCCGCTCTGAGAGCCTGTTACTATTAAGGAGGTAGAGGAACTCGCTGAAAGATATAGAGCCTCCTTCATATTTTTCCAGCGCGCCTGTGTAGGCTTCATAGAAATCCATTAAATTATAGACTAGGGTTAAATCATAGTCCAGTAAGACGAGCCTCAGACTCATAAAGCCCACCATGGCTACCCGTTAGCTTTAGAGCACTAGCTTACTTCGTCTGTTGAAATGGAGGAGTACTTCTGGGTTAATATTGTTTTCTCAGTTTTCGGGAGATACCTCATCTAGGCTACGGTATTCGGCAATATCATCATCAGTTAATACTACTCTATGAGGCCTTATTTAAGCTATCTTGATTTAAACTAGACTAGCCCTACTGCTGTAAAGGTGTTTGAGGAGTTGGATACTATAGAGGTATGCATTCCCTTAGATAGTGGCTCCTGCAGGGAGGCTAGGTATAGGCTTGAAGGTAATGTGGTATACTTCGATGAAGAAGAGCCGTTCGTATTATTCAAGCACGCAGCTTCACTAAGAGTACTGTGCGAGGGGAGCTCAATGCAGGTTTTCCACTGGGCTGGCGTTAACTACACTTTATGGAGGATCACGCCTAGAGGTAAGTGTATAGTTCTTCCAGGAAGCCTAGAGGACCGCGGTGACCACTATGTGCATCGCAGCCAGGAGGCTCCAGGAGAGTTAGAGTTAAGGGGGTATGCTAAGCTGTTAATCCTCCTATTAAGGCTGAAAGGATACACTCCAATCGTAGTGGAGAACACAGAGACTGCATCAAAGCTAGTGAATCTAGTATACCCTGCAAGCGACGAGTTAAATAAAGCGAAGATAAGCCTGCTTCTAAATATACCTGAAAACAGGCTCCAGGAGGAATTCATCAGCATAATGATCAAGCTACTCGAAGGTGATAAGCATTGATTGTTGACATGCACATCCACTGCCACGAGATCAGCGAGGATATCCTTACAGGATACCTCGGTAAGTATATTCTTGTATGCGTTTCCGACGACCCGGAGTCCAGCAGAAGGACCCTCGAGCTGAGAGAAAGATATGAAGGCGTAGAACCCTGTGTTGGAGTACACCCATGGGTCGCTGATAATTATGGAGTTGACGAGCTTAAAACCCTAGTAGAAGAAGCTGTGAGGAGAGATGTAAGGTGTCTCGGCGAGGTTGGATTAGACAAGCGGTTTACCGCTGGGACATTTAACAAGCAGTTAGAGCTCTTTAGAGTAATAGTAGATTACGCTAGAGAGTACGAGCTAGTATTAAATCTCCATGCAGCTGGTGCTTGGAGAGAAGTCTTCAACGAAGTGTACAAGCGGGACATTGAGAAAGCCTACTTCCACTGGTATACGGGTCCCACGGACGTATTAAATAGCATTATTGAAGCCGGCTACTATATTGGTTTAAACCCTGCTTGGAGAATTCAAGCTAAGCATCGAGATATAATCAGTTTATCACCCCTGGACAATATTCTAACAGAGAGTGATGCACCCTACGAGTACCATGGGTTAAAGCTTACCCCAGAGATGATACCCGAGTCAATAAAGCTCCTGGCGTCAATGCTGGAAAAGAGTACGAGTGAAGTCGAGGAAGCCGTCTGGAGGAACTATATGAAAATATTCTCGTAGGCTAGGCTGAGGCTTCAGCTTCACTTTTCAGCGTGACAACTAGGAGGTTCCCGGTTTCCCCGCGCCCAATCATTAGTGTGAATTCATCTGTCTCCACGCTTACGTTTTTCACGCTGTGTAAGCCAAGACGCTCGAATGCTAGTATCTGGATTCTAGCTATGTCTACAGCCTTGGATAGAATAGTATTGAACTTTCTGGAATCTATTCTAGTAGCGTTAGTTGTATAGTCAACGACTCTTCCACTTCTATCCATTTTAACTATAACGACACTCAATTAAACCCCATAATACTCCTTGATTACAATCATGTTAAAAAGTAAGGGTTCCAGTGATACCGGTATCAAGCTTCACTCTTCTCTAGCCGAGGGATTTCTCCAGCTCCTCTAGGATGCCTTGAATACTTCCTGAAAGCTCGCTCACAGCATCTCTGAGAGCTTTAACACTATCCTCGAGAGCTTTTAGTTTATCTTCTAGTCTTGACCTGACTCCCTGGATCTCCTCGCTTCTCCGCTTAACTTGATCCTGGAGTTCTTTCACCTTGGCTTCGAGGGCTTGAACTGCATCCTTGTACTTACTTCATTCACTTAGAGCTGACTCGAGCTCCTTGATCCTCTCCTTATGCTTCTCTAGCATCTCCTCTAACGCTTTTACTTGATCCTCGTATCCTGCTGCAGGAGCTTTGATGAACGGTGCTACTAGTTTCAGCTCTCCTTTCCTGAGCTTCTCGTACGTCTCGTGAACTAGTTTTCCTGCCTTCGTCTTCATGGTTAAGTGTCCTCTAATTGCTGCCTCACTTCTCCCTAATTCCTCGGCGATCTGCCCTACAGTGAGGCCGGCCTTCATTCTCGCGTATGCTTTAGCAGCTACAGCAAGACTGTCAACCCATGTGGACCTCTCCACTGGATCTCTGATCAACTCGATGATTTCAGGTCTGTAGAGGGTGCCTATTATAAGCGCCATCTCAAGCTGGCTTATCTCTCGTTTACCTATTGGTTTTAACGGTATATTTGATAAATCAACTATAATCTCCTCCATGCTTTCTTCACGGGTTTCTCCTTCTTTAGGAGCCTCCATTATACCACCAGTCTAGTATATAATATGCACACCTGCTAATTAATCTTACGTTAATGGTGGGTTAACAAGTAAACCAACTGCAACGTCTAGAGCCTGTATGCAGGTTATAGTTAAACCAGCTTACCTGGTTTAATCCCTTGTACAGGGGAACTAGTCGTATTTAAGGATTAAAATAGGCTGGTGAGTAAAGTGGAGGCTAAGCTCGAGGATTCCATGTTATTCTTCTCCTACGCTTCTTCTAGCCTTGAAGACTTTATCGTGGTGGATGATTACACCCTTATCAGTTATCTCCATTAGATGCCTCTTCATACTGTGGCTTGTACCCCTCATCTTCCATATTATTATGCTTCTAACGAGTTCTCCATCTACTTCATCCAAGTCTAGTCTTATGATGCCATCGGCCGCGTGCTCTACGCCTGGCCCGCCGAATCCTCTCTCTGTCACCGAGACCTGTGAGACTAGGAGGCTTGTTGTCCCCATGCCTGAGAGAACCTTCTTGAGCTGTAGGACAACGTTTCTAGCTATGGATGGTTTAAGCAGGTATAGCGTTGAAACACTGTCTATAACTACCCTCTGAGCATTTACTTCTCTTATAGCTGTCCTCAACACGTCTACTAACTCTTCAACGCTGTCGGGATCCCTTACCACGTACTTCTCGCGTTTAGCCGCCTCACCTACACCTCCTGTGAACGCGTCTATGATCGCGAATCTACCCTCTTGTTCATGTTGTCTTACATCCCAGCCGAAGTTCCTCATGTTGATGCGTATCTGCACTGGGTGTTCTTCTAGCGCTACGTATATGCCTGGCTCACCAAGCTGCAGTCCACCCCACAGGAATTGTGTAGCCATGATACTTTTACCTGTGCCGGGTCCACCGCTTAATAGTACTACATTCCTCTTAGGTATACCGCCATTCAGGATCTCGTCGAGTCCTGGTATACCTGTCTTAACTCTCTCAACCATTAATACCACCATATTAAATAACTTAGCAGGCCGCTTTAATAATCTTACAATCAGACTCGTTTATTAGCATGCCACTACATAGCTGAATACTAGAAGGGGGTTAGCATGAGCAGCCAGAGGAAAGCTGAAAAGTCTGTTAAGCTTAGAGTAGGTGAGGCTAAGCAGAGAGATGTAGGTAGAAAGATAGCTAGGATTGATAGAGGAGTTATGGAGAAGCTAGGGATAACACCAGGAGACTTCGTTGAGATTATAGGGCCGAAGGGAAGCGAGATCGTGAAAGCCTGGCAGGCGTACCCGGAGGACGAGGGATCCGGGCTTGTAAGGGTCGACGGCTACGTGAGAGGGAAGATCGGGGTTTCACTAGGAGACTACGTGACTGTAAGACCCATCTCGGTGGAGCCTGCTACTAGGGTAGTCCTCGCCCCCGTCCACAAGTTGTTTGTTTACGGGGATTTAACATACTATGTTAGAGAGAAGATACTAGGTCAGCCGGTTAAGAGAGGAGATATAGTAGAGATCCCGGTTTACGGAATGCTTATAAGGTTCTCTGTAATCAACACTCAGCCTTCAACAGTAGTATACGTCACAGAGCGCACGCAGATCGATGTTAGAAACGAGCCTGTCAGCCCTGGAGTGCTCACTGAAGGTATCCCAAGGGTTACATGGGAGGATATAGGAGACCTCGAGGAGGTTAAACAGAAGATAAGAGAGATAGTAGAGCTCCCCATGAAGTACCCGGAGCTCTTCGAGCATCTCGGTATCGAGCCGCCGAAGGGTATACTACTCTACGGGCCACCAGGCACAGGTAAGACACTGCTAGCTAAAGCCCTAGCAAACGAGATAGGAGCATTCTTTGTTACAATTAATGGCCCGGAGATAATGAGTAAGTTCTACGGGGAATCCGAGGAGAGGTTAAGAAAGATATTCGAGGAGGCTCAAGCGAATGCTCCTGCAGTAATATTCATTGATGAAATAGATAGCATAGCACCTAAACGCGAGGAGGTGACAGGCGAGGTTGAGAAGAGAGTTGTAGCCCAGCTGCTCACTCTAATGGATGGATTAAAGGAGAGAGGGAGAGTTATAGTCATTGGAGCTACGAATAGACCTGACGCTCTAGACCCGGCTTTAAGAAGACCTGGTAGATTCGATAGAGAGATAGAGATACCAATGCCTGATAAACGAGCTAGGAGAGAGATACTAGCTGTACACACAAGGAACATGCCGCTAGCTGAGAACGTCGACTTAGATAAGATAGCTGAGATGACCCATGGATACACCGGCGCAGACATCGCAATGCTAGCTAAGGAGGCTGCAATGTACGCTTTAAGGAGATTCATGAGAGAAGAAGGCGTGGAAATTGAGAAGGGACAGCTACTACCAGCCGAGAAGCTTGAGAAGTTAAAGGTGACAATGGAGGACTTCATGGCTGCAATGAGAGATGTCCAGCCTTCACTCATCAGAGAGGTCCTCGTAGAAGTCCCTAATGTACGCTGGGATGACATAGGCGGCTTAGAGGAGGTTAAGCAGGAGCTACGTGAAGCGGTTGAGTGGCCTATGAAGTATCCTCAAGTATTCGAGAAGATGAATGTAGAGCCACCTAAAGGCATACTTCTATTTGGCCCGCCAGGCACAGGTAAAACACTACTAGCTAAAGCAGTTGCCACCGAGAGCGGCGCTAACTTCATAGCTATCAGGGGGCCCGAGGTGCTAAGCAAGTGGGTTGGAGAGTCGGAGAAAGCTATTAGACAGATATTCAGGAGGGCTAGAATGGTTGCTCCATCAGTTGTATTCTTCGATGAAATAGACAGCATAGCTAGTAGTAGAGGAGTAGACCCCAGCGGCGTCATAGACAGGATCGTCAACCAGCTGCTGACAGAACTAGATGGCATCCAGCCTTTAAGGAAAGTCGTGGTTCTCGCTGCAACTAATAGACCCGACCTACTCGACCCAGCACTACTAAGGCCGGGTAGATTCGACCGCTTAATCTACGTGCCGCCACCAGACCAGAGGACCAGGCTCAATATATTCAAAGTACACACTAGAAAAATGCCGTTAAGTGAAGACGTGAACCTCGAGGAGCTAGCAAGGAAGACTGAAGGGTATACTGGTGCTGACATAGCAGCAGTCTGCAGGGAGGCTGCAATGATAGCTTTAAGAGAGAAGTACGCTGAGTCAGGAAGCCTTGAAGCCGTTAAGGTAAGCTACAAGCACTTCCTGAAAGCACTTGAGAAGATACCTCCATCACTAAGCAGGAGCGATATAGAGATGTATGAGAATCTAGCTAGAGAGCTGAAGAGGATCAGTGGAAGCGGGCCCTATAGGAAGGTATCCCTGACGTACGGGTAGCCACTGTACACTAGACTAGTTTATAGTATAGCAGGCCCCCATATACCTTTCTATATTGACTTAGAGTACTCGGAGACAGCTTAGATAAGTATTGAAGGTGATGTAGTTGGGTAAAACATCTATTCCAGCATCGTTTCTAAAGTTTCTCACACAGCTTGGTAGAGTTGAAGAATTACTCTTAAGGTACCGTATAAGGGGAATGGTGGTTATATCAGGGTCCAACCCAAAGAAGCTTGCAGCCCTTACAGTAAGACTTATATCTTTCTACGTTAAGAGGAGGCGTAAGCTCACTAACAGTAGAGAGGAGATCACAGGGCTCTACGTATACCACGATGAATTCAATGATGCAGTTGAACTACGCAGTATCGTGGAGAACGGGGTTAAAGACTTAAAGAACGTGGACTTCCAGTTCACAGTATACGAGAAGAGCGACAGGTATCTGGGCACTACAGTCTCTATTCTAGTCATGGATTTAACACACGACTTAAAGCCAAACGACCTTGGAAGGCTGGTAGGTATAGTAGAAGGAGGAGGACTAGTAATCTTTCTCACGCCTCCATGGGATGAATGGGATACTGCAAAGACGATCTTCAAGATGAATCTTACTGTACCACAATACCCTGAACCCCGCCACATCTTCATTAAATGGGTTAAAAAGCACCTACTGGAGTTCGAGGGCATTGGAATCTACGATTCAGATAAAGATAAAGTCCTGAAGAGAATAGAGTTGAAGAGCGAGTACAAGCCTTATGAGAGAAGTATAACCCTGCCAAAGGATACCTTTTTCCCTAGAGAGGTATACGAGCATGCTTTAACCATGGATCAAGTTAGTGTACTAGGGATCATGGAGAAGCTGTACGAGAAGCCTGAGCCAGGTAAGAAGAGAGTCTTCGTCCTCACAGCTGACAGGGGGAGAGGTAAGAGCTGCGCTATAGGTATAGGTGCTGTTGGATTAGTGCACTTACTGAGAAGAGTTAAGCCTAAGCCGCGCGTGCTGGTGACAGCGCCTGAACCAAGTAATATCCAGTCTCTTATGACGCTCGCCATGAAGGTTCTAGATAAGCTGGGATACAAGTACGAGGTGATCAAGAAAGGAGGAGATATAATAGAGCTAAGAGGAGAACGATTTAGCATTGAGTACTGGGAGCCAATAGCTATACCTAAGATTAAAGGTGATATAGTAGTAGTAGATGAAGCAGCCGGTATACCCGTGCCATTACTATATAAGATCTGGGAATCCCATAGAAGACTAGTCTTCTCTTCAACAATACACGGATATGAGGGGGCTGGAAGAGGCTTCTCTGTAAGATTCCTTAAGAGAATTAAGAGTGATGCAAATACGATTCTATACGAGTATGAAATGAAGGAGCCTATAAGATACAACTACAATGACCCTATTGAGAACTGGCAGTTCAAGACACTACTCTTAGACGCCGAGCCAGCGGAGTTAGATGAAGCAGACTTGGAGAGTGTTAGAAAAGGGGATCTAATCTACGTGAAATACGAGCCCGAGGATCTCTTTAACAGAGAGGAGGAGCTTAGACAGCTCTTCGGAATATATGTTCTAGCACACTACCGTAATGAACCTGATGATTTAGGCATGATAGCAGACGCCCCCCACCACGTTGTTAGAGCAGTGAAGACTAGGACGGGTAAAATAGTATGCGCGGTTCAAATAGCTTTCGAGGGACCTATTGAGAGGGAGGTGGCAGTAGAGTTACTAAAAGGGTCAAGGATCCCTGGTAACATTATACCGGATAGATTCCTCAAGCATTTAAGATACGTGGATTTCGCTGAAACTAGAGGATGGCGTATAGTTAGGATTGCAACACATCCAGCTGTCCAAGGAATGGGTATTGGTAGCTGGGCTTTAAGCAGGATTAAGGAGGAAGCGATGGAACTAGGATTAGACTGGGTTGGCTCAGGATTCGGGGTTAGCGGGCAACTACTGAAGTTCTGGGTTAAAAACGGGTATATACCAGTTCACATAAGTCCTGATAGAAACCCTGTTAGCGGCGAGTACACTATACTAGTACTCCAGCCGATCAGCGAGAAAGCGAGAGAGATGGTTGAGAAGGCTAGAGGGGAGTTTAAGCTTAAGCTGCTTAACAGTCTCTTCATAAATTACAGGGAGCTTGAACCTGAGATAGCATTGATACTCCTGGATACCGAGCCCTTCTTATACCGTGAGAAGCCTAAAGGCTTTCTAACACCAGTGGCATTAGACCGCTTGTGGACCTACTGCCTTGGACCTATGACATTCGAAGCTGCACCCGACTTAATGTTCAAGATAGCGAGACTCCACTGGCTGCTAAGCCCTGAAGCGAGGCCAAAGCTGACTAGACAGCAGGAGATAGTGCTGCTCACCAGGGCACTGCAGTCACTCTCATGGGATGAAATCCATGAGATAACACGTATACCGGTAAAAGAACTCCAGAGAGAAGGCCATGAGATCGCCTGTATATACTTCAGGTATCTGACCGGCTTAGACCCCGATGAGTACACTCCAGGTGTCACCGACTACCATTATGAATTAAATGAAAGCAGCCTTTAACATTCAACTTAAGGGATGGCTACCATGACAGTAGTCTTAGAGACTGATGCACTTAACCCTGATATAAGAGTGATCGAAGAAGGAGCTAGGATTCTACTTAGAGGGGGGCTAGTCGCGTTTCCGACGGAGACCGTCTACGGGCTTGGAGCAGTAGCCTTCTTCGAGAAATCCGTCTCTAAAGTTTTTGAGGTGAAGAAGAGACCCCCCGACAACCCGTTAATAATACACATCTCTTCCATGGAGATGCTTGAAAAAGTCGCTGTAAAGATACCTGAGGATGCATTCAAGCTAGCTGAGAGGCTTTGGCCTGGCCCTTTAACCCTCGTGCTTCCTCGGCATCCCTCAGTACCCAAGATAACCACTGGAGGATTAGATACTGTTGCAGTAAGGATGCCCGCTCACCCTGTAGCGTTAAAGCTCATAGAATTAACAGGCTACCCCATCGCTGCGCCAAGTGCTAATCTATCAGGTAGGCCGAGCCCCACTACCGCTGAACACGTATTAAGGGATCTCGAGGGTAGGATTGACGCTATCATAGATGCCGGGGAGACATTTCTAGGTGTTGAATCAACAGTGTTAAATATTCTAGAGGATCCCCCAGTACTCCTCCGTCCAGGCGCATTCCCCGTAGAGGATATCGAGAGAATTCTAGGCAAGAAGATACATATCCCAGTATTTGCTAGAGGGTATACGCAGGCTGAGATAGCATTAGCTCCAGGCATGAAGTACAGGCATTACGCTCCTGAAGCCCCTCTAATCCTAGTTGAAGCTACAGAGGAGTCCCCAGAGCTCATAGCTCGTAAGGTAATTAGCGCTCTGAGAAGCCATGCACCTGCTTCAAGCGATATCTGCATTATAGCGTCATCTGAAACCCGATGTTTCTACGAGCAACTAGAAGGTGTTAGAGAAGTATTCACTATAGGCTCGAGGAGGAATCTCTACGAGGTCGCTAGGAACCTCTTCAAGATTCTCAGGAGTACTGATGAAGCTGGATGCAGAGTAGTTGTAGTAGAAGGGTTCCCTGAAACAGGGATTGGGCTAGCAGTCATGAACAGGCTTAGAAAAGCCTCCTCCCTGATCATACGTTAACTAACGCCCTCTCCACGTTCACACTGTCAAGGCAGGTTTCAGGAAAACTCTTCTTACAGTGTACTCAGGTAGGTGTTTTCTTAGTACTCCCTCAATAGTATCCGCGATTACTGAGGCTGAATTCGAACTAGCATCTATAAGCCTTAGGACAGCTTCGTTGAACCCTGGATATAAGTGTAGTGAAGCCACGAATACCTCTTTATTCATTACCCTAATACTGTACGAGTGTCTTTCAGCCCAGAAGCCTTTCTCCCTTAACTCGCTAACCAGCTTATTTAATCGTTTAACTGGAATACCCTTCACGTAGAGCAAGGCTTAGCCCCATTATTTTTAAGTGGCTGAAGCCTATATAATCCGTGACGATGATAGGGCTCGAAAGGCCTGATCTCGTGATGAGCCCGCGCAGGATTGAGGAGTAATGCCTGACCCCTCATTGATCGTAGCTTTAACCGGTGCCAGCGGCATTATCTACGCTTTAAGACTCCTCGAGAACATAGAGCTAGCTAGAAGCAGGTATAGAATGGTTTACGTAGTATATACTTCTAGTGCTGAAGAAGTCGCTTTGATAGAAGAGAACGTGGATTTAAAAGCCTACCTTAAGAGCGTGAAGGGTGTTAACGCTGTATTTCATGAGAGCGAGTTATCCTCTGAAATAGCTAGCAGCAGCAACCTAGTGAATGCGAGTATGGTTATTGTTCCTGCATCAATGAATACTGTAAGTAAGATAGCTAATGGTATCCAGGATAATCTTGTGACTAGAGTAGCCAATGCTGTAATCCGCTTGAGAAACAGGCTGATAGTAGTCTTTAGGGAGACACCTCTCTCCGCAATAGACCTCTTCAACCTCTACAAGCTATCGGTACATGGTGCCATAATCCTCCCTGCATCACCCGGCTTCTACATTAAGCCTAGAAGTATAGATGACCTAGTGAACTTCATTGTAGGAAAGATATTTGATGCCCTGGGTGTTGAGCACAATCTCTACAGGAGGTATACGAGGGAGACTACCTGATAAACTCGTGGGCATCGTAGTCTTCTATCCGCTTGATCTCTTTGAACATATCCTCATCGCTTAAATGCCTTGCCTTTTTCTCCAGGGCTTTAGCACACCTGCCGTCGGGTAGTAGGACGTTAAGCCTACAGGAAGCGTACTGGCATTCACCGCCAATACACTCCTCCCCTGTAAGCCTGCATACAGCAACCCTGAGGGTTCTACCCCTTACAGGCTTAAATGTCACCATTAATGCATTCCTAGTGCAAGTGAAGAGAGGGCATAGAGGATTACACTTCTCACCTATTGGCTGTGGTTCAACACGCCTCTCCTCATACCGCTGGGTGCTGCTCCCCCTGGGTTTATCATGGTGGTGGAAGCCTTCACGTCTAGGTGGATAGCTGTGGTCCTGGTGCTCGCTCCTTGAACGCCTATCACTGTAGTTCAAAGAGATACACCCATAGTAGCTATGCTTGGGAACACTTTTAAGGTTGTATTCCACTTCCATGTAGCTTACTTAATCCCTCTTTTAGGCTGGAGGTAACGTTCATGCTGATATTAGACAGTGATAATTGCAGTGATGCTTATGCTTAAATTCTTAAATACCCTTCATTTGATGGATTTAATTGAGTCAGCGTGGTGAGGAAGGGATGAGCGAGGAGCCAGCAGCAGGCTCGATTGCCGAGTTAACAGCTATGGAGCAGTTGAGTAACATGGTGCTCTTGATCAGAGAGCAGGTTTCAATGCTTGCATCAATGCTTGAACACTACGGCGGGGACTCAAACCTCGAGGAAACGTATGAGGAGATGAGGCTGAATAAGCATAAGGGTGAAGAAATGAAGATAATGCTAATGGAGTACTTGGTAAGGAACAGCGAAGTCATGATGTACTCAAGGAGCTATATTGAAATGGTTAGAGTCGCAGATAGATTCATCCAGCACGCTGACAGCGTTGCCTACAGGCTACTTGTAGCATACAAGAACAACGTGAAGATAAATAGTCATCTCCTGGAAACCCTACGCTCAATGATACAGGATATTAGGCAGCAGGTAGAGCTGGCGAGAAGCGCGTTCGCAAAGCTCCCCTCGTACCCCAGGAAGGCCATAGAGGATGTTGAAGGCATATTGAAGCTCGAGGAAGATGTTGACAGGATATTCAGGGAGTCTATATTCAAGGTTTACGAGGAGTATTCAAGCTCAGTGTCAGGATTAATGGTTCTAAAAGACCTGATCGAGTATGTTGAAGAGCTCAGCGACCTCTTAAAGTATCTAGGTGAGGAGATACGATACCTGGCTCTAGTGAAGACAGCACTGAAGTAAATCCTCTTGAATGCCGAGGCTACGTCCTTTATAATCGTGTTGTAATCCCAGACTTCTCCTGTGCTAGAAAAATCTACTGGAACGGCTACTACGGTTCATTCCTAGGTGTCTCCAAGCCTAGGGATGAAAGCATCACGGCACCCTTAGAGCTCTCACTCATAGAAGCCCTCTACCTAGTTGAGGAGAAGCGGTTAAAAGTACTGTATGAGGGGTCTATTCTTAACGCTGAAGACGTCCGCCGGCTGGGTGTTGAGAGAGTCCCGAGATTCATAGAACTCTACGCTGTCTACAGGGATCTACGTGAGAAGAAGCTTATACCTCGGAGAGGACTGAAGTTCGGATGTGACTACCTAGTTTACAGGCGGGGGCCCGGCGTAGATCATGCACCATTCGGGGTTCAAGTCTACAGGGCTGAAGAACACGTGGATCCCATAGAGCTTGTTAGAATGGGGAGGCTTCTACACTCTGTGCGAAAGAACCTCGTGATAGCTATCTATACTGGTAGCAGCGTGCTCTACCACATGCTTGAATGGTGGAAGCCTTAGGGCTAACCACTGGTTTCTAACCATTGGTGTCTAAATGCGGATACTAGTTGTAGATGCTTTAGCTAGATCCACTGGTAGAAGGTACTCTACTTTCGATGCAGTGGGGGCTGGGCCTAGAGTTATTGCAGGCATGCTTCAAGAGAGATATGATTCCATGCTTCTACCCTACGAGAGAGTTATGGCTGATAAAAGCATTCTAGCTGGATTCGACTACGTTTTTGTATCTGTGATGAGCAGCGATATCGGAGCCTTATGGAAGCTTGTAAAGCGTGCTAAATCAGCTAATCCATCAGTAAAGATCACGGTTGGAGGGCCTGCTAGCTTCGAGTACTCGAGACTCCTCGATATTAGTGGAGTCGACTACGTTATAGTTGGTGAAGCCGAGATACCGTTAAAACAGTTCATGGAATGCGTGATGGAGGATAAATGTAGTGCGAGGAGTGTTCCAGCTCTCGCTTTTAAAGATAGTGGTGTAGCATACCTAACAAGCAGTCATGTACACACTCCCAGAGATGTACTCTCAAGCGTGAAGCCCTGGGTCATGGTTGACAAGAGCTTAGAGCACCCTCAAATCTACAGGATATATGTTGAAGTAGTAAGAGGATGCAGCAACTACTCGAGACCCATGGTAAGAAGCTACGGCTTAAACTGTATTTTCTGTGGCAACTGCAGGAGCACCGATAACTTAAAGCGCTTAGAGTGCCCTGCGAACATACCACCTGGATGCGGGTTCTGTAGTGTTCCATCAATGTTCGGGCCAGCTAGATCCAGAAGCATCTCTAGCATTGTAGAGGAGATTGAAGAACTCCTAGAGCATGGCGCGCGAAGAATAGTTTTGAGTGCCCCTGACTTCCTGGACTATGGAAGAGACCTGCTGGTGAAAGAACCGCTCACTAATCCTTGCAACCCGCCAGCTAATGTAGAAGCTATCGAGGATCTACTCTCGAGTCTTCAAGGATTGAAGAAGGTCTCTGAGGGTAGAGCTGTAGTCATGATCGAGAACATTAAAGCTTGCCTTGTCAGTGAGGAGGTTGCCGAAGTATTAGGCAGGTATTTGAAGGATACCACAGTACATATAGGCTTAGAGACAGGTAATGATGTCTATAACTCCAGGGTGCTAGGAAAGCCTATAAGTGTAGCACACGTACTAAACGCTGTTAGACTTCTAAGGAGACACGGTCTAAGACCATACGTATACTTAATGCACAGCCTACCTCTAGCTAGCAGGAAGGTTTACGAGGATACAATTAAGGTTGTCGGGGAGCTCGAAGAGAGCGGTGTTGAGAAGGTGACACTCTACAAGTATACGCCACTACCGCATACAGCGTTCTCAGGTATCCCGCCTAGTACTAGGGGTGTTGAAGAATACATTGAGAGATTGAAGGAGGTTGTAGCTAGACTAAACAGGAGAACTAAAGAGAAGATGCTGGGAGCTCATATTGAAGCATACATCATGTTAAGTGAAGGCAGGCTCTACGGGTATCCTGTAAGACACGGCCCTGTGGTCTTCCTCGGGCCGGCGAGAAGACCGGGCTTGAATGGGTGTCTGGCCGTGGTTGAGGTGATAGGTACAGGCGAGAGATACGTGAAGGGGAAGATTGTAAGGATTAAAGAGTGTCCTTAAGGTTCTCGAAGCCTGCTAGAAGAACATGCATTCTCGCTGAAACCCCCTGCTCTAGGTTCGAATCCTGCAGTGTCTCCTTCATAAGGTCGATGAGGTACCTGATGCTAACATACTTTATCATCCTGTAGTATGTTGAGATGTGTTTTACGAGTACATCGCTAGAGCTATAGGAGCCAGCAACAGCTTTAGCTTCAGGTAGAATGCTCTTTGATGCCTGCAGCAGAGTAGTAGCTTCACTAATGAATACCTCGTACCTTCCTCTGTCTGCTCCCTTAAGAGCTATAGCCTTGTCTATTAGCTTCTCGTAGTCGTCGACAAGCTTTTTCATTGATGTTGCAAGCCTGGCGAGATCCATTACTGTTCACTCCTAACTAGAGGATCTCCTCACTGTTGCAATACTGTTGTCTGCAACCCCGCTCCTTAGTACTTCAATGTTGTTAAGGTCTCTGGGAGCTACGTGAACCACGTTTTCATCCTGGGATTCGAATACTGTAGCCTTGAAAGTGAACTTCCGCCTGCCTGCTACAACTACCTCTACTACATCTCCCTCTCTTATCCCGAGCATTGAGGTCAGTGCTGAGGGTATGCGGGCTACCGGGTCCTTAAGAGACTGATCGATCCTGACTCTAACTCTTTTCTCGCTCAGCTTCTTCTCTTTTTTCATCAGTTCCGAAGCCGGGGGGATTATGGAGACTAGCTTGGATATATCAACTTTCTTCTCTTCCTTTCCCTCTGCTCCACTACCCTGGCTCATAGCCATCACTATTCATGAATACTATTAGGCTAGCTGGCTTAAAAATGAGAGAAGCGGGTTCAAGTTAAGGTAGGCTGACTGCAGAAGTATACTTGCTTAGAAGGTATTCTTCAAGCTTCTCTATTTTAACTCTCTCCTGGAGTGTTGTATCACGATCCCTTACTGTTACACTTCCATCCTCTAGTGTCTGATAGTCTACTGTGATCGCGAAGGGGACACCTATCTCATCAATCCTAGCGTACCTTCGACCTATACTACCCTCTTCATCGTATACTACCCTAAAGCCTTTTCTTACAAGCTTCCTGTATATTTCTCTAGCAATCTCAGTGATCTTAGCATGCTCCGGCTTACTGCCTGATACAAGCGGGAAGACAGCTACATGGTAGGGTGCTATGTTTAGTGGAAGCCTTAAGACTGTTTTCCCTTCTCTTACAGTATAGCTGTTCTCTAGAACCACGTAGAGGAGTCTTTCGACGCCGAAGGAGGGTTCAACAACATGCGGAGTAATCCTTTCCCCATGGATTTTCTCTACTTCCCGCTTAACTATGAATGCATCGCCAGGTATCTTTAACCCCTCTACCTCTACATAGCCTTTCTCCTCTAGCTCTCTGTAAATAGCCTCCGGGCTCATTTTGCTGAGGGCTTCTAGGATTCTTCCTTTAATATCACTGTAGAGCTCAGATATCCTAGCTGGATTCGGATATGCTTTTAGAACAGTTTTCTCAATGGGCTTCTCGTACTTCTTGAAAACTGTTAAGTCTGCTTTACTATACTGCATGTGCCTAGTTAAATCATAGTCTGTTCTATAAGCATACCCTGCTACTTCAACCCACCCGTACTTACTTGTGTAGACTTCTTGATCGAATGTTTGAGCTGAGTAGTGTGCTCTCTCGTGAGGATGCTTCTCAACAAATCTCACTTTATCACTGGGTATACCTAGGTTCTCTAGGAATATCTCTCCAAGCCCCATCCAGTAGGCTAGCCAGGGTGTCTTGACAATGTTCTTCTCCACTAGTTCTCTCACTGTAAGTCTTGCTGGCTCTTCCTCCCCTCTTAATCTCGCCTCGCTTGTCAGTACTCTCAGCTCTATGTTAGCCAAGCTCTCTATGTACTCGGATGCCTCTCTTGAAGCCTCCTGGGGGTCGAAGAAGAACTCTATCTCCATTATAGTGAACTCTCTGAGCCTTAAGAGGCCTTGTCTCGGGGAGATCTCGTTTCTAGCTACTCTGCCTACCTGAGCTACACCTACTGGAAGCCTGTATCTCACGACTCTGAGAATATTCTGGAAGTTTATGAACATTCCTTGAGCGTTCTCGGGTCTCAGATAGCCTACTTCACCCTTATAGGGGCCGATCTCAGTTTTAAATAGTAGTAGTGTGCTTGAAGGCCTGCTTAGCTCTCCACCGCATTCAGGGCACTTGATGTTTTTCTCAACAATTATTCTATGTATTTCTTCAAGGCTTAACCCTTCTACCTCCAAGCCTGCTACTTCCTTAATTAAGTGGTCAGCTCTATAGATTCTACCGCATTTAAGGCATTCAACCACAGGGTCTGTGAAGCTTTCTTCATGCCCGCTTGCCTTGAAGACTACTCTCGGGTTGATTATTGGTGTTTCAACTTCGACAACAAGGTCATTTGAATACGCGAAGAGTCTAAGCCAAGTGTTCTCCAGGTTTCTCTTCAATAGGACTCCAATAGGGCCTAGATCATAGAAGCCGGCGACTCCACCGTAGATTTCAAAGCTACCCCAGAATATCCCCCGCTTCTTAGCTAACTCTACTATACTATCGTAGATGTCTCTTCCACCAGTACTGCTCAAAGCAACCCCCTTTAATCAAAGATATCTTTAGTGGCTTAGCGAGTATTTAGATGCTTTCACAGCTGACTCTAGAATTAGAGGGTAAGATTAAAGCGTGATTTAATAAGTTTACTCTCCTAGGTCACTCCACCGTGGAGGTGGCTTAGAATTGGAGTGGAGGCTCATGGTGCAGAATTCAGTGAAGTTCGCTTGCATAGAGCCCGAGCACACTATTGGAGTGCTACTCGGTGTTCCAATGGATTACACGTCGACATACAAGCCTGGATCAAGGTTCGCGCCTGATGCCATCAGGAGTGCAGCCTGCAATATAGAGTTCTACAGCCTATCCACCGGCAAAGTACTCGAGGATACCGGCTTCAAGGATCTAGGCAACATGGTGCTTCCACCAGGTGATACTGAAGCCTCTCTCAGAGTAGTGAAATCTATTGTTGAAGGTGTTAGAGGAGAATACCCTGACTTACTTCTCGGGTTCCTTGGAGGCGAGCACTTGGTGACGTACCCTATTGTTGAAGCCTTAATGAATTCACTTGATACACTTGTAGTCTTCGACGCTCACCTCGACTTGAGAGACGAGTACCTGGGCTCTAGAGTGAACCACGCCACTTTTCTCCGAAGACTCGTAGAGAAAGGGGTTAGAGTAGTCCATATCGGCTCACGAGCATATAGCAAGGAGGAGCTAGATTATGCGAGTAAAAACGGCAACCTGGAGATCCACCCGGTGACACAGCTACCATCGAAGCTTAGAGAGCTGGGTAGAGTCTACATTAGTATAGACATGGATGTCATCGACCCATCCTACGCTCCCGGTGTCGGGAACCCAGAGCCATTCGGCCTTACACCTCTCACGCTGCTTAAACTACTAGAAGAGGTTGCCAGGGCGTCGGAGAAGATAGTGGGATTCGATGTAGTCGAAGTAAACCCGCTAGTAGATATTAACGATGTCACAAGCATCCTTGCAGGCAAGCTGGTACTTGAGATTGCAGCACTCTCCTCTAAGCTAGGCTAGATTGCTCTTACAAGCCTGTACGGCCTTGCCACCTTGTATACTATCTCGTACGTGCAGTTAGGGCATTTAACTCTCTTACCAAAGATCCTTCTCATCTCCTCCTCGCTGAAGACGTAGCCGCACCTACCACACTTATACTTCGCCATAAGCTTACACCCCAATACAACACCTTAATCGCTCATAAGGTTTAAAACCTCAAATATAAATATTAGTTTAGACTGGTGATAGAGTAGAGGATGAGTGAGTATATGGGTGAAGATATACCTTCAGAACTCCTCGAGCAGTTGAGCTTAGAGCAGAATCTCGTAAAGATAAGGCTTGACACCAGGAAGTTCGGTAAAGCCGTCACAGTTATAGAGGGCTTACCAGACAACAAAGAGCTCCTCAAGCAGATCGCGAGAATCCTTAAGACTAAGCTGGCTACAGGCGGGACATTTAAGGAGGGGAGGATAGAGCTTCAAGGAGACCACAGGCATAGAGTAAAACAGATATTAACAGAGGATTTAGGAATACCTGTAGAGAGCATTCTAGTTGTAGATTAGGAGTTTAATCAGCTGCACGAAAAACAGTTTTTACGGTTTTTAATATAATTTAAATCACCTGGTTTAATTAACCCTCTGCTCGTATTTCTCTACACATTGAAGGATTCTTCGAGCCCTGCTAAGAATTAAAAAGGTGGGAATAGAGTGGTTACTCGTATTCTAATCCTAGGACTTCACTGAGCTCCTTGTACCTGTTTCTCACAGTGACCTCTGTGACTCCTGCTACCACAGCTATATCCTTCTGGGTCTTCTTAATCCCCAGCTTCTCGGATGCAATGTACACGGCTGCTGCAGCAAGACCTGCTGGATCCTTCCCTCCTGTTACACCTCGTTCTCTAGCTTTTCCTAGCACCTCGATAGCTATCTTGACTACCTGGCCGGGGAGGCCTAGCCCGTGAACTATTCTCGGAACGTAGTCTGAGGGGTCTGTTGTTGACACCTTTATTCCCAGCTCTCTGAGGAGAAGACGGTAGCATCTAGCGATCTCTTTCCTACTCACTCTTGTATGCTTAGCTATTTCATCTAGAGAGCGTGGAACCTTCATCTCTCTGCAAGCCAGGTATATTGTCGCCGCTATAACGCTCTCAATACTTCTACCTCTAACCAGGCCTTTTTCAACAGCTTCACGGTATAGTCTAGCAGACTCTTCTTTCACGTATGAAGGCAGGTTTAACAGGTCGGATAGCCTATCCAGCTCGTTCATTGCTTGAGCAAGATTTCTCTCGACACTCGTGAGTATTCTCGTCCTCGCCTGCCACTTCCTTAGTTTAACTAGCTCGCGTCTCTTCTCTGTTAGACTTCTACCGGCAGCATCGCGGTCCGTGTAGTCTATTGAGGTCGCAAACCCCATGTCGTGTACAGCAGCTGTTACAGGGCCTCCTGTTCTAGAGCGTCTTCCTCTCTCCTCGGGAGTGAAGGCCCTCCACTCTGGTCTCTCATCTATGACTCTCTCCTCTATTACAACACCATCCTCCTGGCACACGTATTCGCCGTGGACTGCATCATATACTATCTTATCTTGAGGACACTTAATCTTATCCTTATGGGATGTTTCAGAAGTCTGAGTAGAGGAGTCTGTAAACATGTTTAAAAACACCCGCACCTAGTTGTATTTGCATAATTTATGAATACCTGTTTATAAACCTTACGTTTCCATGTAGTACTCCAAGCGTAATGTTATTCCCTAGATAACACCTGCTTTCACAGCCATCTTTTATCATGGTGATGTAAAGGTTTACACGACTAGCCTTGCCTCCACTACTCATCCAGGCTTACCCCTACATACGTGCTGTAAAGTTCCAGCTGAAAGCTGCCTAGTGAAGCTATAGAAGAAGTCAGCTGCGATAAAAATTTCTCTCAGGTAGTCCCGGTAGTAACATCTTTAAAAGCATCCATGTAGGCTTTAACTCTAGCTGGGTCTAGTTGAGCACCAGCTTTCCCATTAATCCTCAGGTAGGAGCCGACTATAACACCGTCTGCAATAGACATAAGAGCTTTAAGATTGCTTGGGTTGCTGCCACTTCCAACAACAACTGGTTTACTAGAGTACTCTCTAACAGATTTAAGCAGCTGGAGATCCGGTGGCTCTCCTGTTCTAGCACCAGTTACAACCACGTAGTCTGCGCCACCTCTCTCAACGAGATCCTCGACTAGTGTTTTCACTGGGTCCTCGGAGAGATTCTTTAAGAGTGATGCATTCATGCTTGCAGCATGCTTACAGACTACGTCTCCGAAAACCGCTATACCAGGATAGTTTAATCTTAGTGGTTTGAGAAGAGGGGCCTCAGGCTCTATTACCCCTGAATCCGTTACTAAGACCTCGATTAAAGCGTTTACTCTAATGAACTTAGCGCCTGATGCAGTAGCAATAGCGTAGGCTTCCCTACCAGAGTTTCTCAGCAGGTTAACGCCTACAGGTATGGATACTGCTCTAACAACCTCTCTTACAAGCACGCTCATGAATGATATAGTCAACGGGTCGGTCACCCTTTTATCGTACGGGTGATCCCCGAAGTTCTCAATGATCACCCCATGGAATCCAGCCTCCTCAAGCAGTCTAGCCTCGCGTACAGCGCCATCAATTATATCCCCGAGTCCTTCAACCCTGAATACAGTAGAAGGAAGACGAGGAAGGTGTACTACTCCAATAGCAAACTTACCAGGAAACATGTAGTCCACCACGGCCGAGACCCTCTGCTTCATCATAATTTAAGACTAGCGAGGTGCGGGGGGTGGGATTTGAACCCACGCAGGCCTACGCCATCGGGTCCTAAGCCCGACCCCTTTGACCAAGCTCGGGCACCCCCGCAAGCCATAATCTAGAATCTACACGAGGGCTTTAAAACAGTTTAAGAGCTATTCTCAACCTAAACCAATGGCAGCGTGGATTAGAGTACTTCTAAAGCCTGTATGCTACTTGAGCAACTCATGGCAGAGGTCTCCGCTGCATCTTCTACTTCATGCTCTCGCAGTACTCGAGTACTTCTACTACATCTACTCCCTCAAGGCTCAACCCTTCTTTCACTGTCTCGCATATCTCCCAGGGGAATACAATCCACTCTTCAACTATCCTCCCATAGTAGTCTGGTAGGAGCGTGCTCCAAGGTTTAGCGTATAGTGAAGCAAACTTCAAGTCAGCATACTTGAATCTGCTTAGCAGGTCTGCTACAACCTGAAGGGTTCTACCAGAGTCAACTATATCGTCGACGACAAGTATTCTCTTACCATCTAGCGGCGGGAAAGCTGTAAACGTTATGTAGGGTTTCTCCCGTGCCTCTCCAACCCTCTTGTAGAACTTAACTTCAATAAACCCTATCTCTCTGACATCTAGTAGGTCTGCTAGTATTCTCGCTGGTATTAACCCTCCTTTAGCTATAGCTATAATGGTATCAGGCTTGTAGGATCTAGAGATGCTTGCAGCAAGCTTCAGTATCTCTCTGTGAACTGTAATCCAGGATACATACATTACTTTAACCTTCCGAGTCAAGCTATAGCACCTCAAGTAGATTTTTAAACTATACTTATAGTTAATGTTAGGAAGGGCACAGTGGTTAAATACATATTTGTGACTGGTGGCGTGCTCTCAGGCCTAGGTAAAGGTATTGTATCAGCTTCAATAGGCCTTCTCTTAAAATCCCTTGGCTACAGGGTTACAGCTATTAAGATAGATCCCTATCTGAACGTTGACGCAGGTACCATGAACCCCTATATGCATGGCGAAGTCTACGTGACAGAGGATGGTGGTGAAACAGACCTGGATATAGGGCACTACGAGAGATTTCTCGGCGTCGAGCTCTCAAAGAGGAATAATATTACTTCAGGACAAGTATACTATAGTGTTATAACAAAAGAGAGAAGAGGAGACTACCTCGGGCAATGCGTTCAGATAATACCCCATATAACCAATGAGATAAAGGAGAGGATCAGGAGTACCGTGAAAGATCTAGGAGCTGATGTAGCGATCGTTGAGATCGGGGGAACGGTAGGAGATATAGAAGGCCTCCCATTCCTCGAGGCTGCAAGACAGATGAGATTCGAGGAGGGAGCCTCCAACACCCTCTACGTGCATGTTGCTCTAGCCCCAGTGCTACCTAGCGGCGAGGTTAAGACTAAGCCTATACAACATAGTATACAGGAGTTGAGGCGTATAGGTATACAGCCGGATATCGTGATAGCTAGGTCGACGAGAATACTTGATGATGAAGCCCGATACAAGATCGCTTTATTCGGGAACATCCCTCCGCAGGCAGTCTTCAGTAATCCAGACGTGGATTTAGTTTACAAGGTTCCACTAATACTCCACAGTGAAGGCTTAACAAGGTACCTTGCATCTAAGCTAGGCTTCGAGTACAAGGAGCCTGATCTAGAAGCATGGAAAAACATGGTAGAGAAGTACTCTAAGGCTACCCGTAGAGTGAGAGTAGCAATGGTAGGCAAGTACACTAAGGTTAGAGACAGCTATATCAGTATAGTTGAAGCCCTAAGGCACGCAGGGATATGGAGCAATACCCGTATTGAACTAGAGTGGTTCGAGGCATCGGAGATAGAAGCCATGTTAACCCCAGTGGAGAGCATTCTAAATGCCGACGGCGTAGTAGTACTACCTGGATTCGGGCGAAGGGGAAGTGAGGGGAAAATAAAAGCTATTAAAACTACTCGTGAAGCCGGCAAGCCGCTTCTAGGCATATGCTTTGGAATGCAGCTCATGGTTGTTGAAGCAGCAAGAAACATGGCTGGACTCGAGAACGCTAACAGCACCGAGATAGACCCCAGTACACCACACCCTGTAGTAGATCTCCTTCCAGAGCAGAAGAGTATAAGCCAGTTAGGCGGGACATTAAAGCTTGGAGCTAGAAAGATAATAGTTGAAGAAGGCAGCCTTGCATGGGAGATCTACGGTAGAAGAGAAGTCTACGAGAGGCATAGGCATAGATACGAGGTAAACCCTAGATACATTGATATACTCGAGAAAGCCGGGTTAAGGATATCAGGGTGGAGTGAAGAAGGCTACCCTGAGATAGTAGAGTTAAAGAACAGCAGGGTATTCTACTTCGGTACACAAGCACACCCGGAGTTCAAAAGCACACCGTTAAATCCAAGCCCAGTCTACATGTACTTCGTTAAGTCATTACTAAAAGCCACTTGACGACTCTAATGTACATGAGGAAACCTACTTTAACATGTTTGGTGATCATAGTGCTTATATCCGTAGTACTTCTAGAGATATAGTAATATTCATTTAATAATTTCAGCCTGAAACCCAATACACAGTTGAATACTCTTTTAGTAGCCTCTAAGTAGTGCGACTTGAAGATTACGTTTTTCTATTAAGGGTTAACTTGCTTTAGAACTGCAAAATAGTAAAGGAGGAGAGATAAAAGTTGAAAATAATCTAAGCTATCTGTGGGAGAGCTTGCGGTGCCTCCTGTTTTGCTGGTGGTTTCAACGTGAAGAATGCTATCGCGGCTAGAATCCACGCTATTAGCAGTATTATTGTGCCCACTATAAGTATCATGAGTATAACTCCTATAAGGATGAGAAGCCCAGCTGTGCCGAAGAGTTTTTCACCACTTTTCTCTTTGAGGAGATCCATTGTTTTCTTAAAGTATATTCCAGCAACTATTGAGAATACCCAGAGAACTACTAAAACTAGGATGATACCCATAATAGCTCCTAAGCCACCCCCTATTAATGCTGCGCCGGGATGCATCATTCCACCGAGGAACATTGCGCCAATTAATCCAGCGTAGAATACCACTAGTACTGCTATTGCTACAACTAATCCTACTATAGCTATTATGACTGCATAGAGAGAGTTATCGTATATCTTCTTCTCCCCGTAGGCTTCGGAGAGCCCCTTTAATCCTATGAGTAGTAGTACTGCGCCTATTATTAAGAGGATTAGTGGTTGAATGAAGGATATAGCTAGTAGTATTGACCCTATACCAGCAAGTATCTTGCTCGTGTCGAACTCCAAGAATTCCACCTTCACTAAATATTCTTCCTTAACTTAGGTATATAAGTATGATCGTATATGCTTGTGGAGCCCTGATTATTAAACACGAACCCCCACTTCTTGAAGGGTGCTTTAGATGAATACAGCCACGATTCTAGGCTACCTCGAGTGGATTCTATGGGCTTCAAGCTCTACAGTTATAGTGTATTCTATTGTTAAACGGGTGCTCGGGCATAGGGATGCAGGGAGATGGTTTCTAGCAGGTTTAACAGGGTTCCTCATAGCTGGGTTCTCTGAGGTATTGTTAAGCGGACTCTACGGCGACAATATTACTCTACTGCTAGCGCAGCCCTACGGCTGGGTTTACTCTGCTATCTCGCTAGGATTAATGATGGTGGGAGGATTATACGTGGTGTCGGGAAGAATAGAGGAAGGGTCTCTGCAGGTTTTAAGCGGCCTTCTCATAATAGGCCTGGGGCTGGCAAGCCTCTATCTAGCTGGATTTAAAACCTGGACTCCCGGCAGTATCCTCTATGTGCATTTAGACCTGCCGAAGCAAGGGTTCTATACTGGTGAAGCAGTCTACTTGAATATCACGGTTTACCCTGCCCCTGTGGAAGTCGAGTACACTGTTTCATGGGGTGATGGGGTAGTAGAGAATTATACTGGAGGCCCGTCTATAAGAGTAGAGCATTCTTACAGCTCGAGTGGTGTTTACACTGTTACAGTCGAAGCATCTAGCGGAAATAAGAGGGGAGTTAACAGTATCGCGGTCAGCGTCTCCGAGCCACCGTGGGAGCCCCCGTGGCCGTTCAACGTGATAGTTAAACCTGTAGCGGACTTCTCCAGCTCATTCTGGCAGGCTCTTACAATGCCGTTTAATCTCCAGCTTCTTACAACATCACCTAGACTCGAAGAGAATAGCGAGGCGTGGAGTCTATATGAAGCCGTATTAAATGTATCTATGAGTGGTCTTGGATTATTCCTTGCATTCAGACTCTTCCATGCAGCAGTGGCAGGGGATGCCAGGGGACTTGTAGACTCAGTTAGGGAAGCTCTTGTAGCTTTACTTCTAGCCTTCACAGGACCCTACGTGTACAATGCAACCGTGGATGTACTGAATACTATTTCAGCAGGGATTATAGAAGGCGTGAATCCAACACCGGTGGTAGCCTCAACTCTAACACTCATCGCGGCAGGGCTGGGACTAGGTTTCTTCGTACCCCTCGCCGCCCATCTGGCAGCATTGATCACCGTGATAATCGCGGTAGCCGGAGCCCTTATAGCTTTAAGACACTGGCTTACGCTAACTCTAGCAGCTTCAACCCCTCTTCTCGCAGTAGCATACCTTCACCCAGGGTTTAGAGGCACAGTTAAATGGCTTCTAGGCTTATGGAGTGGAATACTGCTATCAGGACCACTAACAGCAGTATTCCTCAGAGTGTGGACCAGCCAGGTCGGAAGCGTGGGGCAGGCTCTCACGGGAATCTTCGTATACGCTATACTCCCAAATATCATTGGATTCCTGGGTGGAGGCATGATAGGTGGTGCAGCGTGGAGGGTTAGCCTCCCTCTGCAGATAGTATCACTGAAGCTGGTGGGTGCCGTAGATAGAAGCAGGGAAGCGAAGCGTGGTGCAACCTCGTTAAAAATCTAATTGAGGTAAGCTACTCTATACTCCCTTTACGTTTACTACCTTCTACTATTTCAATAAGTCTTCTGGCGTGCACTACTAGCTCCTCCATATCTAGCTCTAGATGCCTCAGTATCTCCCGGAGAAACTCGAGCTCACGGTACATCTCCGTTAGCTCTCGCTCTAAGAGTGCAGTATCCTCGGGATGGCTTTCTACAATGCAGCCGACAGCTAGTAAGCGGCATCTTAGATCCATTGATTGATTCACAATGTTACGTATCCTGGTCACCATAGACCCGGTCTTAGATTGAATATAGAAGCGTGCTGTCTCTAAATCCTCCTGGCTCAAAGACTCCACCGTCTGTATACTTTAATGCCGGCTTATTTTAGTCTTACAGGCTACTTAGGGTAGTCTTGCTAAGTCTTTAACTACGAGTTCAGCTACTCTTCTCCCTGAGAGTAGCATGCCTGTAAATATAGGTCCCATTCTATTCAATCCGTGTAGTGATGCAACAGCCATGCCTGTAGCATACAATCCTGGGAGTACTTTACCCGTGTATTCAACTACGTTTCTTTCTGCTAGCTCCGTGTAAGCTGATTTCTCACCCGGTATTCTCAAGCCAGCTTCAGGGTTCTTTCTAGCCGTAATTCTAAGTACTTCGGCATCATGTCCTGTAGCATCTATTACAGCACTGGATTCTATGAATAATGGATCCACGTGTAGCCCTGCCAGCTGCACTGCACTCCACTGGAGTACTACTCCCTGGATTCTAAAAGGATTATACCTTACAATTAAGTCTTCAACTGAAACCCCGAGTATTATTCTAGCACCTGCATCCAAAGCCCCTGTGGATAGCTTAGCGATAAGTTCAGTTGAATCAATAATGTATAGCCCTTTAACACTCGACGGCTTATACTTAACCTTGAAGTCTTCTAGTATACTTAATCCTCTCTCATCCACGACTACCTTGTGAAGGAGCATTCCTCCACCGCCTATTCCTCCCCCGAAGCTTAAACGCTTTTCAACCACGAGGGTCTTCAATCCATTATCAGCCAGGTACTTAGCGGCTACTAGCCCGGATGGTCCGGCTCCAACTACTATGACATCACTTCTAGCGAAGTCGACCCAATCTCTCGATACCTCCTCCCATATAACTCTAGTTATACTACTCTCGAGGTCCACGTAGTTCACCATATACTCTGACCATGCTGTTTCCCTTATAAGTCTTTTATTAAATTATGAATTATAGGGTTATCGTGTATGCCAGGAGGAACTAAGCCTATTCCTATTGCTATAACAATCGCTGGAAGCGACTCCGGCGGTGGAGCCGGGATAGAAGCGGATCTTAAGACCTTCACTGCGCTAGGAGTCTACGGAGTAGTCGCTTTAACTAGTGTTACAGCACAGAACACTCGTGAGGTAACAGCTATACACGATATACCACCTGATATAGTCTACAAGCAGATTGAGGCTGTAGCGGAGGATATAGGGATAGATGCAGGTAAGACAGGAATGCTGAGCAACAAGGAGATCATTGAGGCTGTAGCAAGAGCTGTGGGGAGGTACAGGTTTCCCCTGGTTGTGGATCCAGTCATGGTGGCTAAGAGCGGGGCTAGACTTCTTAAGGAGGATGCAGTGGAAGCATTAGTCGACAAGCTACTACCCTTGGCTAGAGTTGTCACGCCAAATAAGCTTGAAGCTGAAGTTCTAGCTGGATTTGAAATCAAAAGTCTCGAGGATGCTAGAAAAGCCGCGAGAAAAATATCTGTTGAGACCGGTGTTGAAGCCGTAGTTGTCAAAGGCGGTCATCTCGAGGGAGATGAATCAGTGGACATTCTCTACTGGAGGGGAGATTTCAGAGAGTACAGGGCGCCGAGGATTAGAGAAGGATGTACTCACGGCGGTGGATGCGGTTACTCAGCTGCTATAGCAGCCGGGTTAGCTAAAGGGCTGAGTATTCCTGAGTCAGTGGAGTTAGCAAAGAAGTTTATAACAGTAGCAATAGATTACGGACTTAAGATTGGTGGGGGATACTGTCCCATTAATCCTGCAGCATGGATTGAAATACCGGCAGAGAAGTACTGGGCAATAGTAGACGTTGAGGAAGCCGTAGAGATCGTAGTAGCAAACGCCAGCGTGATAAAACCCCTGGTACCTGAGGTGGGAATGAATATAGCTAGAATAATAGCTCCCAGATACGCTAGGAGTACAAGTGATGTTATAGCAGTAGCAGGAAGAATAGTCAGATACGGTGATACCATTAAGCCTATAGGGCCTGTTAAACCAGGTGCTTCAAGCCATCTCGCAAGAGCCATCTTAGAGGCAGTAAAGTATAATCCCTCTGTGAGAGCAGCCGTGAACATCGCTCATGATAAAGGATTCATTGAAAGAGCTATCAGGAAGGGGTATAGAGTAGTATATGTGGATAGAAGTAGAGAACCCCCTGATATTAAGGCTAGAGAAGGGGCTTCAATACCCTGGATCATCAGGGAGGCCTTTAGAATAAGTGAGAAGCCTGATATAATCTACGATACCGGGGATATTGGGAAGGAGGCTATGGCAAGGATTCTCGGGGAGAGTGCTGTAGAAGTAGTTAGAAAAATACTTGACATACTATCTTAAACCGCCTCTCATTGCTCCGCGATGGATTACGATGAAATCTAGTGTAAATTCCCCCTTCTTCTAGTCCAGGGGCTCGCCTCTAGCGGCTTTCTCCACGAGTTCTTTTGCGTAGTCGTATTTAATCTTTCCCTCTCTAATCATTTTCTCAGCAATCTTGTCTATCAGGTCTCCTGTAGCCCCGGCCGTTATAGCTAGGTTTCTAGCGTGAAGCCTCATGTGACCTTTCTGTATTCCCTCTGTGACCAGCGCTCGTAAAGCTGCGAGATTCTGGGCTAAGCCGACTGCAGCCATGACTTCAGCTAGTTCTCTTGCAGTTGAAACTCCAAGTATTTTTAAGGCTATTCTAGCCACTGGGTGTACTCTTGTTGCTCCTCCAACCACGCCTACCTGTAGTGGTATCTCGAGAGTGCCAGCTAGTAGTTTATCTCCTGTGACCTCCCAGTGGCTGAGGGGCTTGTATACTCCTGAGCGAGCTGCGTACGCGTGTGCTCCAGCCTCGATCGCCCTGTGATCCTGTCCTGTAGCGAGGGCTACGGCTATCACGCCGTTCATTATACCCTTGTTATGTGTTACAGCTCTGTAAGGATCTATCTCAGCTAGTATTGACGCCTCCATAATCCTTACTGCTACATCTAAGCCTCCAACCTCCTCTACTGGTGTTTCAACCCAGGCTCTCGCAATCCTGTAGACAGCATAGTTTGAGATAATTCTCAGTCTTGCCTCGCCTCCTGTAAGCTTCTCTAGAAGAGGAGCTACAGCCTCAGCCATAGTGTTCACGGTATTAGCTCCCATAGCGTCTCTTACATCCACGATTAAGTGCACTATTATTACTCCTCCTAGTAGAGGGTGTTCTACAACTCTCACTTCAAGGTCCCGTGGCCCGCCGCCATATTTTAAGAGTGTTGGATCCTGCTGTGAAGCATAGTCTAATATCTCCTTCTTAGCTTCGAGAATTCTCATTGCTTTCAGCTTAGGTGAGCTCACTTTAACTAAGTGTATTTGACCGATCATTTCCTGCCTTTCAGCTGAAGCCTTAATTCCCCCGTTATACCTGAGCATTCTGGCAGCATTGCTTGCTGCTGCTACAACACTAGTCTCCTCAATAACCATTGGAATCAAGTACTCTTTATTGTTAATCAGGAAGTTTGTTGCAATAGCGAAGGGGTAGGTCATGCCTCCTACAACATTCTCTATCATGCTGTCAGCTATCTTCTCAGGTAGATTTCCAAGGTTGCCTAGAGCCTCCAACTCCTCTTTAGAGAGCCCGGCCCACTCTCCTATAATTCTCCTTCTCTCATGCATGGGTAGCTTGTAAAACCCCGGGATCCTACTGGTTTTCTCACTCATGCCTAGTACACCTATACATTGATATCTTGCAACAATTATTATAGTGTCACCTGGTAATGTAAATAAGTTGTGAGGTGGTGTAGTCTTGGTGCACGAGTGGGCTTTAGCAGAGTCAATAGTATACTATATTCTCGACCAAGGCTTTAAGACTGTTAGAAGGCTGAGGCTCAAGCTTGGAGTACTCCAGAGTATTGATAGAGAGGTTTTGACATTTAGCTTAAAGGAGATAGCTTCAATGAGTAATCTGGAGCTCGGCGAGCTTGTTATAGAGGAGGAGGAACCTGAGTTAAAGTGTAATACATGCGGGTATACTTGGAGAATTGAGTTAAACCAGTTGAGTGATGCTGAGCGGGAGGCAGTACACTTCATCCCTGAGTCCATCCATGCATTTACGAGGTGCCCTAAATGCGGGAGCAGAGACTTCACGATAATCAAGGGTAGAGGAGTCTCTATAGCTGAGGTGGTACCGGGTTGAGCGTGGATCCACGGCTTCACAGTATATCAAGGAATATATCGCGGGTTAGAAGAGCCTACGCTGTTCTAAGCATCAAGGGTGGTGTCGGTAAGACGACAGTTTCAACTCTCCTAGCACTCTACGCTTCAAGAAAGCTTAGCGTGGGCCTCCTTGACGCAGATATAGTGAATCCATCAACCCATGTACTCCTTGGCTTGAAGCCAGAGGAGATAAGATACCGGGAGGAGAAAGGTATAGAGCCGTACAACGTGGATAGTATGAGGTATGTTAGCATTGCAGCTTTCACCGGCGAGAAGCCTCTACCATTGCGGGGCGGTGAAACTGGAGATGTATTGAGAGAGCTTCTAGCTATAGTTAAATGGGGTGATCTCGACATCCTCTTCATAGACACCCCGCCTGGCATCAGTGATGAACACCTGGATCTATTGTATTCTCTGAGAAGCTACATTAAACCAATCATTGTTGCAACCCCAAGTAAACTGGCTCTTAGAAGTGTTTCGAGGTTAATCACTTTACTAGATGAAGCCGGCTACAACTGGATTGGCTTAGTGGAGAATATGGGTTATGGAGGGCTCCGAGGCAACCCTATGCTGAAGAAAGCGAGCTACTTAGGCTATATACCTTTCATCCCAGGCATCGAGGAGTGTATTGCTTCGAGAAGGGTCGGCGAGTGCATGGATCAAAGAATCCTCGATGGCATCATTCAAGCCCTCCTCACTGCTTCTTAGCTGTCTCATGTATAACGGAGTTAGTTTTCAACCCTATTTCTCTTAACTGTCTTTCGATCTCCTCTGCTATGCGAGGGCCGAATTTAGGTAGAGATGCAATCCAGGAAGCAGGCTTCTCAGCTAGATCTTTAAGGTTTT
>JAPNUX010000007.1 GCA_026626905.1 Desulfurococcus sp.
AGTAGCCTCCCGAGTTCTCTGCTAGCCTGTTTACTACCATATATCAGCATCTACTTAGCCACGTGATACCAGGTATCTTTAGTCTTACCACCCACTTATATTTGGTGAATGTAGATTTAAAGGCTACTGGGCATGACGGTATCACTAATATTCCAGTCGCACTAGAAGGGTAAGCTATATTTCCACTTCAATCCTTAATTACACTTATCGTCAGCAATGTAAGTAGACACCAGTTACGGTGGGTTCAATGAAGCTTTACACGCTTACTGCTGTTAAATCAGCTATTATTGCATCAGTATATGCAGCTACAACAATCGTGCTAGGCTACCTCTCGTACGGTGGACTCCAGTTTAGAATTAGTGATGCAATGCTTATCCTGCCGTTATTTGAAGGCATGGGTTTAGAAGCAGTAGTAGGATTAGCTATAGGGGGTTTACTAGGCAACTTGGCAAGCCCCTTCGTACCCTGGGACTGGGTTTTCGGGCCTGCAGCAAACCTGCTGGCTTCCATCATAGTCTACTTGATTAGAATGAGTAAGCTGAGGCCTCTCTTAAAGCTTACTGCTTCAAGCGTGCTAGCCGCGCTAGCTGTAGCACTGCTAGTAGGGTTTGAGCTCACCGTTATATATGGGCTTCCAGCACTAGTATACATGTATTTATTCGTTAGTGAACTAGTGGTTATCGCTGGTATCGGCGGACTCGTTTACAGGTCTCTAAAGGTGTTTACTAGTGAGTAAGCTGAGAGCAGTAGACCTGGCTATAGGCTACAGGATTGAGCGTCCTCTTCTAGAGAACGTGGAGTTCACGCTTGACTCAGGACTCTACGCGTTAATTGGAGCTAATGGGAGTGGAAAAACAACCCTCCTCAAAACTCTCGCCGGCATTCTAAAGCCGTTGAAGGGCTCTGTGAATGTAGATGGTGTCAACATACATAGAGCTCCTAGGAGAGAGGCAGCCAGGCTTGTAGGGTATGCTTGGCAAAACCCCTTCTACGGGTTTGTGGAGGCTTCCGTAGAGCGGGAAATACATCTTATAGCGAAGCTAACAGGTGTTAGGCTAAAGGAGGAAATACTCTACCGGCTTGTAGAGTTAGAGCTTATGGGTCGAAGCCCCTTTACTCTCAGTGGAGGTGAGGCTAGAAGAGTTGCGTTAGCAAGCGTCTTAGCAGCTGATCAACCGGTGTGGTTGCTGGATGAGCCCTTCGCCGACTTAGATTACAGCGGCTACAGGATTCTAGCAAGCCTAGTTGAGTATGGTGTTAAAGCCGGTAAGATAATAGTAGTGTCAACACACATAGTCTCCCTTCTAGATCCATTAAAGCCTAGAGGATTCCTACTAATTGATAGAAACAGGAGGAGACTACTCACTGGAGCCTGGAACGAGCTAAGCGATGACATACTAGTGGAAGCCAATGTGATCCCAAGGGGGATTCTATGTGCCGCTACTCCGTGAAACCCTAGTCCTCCAGGAGAAGGATAACTGGCTTAGTAGAGAAGCATTGATCCCAGTGAAGCTTGCCCTGCTACTAGTTAACATGGTAGTAATAGTCTTCTCAAACCCCTTTATTACGCTAGGCTTTATCGCAGCTTACATGCTAATTTACACTAGTATAGGTGCCTTTAGACTCCTCTACCTCACTCTAATAGTATATACTCCGCCTGTACTTATTGTAGCGTTAGTTAACTTTGCTCTAGGCGAGTTAACAGCAAGCCAAGTAAACCTCTATCTATACAGCTATTCTCTCCTCCTCTCAGTACTCCTCGTCTACTCGACGAGCAAGAGGGAGAGCTTATTGAAGCTTCTCTCGCCAGTTAAACTGGACTTAGCGTACTCTCTAACATTTAGTATTCTCGAGGAATTAGAGAGCATGATTGACTCTAAAATAGCACGCGGCTGGGAGCCTGGTTTCAACCCACTTAAATACTACATAGTGATAATCGATGCAATCAAACTAGCTGTATTAAGAGTAAGAGGGGTTGAAGACTCGTTAAAAGCACGGGGAATGGAGTAGTACAAGCAGCAGACTACTTAACACCAGCAGCTTGCTACACATTATACAAATAATTCTGTATTGTGCACCGGGCTTGGAGGACAGTAGAACAGAGTTCTTATATTTGAACACTATATTTTCACATGAGCATGTGATCTAGAATTTAACATATTTTTCACTATGAACTATACTCGTTTACATGACTTGGTATGATGATGCTGTAATTATTTTTAATCACATTTTATATCAAGCTTAAATGTGTTCAATGAATACTGTTTCTACAAAACGTAAGGCTTAAATATTACCAGCGTGAAGTTATATTGTGAAGAGGTGGAAGTGAATGCCCGAGAAGCTAAAGTTCTTCGACCTAAAGGCAAAGAAGTACTTCGAGACAGACCAGTACGAGGTTGTAGTGAAGGAGACTAAGAGGGGCAAGATAAAGATAGCATTCGCTGTCAGCCCACACACAGGCAAGAAGTTTGCTAGAATACTCGGGCCTGCGAAGTAGTCTTAGCAGGCTAGCGTTAAACCTATACTCAAGTTTCTTTTTCTCTCCTTAATTCCTTCTAAATTCTTATGATTATTGTCTTTGAGTTTTATGTGCCGGTACAGATCTCTGCTGCTGGCTTAGATTTCAGTACATCCTTTAACTGTATTATCTTCTCGAGCGACTCGATGAAGTAGTCTACTTCCTCGATTGTATTGTATATGTAGTAGCTGGCTCTCACAGTACCCTTCAATCCTAGCCTGTAGTGCAGGGGGTGCGCGCAGTGCATTCCTGTTCTTACAGCTATACCGAAGAGGTCTAGTGCTGATCCCACTGTATGGTGGTTTAATCCTTTGATGTTGAACGCTATGACAGCAGTCTTATCCTCAGGGTTCCGTGGCCCATAGTACTCTACATCGATGAGTTCTCCTAGCCTTCTAATAGTATACTCTGTTAAAGTCTTCTCGTGGGCTCTCACATTCTCCATACCTATGCTTGTAAGGTAGTCTATGGCTGCAGCCAGCCCGACTCCCCCGGCTATGTGTGGTGTTCCTCCTTCGAATCTCCACGGTAGATCATGCCATACAACGTCATCGAGTGTTACATCCTTAATGGTGTCGCCGCCGACTCTAACAGGGTTCATTGATTCAAGGATATCCCGTCTCCCCCATAATACTCCAATACCTGTTGGACCTAGCATTTTATGCCCGCTGAAAGCTAGGAAGTCTACTTCAAGCTCTCTAACGTTTGTAGGCACGTGTGGAACGCTTTGAGCTCCATCCGCTACTACTATAGCGTTGACACTGTGAGCTAGTCTAGTTATCCTCCGCGCGTCGTTTATAGTGCCTAGTACATTGCTGGCTAGAGGGAATGCTACCACCCGTGTTCTCTCAGTAATTAACTCCTCAAACTGCTCGTACTTCAAGTAGCCGTCATCTGTTATATCCACATATTTTACCTTTGCTCCCTTAAGCTTTGCCACCAGCCTCCATGGAAGCATATTGCTGTGATGATCCATTACTGTTAACACTATCTCATCTCCCTCTTTTAGATTCCATAGTCCCCAGCCGTATGCAATGATATTTATAGCTTCAGTCGTATTGCTACAGAAGACTACCTCACTCCAAGAGTACGCGTTGATGAATTTAGCTACCTTCTCGTGTGCATCTTCATACATCTGGCTGGCTTCCTGGCTAAGCGTGTGGAATCCTCTATGAACATTTGCATTGTGATACATGTAGTAGTCTCTTATAGCATTAATTACTTGTATAGGCTTCTGTGTTGTCGCCGCGTTATCAAAATATACTAGTCTTCTCCCATGTACCTCACGGTTAAGTATTGGGAAATCCTTGCGTATCTCCTCGGGATCCAGCATTACATCCACCCTAGTAGACTAAATGAATCTAGGCTCTAAAATCTAGCATTGATGGAGGAGAGTATTAGCTAGCTGAAAGCCCTGAAAAAAGTTTAGATTTAAAGAGTGCTGGCCTACCCTAGTGCTTTAAGAGCTGATTCTATATGCTTTCTAGCCTCTTCGACTTTACTCTTTAAACTAGAGTACTCATCCTCTACTGCTTTCAGCCTGGCTTTCAGCTCCTCATGCTCTCTTTCAAGCTGGGATAACCTGGCTTTAAGAGGCTCCAGGCTTACAACCTCTACATCAATACACCCATTCTTTGAGAATAATTCCTCTAGGAGGCTGTGGATAGTCCTGGAGACTACATCCTCACCTCTAGCAACATACTTTCTAGCTAGCTTCTCGGGTATACCGAGCTCCTCGCTTATCAAGCCATAAGAATAGTTAGCTCTATACATTGCGAGAGCTAAAGCTGTATTATAGAGCTCTCTGATAACAGCTATCTTATCCTCACTAGATGCTACCAGCTGCTGAATCTCAGATTTGAGTAAAGCAGCAGTGTACAGTGCTATACCGAGAAGTCTTACCTCACTCTTACTACCTGGAACCATGGGTGCACAAAGCCTGATTACCTGGCTCATAAGGCATCCTCATATTCTATATATGCTATTTATCAGCTTATAAAACTATCCCACTAGATATCCTAGAGGAAATTTTAACTACCTAAATCCCAT
>JAPNUX010000008.1 GCA_026626905.1 Desulfurococcus sp.
AAGTATATTCCTGCGGGTACGTTGAAGTCGCAGGGTGTCAGCGGGCACCAGAAGCACCACCATGGAGGCGGGATATCATAGTGGTACTTGTAGCGGCTAGTCCTAACGTAAACGTACTCAGGGACATTATAGTCTCCAGGGATACCTGGGTAGTCTCCGTGATTCACTATATTTCCAGCAATGTAGATTGATGCTCCTTCATGAGATAGTGATATCTGGAATGCTGATACAAAAGCTATAATTACCTCAGCTACTATACCAGCTGGATGCAACTTCGCTAGAATAGCTCGTGCTAAGATAGCTCCAGCAGGTATAGGAAGCTCGAAATCTGCATTACACTTATCATAGTACTGGAATATTTGATCTAAAGTAATGGATTCACCTGGATCTAGTTTACCGTCACCTAGAGCTGTTTCAGGAATACTGAGTAAGGTGAGATTAGTCCCCTTATAGAAGTCATTCATTAAGGCTTCATGAGGCAGCCCATAGTCGTATCCTCCTTGAATAGTACTACCACTAGTTAGTATATCTGTGATAAGGTTTTCAACATCATCACCTACGTAAATACCACACTTGTAAACCTTGTATATTCTGAATACTGGTCTAGCCCATATCCAAGCCCACCACTGCGTGTTAGGACGTAGTAAGTAGCTCATGCCGTAGTAGTAGTTTTCACCACCCCACGTGAAGCCTGAACCCTTCCATAACGGGACGTCTGGTAGTATTCCATTTGATAGATTGGATAGTATGCTACCTGATGTGAGTGTCGGGTATACTCCTGCTTTAGCATTCTTCCTCCCGATGTTTATTGAGACTCCAACAGACCCGCTGTAATCGTATTTATTCCATGCTATTAGTACTGGTGTCTTCACGTATAGCTTACCATTAATACTCGTAAAGTATTCTTCGGGTAGTATTCCTTTTAAGTCTTCAGGTTTAACCTCTACAACTAGTTCTCTAACATAGTAGTCAGGCCAGCAGATAGGCTCCATAGGACTTACATCCTTAAAGCCTGCTTCTACAGCTAGTTTTCTCGGTGTGAGTGGGTTTGCATAGAATACATCTACTTTGAGTGCTTTAGGTGTACTTCTAGCTAAGTGTATTATGTAGCTTAGAGACTTGCCTCTAATAATGTCTACAGGCTTGTATGATATTGAATCGTAGAGTTCGTATAATATTTTACTTGTTCTAGCATCATGAATGAATACTCTTAGTATTAGCCCGCTATAAGTTTTCTCTGGATCGCCTCCCCTAGACTTGTAGACTTCAAGCCAGCCTCTAGCTATATCGTAGAGCTTGCTTAACGGGATGAATATAGTGTTAGAGCCTCTATACAATGCTCTATGAACTACTACTAGATCCTCCTTGTGTGTTGGTGGTGCTATTGCTGTAGCCTCGAGGAATAAGATGATATCGGGCCTGCTTAATAGCCCTGTCTCCTCGATAATCCTATTAGATGTATTATAATTGTATAGCTTGAACTCTAGGTATAAGCCGGGCTTACTTAACAGTCCTCCTAGAACAGTATACACTGATAGTATACTTAAAGCTAGAAGTACTATTACTACTAGTGCTAGAAGCCTGCGAGGACCCACCCTCTGCCACCAAACACAAACAACCAACCAAAAAAATAAACTTTTCGATTCAAGAACACGAAGAGTAGCTTGAGGTTTAAGGAGTTGTTGAAGCAAGCAGAATTAAGAAGAGTATTTTAGGAGTTGTGCTGGAATTTAGATTAGTGGCTGGTGGAGGAGATGGGTGTTATAAGGTATCTCGGGCACAGCTTCTTCGAGGTATCTTTGATGGGGCTGGATGGAGTAGTTAAAAACATTGCTATAGACCCATGGGTGAATAACCCTCTAAGCCCTATTAGACTCGAAGACTACAGGAGGAGAAGGCTTGACTACATTATCGTCACACACGACCACGGGGACCACTTGGGTAACACAGTAGAGCTGGCAAGAATAACCGGGGCTACTGTAATAGGAGTTTACGAGGTAGCAGTAAACATAGCCGAGAAAGGCGTTAAAACTATTGATGGAAACATTGGAGGACCCTTAAACATCCAGGATCTAGAAGTCATCTTAACTAGTGCTGTACACAGTAGTAGCCGGGGAACCCCTGTAGGCGTTGTTGTACGCGGCAAAGACCTCTCAGTGTATCATGCAGGTGATACAGGGGTCTTCAGCGATATGGCATTAATTGGAGAGCTATACAAGCCTAGAGTAGCATTGCTACCAATAGGCGGACACTACACCATGGGTATCCGAGAGGCTGTTAAAGCAGTAGAGCTACTGAAACCTGAGATAGTTATACCCATGCACTATAATACATTCCCCGTGATAAAAGCCGATCCATTAGAATTCAAGAGGCTAGTAGAAGAGAAGACTCGTAGCAGAGTAGTAGTCTTAAAACCCGGGGAGGAATTCACGTACCCCTAGTAGTCTAACGTGGACACCCCTGCTCTATGAGGGCCTCGGAGAAGGGAGGTTAAAAGGCTGATTAAACAATTCTATAGAATAGCCCCGCCCCCACCTTTAGGAGCTCGCGGGAGTAAGCCGTGACGGCTTCGATGACCACGAGTGTCAGGGGTGGGGGACACCTCAACTCAAATTTTAATTATTCAATTCTCCTTCTCTATAACTATTAAGTCTGCCTAGGGGATGTGGTGGTTGAATGAGCCTCGAGGAGAGACTTCACTTAGCAGCCCGCAATACTGTTGAAGTTGTGACTAGAGATGAACTTAAGAGAATCCTGGAGGAGAATCCACGCCCCCGAGGCTACCTCGGCTTCGAGCCGAGCGGCCTAGTTCACGTGGGATGGCTTGTCTGGATGTTCAAGGTTAGAGATCTAGTGAAAGCAGGATTAGACTTCTACGTGCTCGAGGCCACCTGGCACGCCTTCATAAATGATAAGCTCGGCGGAAACATGGAGCTCATTCGTAAGGCAGCTAGGTACACGAGAAAAGTTCTTGAAGCCTTAGGTGTACCCGAGTCAAGCATAAAGTATGTTGACGCCGAGGAGCTAGTCAGCGATACAGAGTACTGGGGGATTCTCCTAAAGGTAGCTAAAAACGTCAGCTTAGCTAGAGTTAGAAGAGCTGTCACGATAATGGGGCGTAAGATGGATGAGAGTGAAGCCGATTTCTCTAAACTAATATACCCGTTGATGCAGGTCACAGATATATTCTACCTGGATCTTGATGTCGCCTTAGGGGGATTAGATCAAAGGAAAGCTCACATGCTGGCTAGAGATGTAGCAGAAAAGCTGGGCTTCAAGAAACCTGTAGCAGTACACACTCCAATTATAACAGGGCTTCAAGGACCAGCGGGAAAAGTAGGAGGTGAGCACGATGAAATAGCAGCCGATACTAAAATGAGTAAGAGTAAACCCGAGACCGCCATCTTCGTACACGAGGATCCAGAGGTAGTTGAAGCCAAGATCCTTAAAGCATACTGCCCGCCGAGGACAGTGGAGTTCAATCCGGTAGTAGAGATAAACAAGTATCTTCTCTTCCAGCAGGATAAATTCACTCTAGTGGTTGAGAGACCAGAGAAGCACGGGGGAACAATAATCATTGAAAGATATGATGACCTCGAGAGGATGTACTTGAATGGAGAGATACACCCCTTAGACTTAAAGAAGGCTACAGCAAACGCCTTAAACAAGCTATTAGACCCTATTAGAAGAAAGCTTACAAGCGATCCAGAGGCGCGAAGCCTCCTAGAGGAGCTTTCAAAAGCCAGAGTGACAAGATGACTAAACCCCGCTGAGAATCTTTAAAATCCGTAGAAATATTCACTTGAATAGTGGTGGGCCGGTAGCTCAGCCTGGAAGAGCGCCGCCCTTGCATGGCCTTCGAAAGAGAACCGAGGTCGAAGAAAGGCGGAGGACCCGGGTTCAAGTCCCGGCCGGTCCACTCCTTTAAACATGGATTAGCATGTAGCTTGAAGCGGGATCTCTTTATGAGAAGAGAAGAGTAGATTTAAGGGGAAAAAGTATGGGGTTAGGAGTTCTGCTATTTAGCTCTGCTCTCAACAACTATCATGCTAACCGTGGTTCTTATGTCAGGGAGCTTCCTAATCCTGTTGGTGACTATTTCTCTTATCTTCTCAAGCGACTCGGCTTCAATCTTTAAAACTATGTCGTAGGTGCCGTATACTATATGGGCCTCCTTAACCTCCGGTATCTTAAAGAGTTCCTCTAAGACTTTGACTTCTGCGCCGATCTCCGTCTGTATTAGTATTATAGCCAGCGACTTAGCCATCTGGATCCCACTCCACTATTAATATTTTCGCAACCTGAAAATATAAACTAAACGTGAACACATGTATACTACTAGGGTAAACAGGGATCTAATCCCGCAGCAAGTCCACGGGGGAGCATTACAGGGATGTCTACTAGGATTACAGTGAGAGTATACATTGCTTCATACCGTGAAGACGATCCTCTTAAAAATACTGCTTTAAGAATGGCTAGGAGAGGCTACGCTAAGCTCGTAGACCCTAGAAGATTCAAGGAGAAAACACTAGTGCTCAACCCTTTCTCAAGCATATACCTTGGCTCATGGCACCGGCAGACTATGCTAGAGCATGGGATCCTTGTAGTTGACGCTAGCTGGAGGACTCTCACCCCCTTAAAGTTCACGGGGTTTAGAGGCCTGCATGTAAAGCTGCCTCCACTGCTACCAGGCAACCCAGTGAACTACGGGAAACCCTGTACTCTCTCAAGCCTAGAGGCAGTAGCAGCCTCACTCTATATAACCGGGTTCACAGAGGACTACGTGAAGCTTCTAGGATTGTATAAGTGGATGGAAACATTCCATGAGCTTAATAAAGAACTCCTTGACGCATACTCTAAAGCCGGCTCGCCTGGAGAACTAGAATCAATAATACTAGAGTACTGGCCGACTGGATCCCCCTGCTAACTGAAAAGCGCGGCCGGGCGGTAACCCGCATTCTGTTCAACCCCACATTCGTCTATGCGGCCCATACCGGTCGCGTGGCCCTCACACCGGGCCAGGGCCTTGCACCGTGCGGGACGGCCGTTTCAACGCCTCCACTACCGTCCTCCGTGGATTAACCCTCGTCGCCGAGGGTTGGCCACATCATAGCCATCCAGTAATGGCCGTACCGTTTCTGTGCCGGAGCCACGGGGACTACCCGTGCCCCTTACGGGGCCGCACTGCCACGGGGTGTGCGGAGTTTCCTCACCCCTCTCGGGGCGTGAGTGGGGCGCCCGGCCGCACTCTTATCTACTGGTTTATACCTTAATATATCGACTACCCGATAAAACTTGTGGTTTAGAACCGTGAGTTTGATCATGTTCGTCTGGAAATCGGAGCTCCATCGGCATTCCAGGGGTGGAACCTTTGGTTTCCTATGGTGTCTGATTCCATTGACCCTCCATGGAAAGCCCCCACCCCCTCACCGCATCTGGAACCTATATCCTAGATTGAGTCTCATTTTCAATACTAATGAATTTATAAGTAATTGTAAATCAATTGATTGATCATGAAGGATCATCATGATCAATACATTATACAAATATATCATTATACAAACGCTAAATATACAATTGTCCAACTAGTGAAACCCTCATTGAAAATCAATAGTATTGTCTCCAGTTGCGATGAAGGGGAGGGAACCTGAGGTTTCGTTTCCATCCGCATTCCAGGGGTGGAACCAAAGGTTCCATTAGTGGGAGATCAGTGGGTTCTATGAGAAACCAAAGGTGCTCCAGACGTCGCCGAACCCTGTAACCAAAGGTTTATGATTGATCATCCATAGGGTTCCAGTCGCATTCCTGATCAGTCACCACTGGTTCCACCCCTCCTCTGCAAGTGGAGGTGGAGCTTTCACTATTCATGCATCAGTTGATTGAGCGTTCCTCCTGGGGTGTAGGTAAGCTTTAAATTCTACTGTTCTTGTTGAATTCTTGGTGCTTAGAGGTGGAGGCATGAGTGCTTCAAGGACTCTGAGTGTTGGTAGGAAGAGTATCAGCGACTACATAATGGAGGTTGTCCTGTTATTCCAGGAGGGGCATGATAGACTTGTAGTGAAGGGTGTTGGACCCTATATCAGTAAGGCGGTTGACCTCTATAATGCACTAGTATCTAGGATAGGTGAAAGCATAGAGCTGGTTAACGTGAGTATTGGGAGCGAAAGAGTTAGAGGAAGACTTAAACCCTACATTCTAATAGAGATTAAGAGGAAGTACTAAGAGCTACCTCTCCCCGCGTGAATACATCTAGCACGCCAAGCCTAAGAGTAAGCTCGTGGATGAGCACTGAGGCGTCTACAAGCCCGCTTGCTATAGCGTCGATGGATTCCTCGAGTCTCCTCGTCGCTTCAATAGATACTAGATCCGGGTACCTGCTAGCTATATAGCTGTAGGCTTCCATTCCCTTCTTAGTCGGTACTAGCTTAAGCTTCCTCCTAGATGAGACCACGTATCCATGCCTCTTCAAGCTTTCAATAATCTTCGAGTACGTGCTGGGGCGGCCGAGCCCAAGATTCTTCATTACTGAGACTAGCTCGCCTTCACTGTAGAGTGGTATACTACTGGAGTCGTGGACTTCAACGCTAACTACATCTACTTCGAGAGCGTCAACGCCTTTTAGAGCTTCAACCACTTTCACACCGCTTAACACGTTGAATCCGTGTTCAAGGATATCTACTATGAGCTCCAGCTCTCCGAGCTTCACGTCATCCAGGTATACGGAGTAAGTTGATTTAACAGCATTAAAAGACTTCATCTGGCTTCCAGTAAACCGCTTGAATATCAAGTCGTAGAGCTTTAAGTGTAATCCTGTTAAGGGTATTACTACGTTGAGGACTCCCTCGGTTACAGCTTTAAGCAGGCCTTCAGCATCATACGGGTAGACGGGTCTTATAGCTTCATGCGTCCCCGGCGAGCCCCAGTGGCTCGGCTTCGCCAGCTTCTTAAGCCCTTTATCCTCAAGGTACTTTAAGGCTACTCCTATACCAGTGCTACTAACATAGTGGCTATCAGTTCTATGATAAGTGATTAAGCCTGCTTCGAAGAGCTGCTGGGCGATCCTCATAGCTAGACTAGTTGGGAATCCGAGTCTAGCGGCATCGGCTAGAAGCTCGTCTGTTGTGTAAGGCGGCTTCGGTGATACTACGATCTCACTCTCACTAGTCCTGACGAGCCGCAGCCTCTTGGCCTCCTTAAAGCGGGATAGTAGCTCGCTGCCCTTATCCACGAGGATCGAGTAGGATGTGTTTAATGGCTCCCCTAGCTTGAATACTACTCTCTTACCTCGTCTTTTAACATGCTCTCTAAACCTATCTATAATTAAGCCTAGAGTCGGTGTTTGAACACGTCCAGCCCCCATGTTCCTCAGCTTATACGCACTCTTTAATTCATCGCTAAGCTTGAAGCCTACTAGCCTGTCGAGAACCCGCCTGTATACTTCAGCTTCAACTAGACGGGTGTTAACTGCCCTCCTCCTCTGTAGTGCTTTAAGCAGCTCTTCTACTGTTATCTCATGGAGCTCTATTCTCCACACACTTTTATTATAGTATTTCACAGCCAAGTATACATCGTAGGCTATCTTCTCTCCTTCAACATCAGGGTCTGTTGCAATATAGACTTCATCAACTTCGCTAGCCATCTTTCTTAAAGCTGCTACTATAGACTTTGAATCACTGAAGACTCTGCTACCGCAGCGAGGACAAGAGTCGCCTGTCGTAAACTGAGTGCCGCAGACTCTGCACTTTTTAATAGTCTCGTAGACTGGTGAAACCCTGCCGGCCTTAATGTAGACTCCGTAGACTCCTTCACTACTTGTCGTTAAATCGAATATGTGTCCCCGGGTCGACATTATATTGAAGTGAACTATCTCCCCTCCAATCTTAGCTGGTATCTCGTAGACGACTACATCCCCCAGCCGCCTGGCTACCGGTCTCCCAAAGAATCTCGCTATAGTCTTAGCCTTTGTAGGCGACTCTACCACTAGTAGGATTGCCTTGTACCTTAAGCCCTCTGCCCCCCTAGTATCCTCCCGGGTCTTCCTCGCCTTCTCCACCTCAACCTCTAGATCCAGTTCTCCTAGATCCCTGAACTCCAGCTCCCTACTAACCCACTTCATCCTGGCTTCAAGGCCTTTCACCACGTTCTCTAGATCCCTGTACTCTAGTATAATGGATATGCCGTGAGTCATACGTGTCCCGTGAAGCCTGCTAGTCCTGCCGCTAGCCTGTATATAGGTCATTACATCAGGTATTAGCGCAGTGTACTCGCTCCCTGTGGATACAAGAGTTATTGATCCAACACGCCACACCTTCTTCTCGTCGAGTAGTGATTTAATCCTGCTCAATGTTTCCTCGTAAATTCTCTTGACTTCAAGGTATCTTGAGGCAAGCTTCTCACTGACTGTTAAAGCCTCCTCAGCTATCCTACCTGAGAGAGCTAGTCTTAGAAGCCTAAGCTCGCCTGGTGAAAGAGTGTAGACTAGTCTTCTCAGCTCAGTAACCTTACTTCGAGCCCAGCTATCTCCTTCACTAGTTGATAGCTCGAGTAAGATGCGTATAGTCATGTTCGGGCTGGCTAGTAGGGAGTCGAGTTTAACAGTAAATACTGGTGAACCAGCGAAGACCACGTATTTTATTGCCTCTGGTGCATCAATACCTCTCACGCTCGACCCGTAGTAGCTCGCTGACCCCACGAGTAAATCGAGTTCTCTTCTGGTAAGCCGTAGTATATTGCCTGGTGTTGCCTCACCTATCCTGAAGCCTGCAGCCGTCAGCTGCTCGAGTGCCCTCTTGAGCTCCTCGAGGATTTCACTCTTGAAGGGATGCCTGGGTGCAATGTATATTATTCCCCCGGCTCCCAGTCTTCTAACTAAGCCTACTAGGGTTTCAGCAAGACTGCCGGGCTCGACTAGAGCGTATGAGTCTGTTACATCCCTACCATAAACTGTTACACCGGATACATCTATGCGTAGCAGTTCTCTTAGCACTCTACCCATTAAACCCTTCATGCGGCCTGTAGCAGATGCAGCAATAAACTGGCTTCTAGACGCCTCGCTAAGTCTTCTCTCCAGCTCCGAGTCGACTTCAATATACTCTCTAGCTAGTTCAACATGCTTATCACTATTATTAAAGGTACTACTAACCATGAGCTTCCAGAGAAGACTGAACTTTCTTTTAGCTAAACCTATAACTTCTTCATTATATCCTAGAATCCAGAGGAGCCTCTCAATACTCCTCCCACTCCTCATAATGCTATCCACGTCGTCAGCTATGACTACACTAGGCTTAACCATCAGGGAGCCAGCTCTCCTGGATAGAAAGCTATTAGTTACCAGGAGGATCCTGTAGTCGCCGCTAGACGTGCGTTTAAGCACCTCTTCTCTCCTTCCCCGGCTACTCGAGGAGTCATACGCTATTATCATGGATTCATCAAAGCCTACCCTAGTGGAAGCGTCGAGCAGCCTACTATACACTTGCCTTAGGAGAGTCCTAGTGGGTACAACGTAGAGAACCCGTTTCCCCTTTAAAGCAGCGTACAGCGCGTAGACTGTTATAAGAGTCGTCTTACCCATGCCTGTCGGAGCAATTAGAACCGTGTTCTCCCCTGAAGTAAGCCTTTTCAACCATACCCTCTGAGCACCCCAGGGTTCCAGCCCGCCGGTAGCCTTAGTGAAGAAAGCTGAGAACTCCTGAAACTCTTCTTCAACCACATTCTTATAGACGGGTAGAATACTACTAGTACTACACTTCCTGCAGGAGCCGTAGGCTTCAAGTTCACTGGAGTAAACGTCGCCGCCGCAAAGAGGGCAGAAACCTTTGTACAAGGGATCCATAGAGTTAAGCATTGAAATCCCTGTTGAATCAATGGCGTAATGAATTTACGTTTAAAAGACATGGTTGAAGTAATACCGTAGTTGATAATGTCTCTGCAGCATTTATCGTGATCCCATCCTTACTCAGACCCAGCCTCCTGCACCAGGAACCTCAGCAAACCTCATGCGCTGTAATGAAAGATATCCATGAAACCAAGCATTATTTTGAGAGCAGCCCCTACCCCTGGATTAGCGAGTTGAGAATACCCGCACACTCTACTAGCGGCTAGCGGATTCTACCTTATGTGAAGAAGAGTATCATACGCGTTGAGAACTGCCTTAACTAACCATGAAAGTGCTCTGGTTGCAGGGTTAATCTACCCTAGAACCCAGGGATTAGTCTATCCATGAGGCTTTGAAAATCCTTGATATCAAGTACTAGGTTTACTCCTATTTGTTTTCTTAATCCACTCGAGTAGTTTGTCCCCGCTGTCTAATTCAATAGCGACCTGTTCTCCTGTGTGGAGATTCTTAACTGTCAGGGATTTAGATTCAAGCTCTCTTCTACCTATAACTACTGCTATATCAGCGTTCAGCCTGCTAGCATAGCTTAAAGCCCGTGATATGGAGCGCGTCCTGTAGGGGATTAGAGTTAAATCCTCCTCTGCTAGCTTCCTTAAGAGGTTGTATCCAGCTTTAAGTGGTACATCCTCGAGCATTACGATCACCACGCTAATCCTCCTTGGTAGAACATTCTCGGGGGCCAGTAGTAGTGCCACTCTATCTAAGCCTAGAGCTAGACCTGTTGAATACTCGTACTCACCGCCGTAGACCCTGGTTAACCCATCATATCTTCCACCTCCCCCTATGCTTACATCTAAGCCTCCAGTAGCCTTGTACTCGAATATCAGTCCAGTGTAGTATGCTAGCCCTCTTACAAGCCGTGGCTCGTAGATCGCCTGGAAGCCCAGCTCCTTCAACTGCTCTATGAACTCTCTCGTAGCCTCCATACTGGCCTCCACGCTAGAGTACTCCTCCCCCCTTAGGATACCTGCATCCTTTAACAAGTTTAACGCGTCATCCATGCTGCTCTCCAGGAGCTTTAATAGTATTTCAGCATGCTCCTCTCTACCGGTTTTCTCTAAGACTAGTTTAACAGCGTCGCTGACTCTATCCTTGTCTATTAAGTGGAGTACCTGGTCCTGTTCATCCACGGTTAACCCTATTCCATTCAGTAGAGCCCGGTGTAAGGCTACATTACCCACGACATAGTAGTGTTTAACCCCAAGCTTCTCTAGGAAGCTGCTGGCTGTGAAAGCTGCTGAGAGATCGGCGTTTACATCAGGGTCTCCTATCACCTCTAAACCCCCTTGCCAGAACTCCCTGTACCTGGCTTTCTGGGGTTCCTCGTACCTGAAGCATTGGGCTACATAGTATAGTCTAATAGGCTTCGGGAGCCCCCGCATGCCTCTGAGATAAGCTCTGATGATGCTGGCTGTCACCTCGGGTCTCAACGCTAGGGTTCTCCCGGCTTTATCCTGGAATACATACATTGACTTCTTGATCTCCTCACCGCTCTTAGCCTCGAAGAGCTTAAAGTACTCTACTGTAGGCGTTATAATCGGCTTGAAACCATGCTTTCTAGATGTCTCCTTGAACAGCTCGAAGAGGTACTCTTGTAGCTCGGCTTCAACACCTGTTACATCCCTCATGCCTCTTGGAGGATTCAGTATGTCCTCTGAGCTCATGGTTAACCCGCCTCCAGGCTTACCTTCCCGGCTTCATAGTACGTTACATCGCCCTGCAAGCTGACTATAGCGAGAACCAAGCTGAGGCTGTTGCTTCTAGCATCCTCTACCTCCTTCATTAACTCTTGTATGCTGACCTCTCTCTTCTCCTCGAGCACACGGACAATCCTTAGGCTACCATGCTTATCTCTCACAAGGAATCTACCCTGCCCGAGTATCTGCACCCTTCTTCCTCTATCCCTTAAATCCTTGTAGACTAGGAGCTGCGGCCAGAAGAAATCCTTGAAGCAGCTGGGGGCCTCCTCCATCAGGGACCCCAAGCTCTCTAAGACTACCCCCCTCCTAGTTTCAACCACCGCTCTACCCTCAAGGATTAAATACGATACTTCGACGAGGTCGAGTATTAATCCCTCCTCGCTCCTCCTGCCAAACCACTTCTCGACGAGGGCTTCAATACTAGGTTGATCTACGACAACCCCCCTGCATGTTGCTGTATCGAAGACTACTCTTGGAGCTCCACTTCTACTCAAAGCACTCCACCTTTGAACGGTATCCAGTTAACTACTTATAACGCAACAGGGCTCCTAATTAGTATCTAGGTGGTATGCATGAATAGTACACCCTATCCATTGAAAGTGAGAGCAGTATGGTTTAACGATGAGTCAGGAGAAGTATGCTGGCTGAACACTCTTAAGCTTCCATTCCAGGAGGAGGTTAACTGTAGTAGCAGCCCTGAGAGAATCGCCAAAGCCATAGTAGACATGGAGATACGAGGGGCACCCGCTATAGGAGTTGCAGCCGCCTTAGCTGTAGGAGCCTACGCTCTCAGAGTGAGTAGCCTCCCTCTTCAAGCCTTCATAGAGAATGTTAGAAGAGCTGTGGAAACCTTAAGGAGAACACGGCCAACAGCCTTCAACCTCTTCTACGCTCTAGCTAGAGTTGAAAGAGCCCTCGAGAAGCATAGCTCACAGGGTCTACAGCCTGAAGCCATAGCAAATGGAATCCTTGAGGAAGCGTTAAGAATAATGCAGGAGGATATAGAGGCTAACATCAGGATAGGCGAGTATGGAGCAGAGTTAATCCAGGATGGAGCAACAATACTAACACATTGTAATGCAGGTGCCCTTGCAACCTCTGCTTTCGGGACTGCTGAAGCTGTTATGCGGGTAGCCTGGTATAAAGGTAAGAGGATAAAAGTTATAGCAACTGAAACCAGGCCGATGCTGCAGGGTGCTAGGCTAACTGTATGGGAGCTCCTAAAGGAGGGGATACCAGTCTCATTGATCACTGATAACATGGCTGGATACATTATGAGAAAAGGTCTTGTAGACGTGGTTATTGTAGGCGCTGATAGAGTGACAAGAGAGGGTTTCGTTGTCAACAAGATCGGTACTTACATGATAGCTCTTGCAGCTAAGAGGCATGGTATCCCATTCTATGTTGCAGCACCAACAAGCACAATAGACCTGTCAAGCACAGTAGATGATATCGTGATCGAGGAAAGAGATCCAAGAGAAGTAAAATACGTGATGGGTAGGCCTATAACAATTGAAGAAGTTAACGCGTTAAACTACGCGTTCGATATAACAGACCCGGATCTCGTGTCAGCCATAATAACAGAGAGGGGGGTCGTGTACCCCCCGTTCCCCGAGAATCTTAGGAGGATACTGGGCGGTTAAGCAGTCTCTAATTAACCTGCCAACACTATTTATTTTAACTCAGCGAGTTTAGAAGATAGGGGGATACATTTTGACGATATACTGGGAGAGATGCAGCTTCTGTGGATCCTATGAACCAGTGCTCCAGTGCACTCTATTCCCGGATATGAGCGTGGATGCTAAGTGCTGCCTCTCATGCCCTAAGAGAAGCGTGTGCCCGAGGCCTGCGTGGAGCTTTAGGATACCTGCTGCGAGAAGACACTCCGAGGAATCTGAGAGTAGCTCTCAGTCGAGGAAGAAGCTGCTGGACTTGCTTGAGAGAATAGAGGAGGAGCAGAAGAAGAGCACGGTTTAACCAATCCTAGGTACAATCCAGTATGTTATTCTACCGCCACCCTCCAACTCGTATTCTACTTTCAGCGGCTTATCACTATCGAATGATATGGTTACGTGCTTAGAGGCTGCTGCAGGCTTAACTGTTGCTGCGAGAAGGTCGACGCTGTATACTGCGCGAGCTTTACTAGCAGTCGAGTACAGGTAGATGAGGGGAGAGCCCTCACTGTACTCCCCGATGTACTCTCTCTGCTGCTCAACTGCTCTTACAATCAGCTTGTTATCCTGGTATGCGAACTCCGCTTCCTCGCTAATTGCTTTTAGATCCCCCACCATGTTCTTATAGTCGTCGACGAGCATTTTAACGGTTACACTCAGCTCTAGATTTAAGTCTGGAACAGGCTCTGGAATCCTTGGTAGTAGCTCCACTTGGAAGGCTCTTTCTACACCAGTCTTCCTATCCTTGAACATTATGTTCAATACGTTAGCGGATCTATCAAGCTCTAATACTACGAGGTCGTTGCGGCTTCCACGCCTCATAACTTTATTCAAGCTCATGGATGACACAGTAAACTGCTCTTCCCCATCTAAACTGTACTCTTCGAAAGATGAGGCTGGAATACCAACCACTGTCAGCATAGATTTATCAGGGCTGAGGACTCTAACCTCCAGGGCGGAGGGTGTTGCGTGTAGAGGTGCTTCATCAGTAATCTTTGCTATAGCCTGCACTATATACTTCAGGTGGGATGCATTCGAGTATACAGCCCTAAACATCTACTCCACCCGTTAACCCTGGGGTCACTTCATGCCTACCGGGAGTTATATAAGTGCATGCCGCTTAGTCCACGTGAATGAATACTTCTACTCCTCAACTCCTATGTATCTAATACCGTGGAAACTAAACAAATAAATATAATAACTACCTATACATACTAGTATTATTGGCAGGCGGTACGCAATGCTCGTGGAAATTCTATTCTACGGGAGAGGTGGGCAGGGAGCTGTCACAGCTGCAAACATACTAGTGGAGGCCGCTATGATGAGTGGCCTGCATGGACAGGGGTTCCCGTTCTTCGGTGCTGAGAGGCGGGGGGCACCTGTTACAGCCTTCGCTAGAATCAGTGATAAGCCTATCCTCAGGCACGGCATGTTCAGAGAGGCTGATGTCATAGTAGTACTAGATCGCGGGCTACTTGACCTGGGGTTTGTGAAGTCAGGGGTTCTAAAGAGTAACGGGACTGTAATAGTCAATACTGATGAGAGCAGTATACCTATTGATAAAATCAATATTAGCGGCCGTGCGAGAGTATACAGCGTTAACGCGACTAGAATAGCAAGAGAGCTAGGGCTAGTTATTGCCGGGTGGCCCGTGGTTAACACTAGCATGCTTGGAGCACTAGCCAGGGCGACAGGGCTCGTAGACGTGGAGACTATTAGCAAGGCCATCGCCGAGTACTTCGAGAACAGCAAGATCGGGATTCTCAACGCTGAAGCAGCTAGACGTGCTTACAGTGAAACCAGGCTCATAATGGAGGTGTAAGCCTTGAATGTAAGGATCACTCCCGTTGAGAGCGGTGTCCTCCCGTTAACAAAACCTAGCATCGGGGTAGCCGGTAAAACCGGTGTGTGGAGAACTGAGAGGCCTGTAGTAGACCAGGGTAAGTGCACAAGGTGCTTCCTATGCGAGATTTACTGTCCAGTTAACACTATAAGAGTTGAACCAGACTCTGGTGTCGCTATCAACTACGATTACTGCAAGGGATGTGGTATCTGCGCTGATGTATGCCCTGTTAACGCTATAAGCATGGTTGAAGAGGGGATCTAAATGGGTGTGAGGAAAGCTCTCACAGGCAACTACTCTGTAGCCTACGCTGTCAAGCTAGCCAAGCCTGATGTTATAGCAGCATACCCTATAACCCCTCAAACTAGCATTGTAGAGAAGCTTGCCGAGTTCATTGAAAGCGGGGAGCTTAAGGCATCCATGATTAGAGTTGAATCAGAGCACTCGGCGCTAGCAGCCTGTTTCGGAGCAGCTATAGCGGGTGCAAGAGTTTTCACGGCGACGAGTAGCCAGGGTCTACTATATATGCATGAAGTTGTCCACTGGGCTTCGAGGGTGAGGATCCCAATGGTTATGGCTATAGTCTCAAGAACCATAAATGCGCCGTGGAATATATGGCCTGATCACAGCGACTTCATGGATCAGCGTGATGCAGGGTGGATAATGGGCTACGCCATGGATAACCAGGAGGTTCTAGACCTCACTATCCAGGCATTCAAGATAAGCGAGCACCCCTCAGTATACTTACCAGTTATGATCGGTCTTGAAGGATTCATACTAGGGCATACAACAATGCCTGTCGAGATACCCGATGAGAAGCTAGTTGACGAGTGGCTTGGATCACGCAGGCAGGGATACGTGGTGGATGGTAGTACCCCTCTAGCTGTTGGGGGATTAACAATGCCTGAGGATACCGAGGATATATTCTACGGTATTCAGGAAGCTATGGAGAAATCAAAGAAGATTATTCGAGATGTAAGCAGAGAGTACAGTAAGCTCTTCAATAGAAACTATACTGGTCTAACTGAGTGCTTTAAGTGTAGTGACGCTAAGTACATAGCTGTCTCAATGGGTGCTTGGAGCGGCGATCTCATGGAGGCAGTGGATGCATTAAGGAGAGATGGATACCCAGTGGGTGTTCTACGCTTGAGATTCTACAGGCCGTTCCCAGCTGAAGATATATGGGAAGTGGCTGGAGGCGTCAAGGGAATCATAGTATACGATAGGTCAATTAGCTTCGGCTCCTATGGACCGATATACGTGGATCTCGTGGGCAGCCTCACAGCTTACACGAGGAGCCTCCCCTACACATCTAACATTGTAGCGGGAATAGCAGGAGTTAACGTTACAGCAGAAGACTTCTACAAGCTTACAAAGGAGTTCGTGGATACTATTGAGAAAGGCGAGCAGCCGCCTAGTTTCCAGTGGGTTAGAGTAAGGAGGTGATATGTGTGACGGTGAGGCCTAAACCCCCATTACCCTACAAGATGAGGGATGTAGTATTACCCGGGGATGCAGCATGCCCTGGATGCCCGATACCAATAGCATGGAAGGTTCTTTCAGCAGTATTCGGCGAGAAAATGGTGCTTGTTATACCGGCAAGCTGCTCTTCTGTTGTTGTTGGAACATACCCGTACCACTCGCTGAAAACAAGTATTATACACGTCCCCTTCGCTTCAGCTGCAGCAGTAGCTTCAGGCGTTGCCGAAGCCCTCGAGAAACGTGGCTTAAGCGATATTCAGGTTATAGCGTGGGCAGGCGACGGTGGTACAGCTGACATAGGAATGGCTAGCTTGAGTGGTGCAGCTGAGAGGAACAGCAACATAATATACATAATGTACGATAATGAAGCATACATGAATACCGGCATCCAGAGGAGCTCTTCAACTCCTATGGGAGCCTGGACTACTACGACGCCTATTAAGGGGAAGCTGGAGCCTAAGAAGGATGTCGCGAAAATAATGATAGCTCACGGCGTACCCTACGTGGCTACAGCAAGTATAGCATATCCCCACGACCTCTACAGCAAGCTCCAGAAGGCTAGAGAAGTAAAAGGCTTCAGGTACATTCAGATCCATGCTCCATGTCCTATCGGCTGGAGATTCGACCCAAGGTATACTGTAAGAGTAGCCAGGCTTGCAGTTGAGACAGGGCTCTGGGTACTCTACGAGTACTATAATGGTAGACTGGTGATTTCAAGCCCGAGTAGGGCATTCATGGATCCATCTAAGAGGAAGCCAATTGAAGAATACCTTAAACTACAAGGAAGATTCAAGGGAGTGTCAGGTGAAGTTGTAGAAGAGATCAAGAGGTACGTGGAAGCTAACTGGGAGTGGATTAGAAAACACATGTAGCACAACTATGCTATAGGAGCAATCTTAGATAGAATTATTATGCCTACAGTGAATGCAATCATTAACGCCACGAAGACAGAAGGCTTAAGCTTTATACCCTCATCACTCTCCTCGTAATACCTGATTAATCCTGCTGCAGAGAACATCCCGGGTGTTTCTCTCCTGCGCTTACCCTTTCTGCTCATCTATCCCCCCTCAACTGTAATATGGGAATCCAGGTCTAGTTATAGTTATCCAGGATTAAAAGCCTCGTAGTGGAAGGTTAATTAAGTTGAGTTCACTCATGGATCAAGTTGTCAACTATAGAGCCGGGTAGCTGGTAATGGAGGTACTCTGGAACCCATGGAGATACGAGTACATTAAGAGGTTTAAGGATGAAAGCATCAGCAGAGAGGAATGCTTGTTCTGCAGGCTAAAAGACATGAGTGATGACGAAGCATACGTAGTTTACAGAGGCAGGTACTCCTATATAGTGTTAAATGCTTACCCCTACAACTCGGGGCACGTGATGATCGCCCCCTACGAGCATGCTGGTAGCCTAGAAGACCTACCAGACGAGGTTCTCCTCGAGATGCTCCAGCTGGTTAAGCTATCCATGAAGGCTATTAGAGTAGCATTCAACCCGGATGGATTCAACATAGGGGTTAACGTGGGTAGAGCTGCTGGAGCCGGCGTCCCAGGACACGTTCACATACACGTTGTTCCAAGATGGGTAGGGGATACGAACTTCATGTCAGTTATATCAGGTGTTAAAACACTACCAGTAAGTCTCCGTGAAACCTACACTCTACTCAAGGATGCAGTAGTAAACGTTATGTCTACCAGCGGTGGTAAAGATGGTTTCAACAAGGGATCTAGTGATAATTGAGAAATACATGCTACTAAACGAGCAGCGCTACAGGATATGTGTTAAAGGCACGAATATAACTGTAAATGTTGAAGCCTCCAGCGAAGAGGAGGCTTTAAGCAAAGCCCTCGAAATACTTAGAAACGTTAAGTTAACAAGTGAAGCATTAGAGAAGATTAGAGCGAAAACCGGCGGGAAAGCAAAGTGCTAGGATTTTAAAGCTCCCGTTAAAGCCTGCCGAGTAGCATCGGTTAAACCCGCCTTCATCACAGCTCAGTGATCGAGGGCTATCTCATCCTAGTAGTACTGTAAGCTGGATGAGCTATTTTAAAGCATGCTCGGACCGCGGTAATTTCTTCATCCCTACCAGGTCACGGGGGGACAAGTTTCCTCATCACGGGGAATACTAACTCTCTAAGTATCTTATATAGGTTAAACTCTAGGAGGCCTTTAGATCTTCTTGGCTTTAGCTTTCGCTTTCTGCTCGTTGAGCTCGCTGTACTCTTCTACTAGCTTTTTAAGGTATGGTTCCAGCTCGCTAGCGGGCATCCTCTCGAGGAGAGTCTTAAAGAACTTGGAAGCGCACCTAGAGCTATGGAACTCGAGTACCACGCTCCCCTTTCTGAGCACTATTCCCTGGCCTTCCGGGAATACTCTCCCGCACACACTACACTTGTGTCTACGCTCTACACTCACTTAGCCCAGCCTCCTCTAGCTTCTCAACTAGCCGGTTTACCTCTAGAGTGTAAAGCCTGGTTAGAGGCGTATTATTCTTAGAGTTCCTCAACTCCACGAATTTTCTCTCGGCCTCGACTTTAAAGCATATATCCTGGGTGAAATCTATGAACCTGGCTTCATCTAGTACAACACCCTTTCTGTACACTGTGAAGGACCTAGCTATAGCAAGATACCCCGGCTGAAGTGCCTGCTGCTCTCTTATAAGCAGTCGTCTAAAAGCCTGCATAACTCCTATGAAGAAGAGGTACATGCCTAGATACCTCAAGAAGTTCACGAGGATCGAGCCATTGGTTAACCCGGCTACCCCAGCTACTAGTGGCCATATGTAATCATTGTATACTGGTAGCAGGAATAACACTAGGAATATGAGAGCAAACTGAAGCATCATTATCTTCATCTGCTTACCCAGCTCGGCCTGTAGAGTCTTATCCATCAGCATGACCTGTGCTGCCTTAGATTCCTTGAAGATAGGTGAACCAAGCTCACTTCTAGGAGGGACCTTCATGGTTTTAGCCGAGCTCTTCGCAGCTATAATCATGAAGACCACAAAGTAGAGTATGAACACTATGAACGCGTACTGGGGTATTATAGCGGAGACTAGCGCGAAGACCACTATCGAGGCCAGCTGTATTAGCAGCATAGTTTTCCTAGAGGGTGTGACTGCCATACTCAACACCTTAATCCAATGCTCTTACCGGCTTATCTTGTAGTTAAGCTATTGATAAGTTTAACTGGACTCAAGTTAATTAACTTCTAACTCCTGTAGCTACTAGTGATGATGAATCGCCACTTCACGGATCAGTGAAGAAGGTCCGTGTTTCTGACTCCCACTAAGCGACCGCTTTAAACCTCTCAAGTCATATGTATCTTTAAGTGATGAATCAAGCACCCTGACCCGTGATGATGTTATCCCCGCCTGACTTGTCAGCGTGACGCTAGGCTTAAATACACTGGGTACCCCGGAGGGGTCGGCGAGATGGATGTCAGCGTGCACCTACTCATTGATGTCGTCTGCACGAGTGGAGGGCTGTCGAGGCTGGAAAAGCAGCTACGGAGTATTGGATTCTCCACACGGGTGATATCAGCTGATACTCTGAGAGCTGTAGCGAGGTTCAAGCCCGAAGAGTCGAGTAGAGTTATCGGGGAGCTCATAAGCGCTCTAAAAGAGCACTCAAGGAACACTCGGACAATCTGTGTGGAAACCTGGGCAACTCTACCTCAGCAGCCGGGGAAGCCTGGAGTGAGGCTCCTAGATATTAATGGAGTAATCTTTCAGGCGAGAACCAGTAAGCAGGGGAGAACAACAATTAAAGCTGTATGGGGTAGTATAGCTCCCGGAATACCAGTGGTACCAGGAAGCATGTTGAGGAAGTGTTTTGGAGCCGAGCACCTGGATCTACTAGGGGGTGAACTCTACAGGAGAGTGGGGGCTATCGAGCACTTTAAAAATATCCCTTAATCTCAGCCAGGGTTCGCTGTCTTCATCCCTGCCGACAGGTCTATGGATAGGGCGTTCATCACTAGTATACGTTAACACCTTTCTGCTTAAGCAGTCTCTTAAATCTCACTGCATCCTCGAACATGTAGATGTTGTTGAACATCACGTAGACTTCGCTTACATCTAGCTCTGTAATGAGCTTGTATAGCTCGACAAGATCTTCATCACTATACTTGTACCTGTAGTTGATTTCACCAGCCCCTCTACCATGCAGTCTGAAGTAGGCTATTCCTCCAGGCTGGACAAACGGCTTCCTCTTGAAGGGGTCGACTACATGGATGATACCATGCTTCTCCATAAGGCTTGTAACACGGTTGTCATCAGCGCATTCTCCTCTAAGCTCCCATCCAACAAGCATGTTACTGATGTCTTTGAGTGCATCTTTGAAGAAGCTGTCTACTGCCTCAAGGTGCTCGGTGGTGCAAGGCATGCTGGAGGGTGTCTGAAGAATAATAAATCTTGCTCCAAGTATTCTAGCCCTATCGTAGACTTCCATAAAGGCCTCCAAGTTCTCCTTGGTGTGCTTGAGGTGACCGTAGCTTGCTACATCTCCTTTCACTCTACTCTTCATTCTCCTCCAGGTTGGAGAAGTAGAGGGATGCGTGATCACCTGCCAGACTTTAACTGCTATCTCAAAGCCGCTTGGAAGGGAATCCCGTAGTCTCTTACACCAGTCTCTTGAAGGGAGATCATAAAACGTATTTTGTAGTTCAACTACACTTAACTCCCTGACATACCGTTCTCTAGATACTGGGAAACCACAACACCCTATTTTTATCATAGGGGTGACCGTGGCTATACGCCTAGCTCGAGTATCTCTGCTTTCCTAACAGGCTCGAGCTTCTTTAACTCGTTTACTATTGTAGAGGGATCGCTCCACCCTGTCTTACTTATATCAACAAGCATCTCGCATTCTCCTAGCTCCTCGCGCTTTAATACTACGCATTTAGTTGTCACTAAATCCACGTTGAGCTCGGCTAGATACCTGGTTAGCTCGGCTAGAACACCTATCCTGTCCTCGACGAGCACTTTTATTTTTACCAGCCTGGCCGCCACGGGTAGTGGAATCAACTTTATCTCACGTGAATCTTTATCAGCCACCATGAGCATCTGCATGCCTTCCCTTAGATCGAAGAGTCTTCTCACAGCCATTGGTATGGTAACTCTACCCTTAGAGTCTATCTTAACAGTCTCCTGTATCACGAAGCTCATGACTTCTACACCCTTACCGATTTGATCTAAAAAATCCATCACTTTTAATCCCTAATATAGCTGCTAATTTAGTGAGCTTCTCTAGGCTTCAAGTTATAGAGTGAAAGGTAGCACAGTGAGAACTTTAACACCATGTTCCTCGAGTCTCTCCCTCCACAACTCGCCTAAACCGAGGATAGCTATGGTATCAACTACCTCCGCTCTAGACTTAGAGATCATCTCTAAGATTGCTTCAAGGGTTCTACCAGTGTATACAACATCCGCTAGCACAAGTAGCTTATCCTTCCTGCTTATAAGATCCCTATCCAAGTAGAGGGTTTCAACATCCTTCGGGCTCCTCACGAACGATGTACTATAGTACTGGATTCCAGGATAGCTCCTTCTTTTAACAAGCACTATCGGCGCGTTGAACTCAAGGGAGATCATAGTAGCTAGCGGGAGTACTGCTTCAGCTGTTGCAACTATCTTGGTGATCTCCTTACCCGTGAGCTCTAGTATTAAGAGCATTGAGAGAAGACGGGAGACGTAGGGGTCCTTGAGAACTCTCAGCAAGTCTATCACGTTGCTCTTCTCCTTCTCCACGAGATCTTTCAGCAGGCTACTTAAGTCTATTGAGAGCGCTATTCTTGAGAGGATGAGTGCAGCCTGCTCTATCCCTGGTACAATGGAGCCTCTCACATACCTGCAGAGAACTGACTCGGATACCCCTGTAATCTCGTGGAGATCCCTGTAGGATAAGTTAGGTTTCAGAAGCCTGAGTACTTCGCTCGCCATGAGTCTAACCTTCATTTTATCAGCCTTACTCTTAGAGTGAGCGTTGAGAAGTCTTGACGCGAAAGCCTTAACTTCAGCTTCACTAGGCTTTCTCACCACTAGGACTCTTCCACTCTTAACCCTAAACACCTGCTTCACCTCGAAGCGCAGCTATCTTTAAACCTTTAAATAAGTATTAAAAAATATAAGACTAAGGGATGAAGAAGGTCTTAAGTACTGATTGTAGTGATGTGAAACCCACGCAACGACCGTTCAACTGTTTAGAGGTGTCTTCAAACCTTGCTTAGATTCGATGAGAAAGTGCTAGCTGTAGCTGATGCCGGCGAACTAGCAGAGTTCATTGAGGAGGCCTCAGCTTTAAACCACGAGTATGTTAAAGCATGCGGGGACTGCGGTGGAGAAAAAGTCTGCTTATATCTCCACTTGAAGGCTATGGATGAAGAAGTATTCGTAGAGCTAGCTGGATTCTCTATTGAAGCCCCCCACGATAGAATCCTCGATGATAGAATACTGGGGATTTTAAGGTATGCTTCAACAATAGTAAGCAGGAGCGGTCTAGTGGAATTCTACGTTAATGGAGTGCTCTCAATTGGAGTCCATCGGCTGGTCTGCAAGAGTAGAGTTAAGGTGAGTGAAGCCTGGTTCCTTGAGTACGAAGAATTTCTCGCCATGGCTGGTTGAAATGGTCTACTTAAGAGTGTGGAGATGGCTTAGCGACAGCGAGTTCCGCGAGCTCTTAAAGATCTCTGATTACACTGGATTCAGGGATGGATACAAGATATTCTCCATTAACGCCGAGAAGGCTTTGAGAAACGGATACAGTTTTGATGATGTAGCAGGGTTGATCAGGGATCTCGAGTGCGAGATTGAGGGTTCGCTTGAAGAACTCAAAAAGGCTTTCGAGGAGTATGCTTTAACACTAGACTGGGATAGTGTTAAAGGACACCTAGTACTCCACGTGCATAGAAGCCTCTACCCTAGGTTGAAGCCTATACTAGCAGAGCTTAACGCTAGGAGAAGCTCTGAAACACCTGAATCACTCATCTACAGGATCCCCCCGTTGAATCTACCACGGCTCGCAGAGCATGCCGGCAGGCTTGGAATACCAGTTAGGGATCCACTCAGATTGCTCGAGGAGAAGAAACTTCCCTTGAAACCCGAGCTCAGAGGTGTCGAGTTAAGAGACTACCAGCGTGAAGCCCTCCAGAAGTGGATTGAGAACAAGTATCAGGGTATAATTGCTCTGCCGACAGGTTCAGGTAAAACCCTCATAGGAGTTGCCGCGATTATCGAGAGGGGAGTCCGCTCTCTCATAGTAGTTTACACGAAGGAGCAGATGATCCAGTGGAGGAACACTCTCCTCAAGTACACCAGTATTCCTGAAGCGGCAGTAGGAGTATTCCACAGTGAGGAGAAACGGGTAGCACCGGTGACGATTACAACGTATCAGAGCGGGTTCCGCCGGATAAACTCTATTTCCCCATTCTTCGACATGCTCATAATAGATGAAGTACACCACTTACCAGCCGATAAATTCAAGTATATAGCGATACACAGTATAGCAAGGTATCGCATGGGCTTATCTGCTACTCCTTACAGAGAGGATGGCAGGCACGAAGACCTCTTCCCACTACTAGGTAGTGTAGTCTACTATAAGGCACCCGGCGACCTAGTAGCAACAGGGTATCTAGCACCCTACAGGATTGTGACAGTTAAGGTCAAGTTAACTGAGGATGAGCGCAGGGAGTATGAGAGCTTAAGGCGAAAGTATCGCAGTCTCGCCGGATTGAGAAGCTTCGAGCAAGTAGTTAAAGACGCCAGGGTGGACCCGGCGGCTAGAGAAGCTCTCAGAATACATAGCAGGATACAAGGGCTTCTAGCCTCAGCGAAAGCGAAGATAGATAAGGCTGTAGAGATAGCTTTAAGGGAACTCGAGAAGGGAGGTAAGATAATAGTTTTCACACAGTTCATCGATCAAGCTAAAGAGATAAGCGAGAAGCTGAATGCTTACATGCTTACAGGCGAGGTACCAGTTCAGGAGAGAAAGCGTATTCTAGAGGAGTTCAGGAAGCTGGAGAAGGGTGTTCTAGTAGTAACCACGGTTGGAGACGAAGGCCTCGACATCCCGGACGCGGATGTAGGAATAGTGGTCTCAGGCACCGGGTCCCGCCGCCAATTCATTCAGCGCTTAGGGAGACTGCTGAGACCGAAGACTGATGGCAGAGAGGCTGTTCTATACGAGATTATACTCGAGAAGACCAGTGAGGAGTACCAGGCAAGGAAGCGTAGGAACATGAGCCTTAATGGAGTCCTCGATGAGAAGCATGATTAATCAGCGCTTATGAGCAGGCCTACCAGGATCCACTGGATTACATCTACTACTTCTAGTGCTACTCTCACCTTGTAGCTAGCTTTGCCATCCTCCCAGCTTAAAGCTTCAACAACCGGGTAGCGGCTTCCCTGCACCTCACAATACGCATATACGTTGCGATCCTGGGGTAGATTTGAGAGCTCGATGCCTGTGGATTTATGGCCTAAGAGTCCGGCTACGTATACTAGTCTCTCGTCGGCTATTACTATCCTCTCACATCCACTCATAGTTGTGAAGGTGACGCATAGACTACGAGTGCATACTTCACTGAGGTTTGAGAGGGCTTGCAGTAGAGCTAGGAGCTCCTCGATAGAGATTTCAACGTAGTCCAGCCAGGTATCTCCTGCTAGAACATACACTCTCCCATATCTTTCTACAAGAGCTGCCAGCTCGTTCGCGTCGCCCTTATCTATAATAACTGTAAACGGGGCTAGAGCCAGTGCAACCACTCTACCATGGATGAGGATATTTGCAGTACCCGGCCTGTATAGCACTTTAATTGTGTTGACCTGTCCTCTAAGATACTCCATTAGCTTTAAGCTAGTATTCAGGGTGAGGCTGGATGGCTCGATGAGGATGGAGCCTGAGGAGAGCCTAGGCATTGTTTCAACCGGTTTTAACGGAGGATATGGTGGGTTTCATGGAAATGCTTTAGGGGAAAAACCATCTTTATCTTATTCTAGTTTCTTTTCACTCCTTTACTCTTTTACTTTTATCTTTATCTCTATTATGCTGACCCTAGACTCCCTGCCCTGGGGGTTTGTTAGAGTCTGGCTGCCTATCTTGATTTCATCGACATCTACTTTGCCAGGCAGGAACCTGTTCTTTATTATCTCGACTGCATCGACAGCCTTGCTTATGGCTCTTCCGCGAGCCTTGACATATATCTCCTTGACACCCTGGTGTGCTAGGGTTAGAATAGCTATCACGTAGTTCATTACCGGCTTCTTACCTACTAGTACGGTGTTTGCACTCTGCGGCTGCGACATTTCCTCTACACCTCTTCTCCTAGATAGTCTTAGATTATTCGGGTTCTTTACTATTCAGGCGGTTCTATAAAAACTTTTCGTTTGTATAGGCCTCCATTACTGCTAGCCTAGACTATGCCTTGAAGAATACTCTAACTCTCACTGTAGAAGTCGATGTAGTCTTCGACCGCGAAGAGAAACCAGTAGGGAAGGTACTAATCAACGCGTAGGGAATACATCTAAATATAGATGAGCTCAAAGTGAAAACCAAGCTTTAAACGACTCCAGCCGAGCCAAACGGTTTTCCAAGCTACCGCAGGATCTGTACTTCCTTATTGCTTATGAGAACGATATCACAAGCTTCTACAGACTGAGGAAGGAGACATGTGAAAATACGTTAAGAATACCCGGGACTACTGAGCTACCTCTACACGGCCTGCCAGAAAGTGGGGACAATCTACAAGTGCTATGGGAAGAGGAGTGTAGCCGGGGCTTCTAGTTTTCAAGAAGGAAGCTGTAGTGCTCGATGACCAGGCATTCGGGTTGAATTTAGATGGAAGGGCTATAGAATTCTCACCCCAGGTGAAGGGATTTTACTGGGGTACCACTACTCCTCCGGTCGCTACGAGAGGTTCAAGGACTGAAACGTCGCAGTCAACTAATACTGTAGGAGTAGAGGCTTGCATGGAGCCTCAAGATACATGCAAGCTGAACTCTTAGTACTGGTTTTATAAACCCATATGGAAATTGCTAGAGATCACAGGTGTTTCCTATGCCTAGAGTTAGACTGGAAAAGATGAGCGAGTATGAGTGGAGGATCCCGAGAGGCTACAAGAACTGCATGAACACTGATGCCATAGTATTCGCGGATGAATTCCTCCTCGATAAAATGGAGGGTGATCTGACGCTAGAGCAGGCAGCTAATGTAGCCTGCCTCCCCGGTATAAGACTCTACTCGTACGTCATGCCTGACGGCCACCAGGGGTATGGGTTCCCTATAGGTGGTGTAGCTGGATTCGATGTCGAGGAAGGAGTGATATCGCCTGGTGGAGTAGGCTACGATATTAACTGCGGTGTTAGAGTCCTGAGAACAGAGCTAGACTACGATGACGTGAAGCCGAAGCTCAAGGAGCTTATCGACGCTTTATTCAGGAATGTACCGAGCGGCGTAGGCTCTACAGGCCACTTGAAATTAAGCTTTAATGAACTCGACGATGTCTTAAACAGGGGTGTTGAATGGGCTGTAGAATCAGGGTTCGGGTGGAAGAAGGATCTCGAGCACATCGAGGAGAGAGGTAGGATGAAGACAGCAGATGCTAGCAAGGTGAGTAAGACAGCTAAGCAGAGAGGCCATGAGCAGCTCGGCACACTAGGAGCCGGTAACCACTTTCTTGAAGTACAAGTAGTCGAAGAGATATACGATCCCGAGGCAGCGAAAGCTATGGGTATAACGAGAGTCAACCAGGTCACAGTAATGATACACACAGGTAGCAGGGGGCTGGGACACCAGGTTGCAAGCGACTACCTCATGGTTATGGAGAGAGCTATGAGGAAGTACGGTATAAGCGTGCCGGATAGAGAGCTAGCAGCACTACCCTTCCAGAGTCCTGAAGCCCAAGACTACTTTAAAGCCATGTCGGCTGCAGCAAACTTCGCCTGGGCGAACAGGCAGCTGATCACTCACTGGACGAGAGAGAGCTTTAAACAGGTATTCAAGAGGGATCCCGAGGAGCTCGGGCTCGAGATAATATACGATGTAGCCCATAACATAGCGAAAGTAGAAGAACACGTTATCAACGGTGAGAGATACAGGGTTGTAGTGCACAGAAAGGGGGCTACTAGAGCATTCCCTCCAGGGCACCCTGATATACCAAGTGACTACCAGTCGATAGGCCAGCCTGTGCTAATACCTGGAAGCATGGGTACAGCAAGCTACATACTCGTTGGAACCAGGGAGGGCGCTAGAACATGGTATAGTGCGCCTCATGGAGCCGGGAGATGGCTTAGCCGTGGAGACGCTATTAGATCCTATAGTCCTGATAAAGTAGTCGACGAGCTGAGCAGGAAAGGCATAATAGTGAAAGCCGCGACAAGAAGAGTGATAAGCGAGGAAGCCCCCGGTGCATACAAGGATGTAGATAGAGTCGTGCTAGTAGCACACAAGGTTGGAATAGCTAAGCCTGTAGTTAAAATGAGACCTATAGGAGTAGCTAAAGGCTGAGAAACCACCAGTATGTTAATCCATTGTTAACTAGATATCTCCCTGCCAGGATTAAGCTTAAAGCAACACTCTACTACTTTATTCTCACGGGATCCCACTCTAAACCCCCGCCGGCGAGCTTAAAGGCTCCATTAATCACCGTAGCCGCCTGCAGCCGAGCCCCCTCATACCATGAGGAAGTATTCTCAATACCGTAAAAGCTAGATTAACGAAGAGAGGTGGAAATGGTAGCCTCCATGTAGAGGCAGCTAGCTAGACTTAAACCTTATTTAATTCACCGTTATGGTCACTATAGGTGGGCTTCTAGTGGAGTTCACACACAATGAATTTCTATTCAAGCTTTCCAGTAGTAGCCGTCCAAGAGAGGCTATGGTTGAAGTCACCAGGAGATGTAATTTCTCCTGTATCTACTGCTTTAGAAACGAGCTTCCCATGGAATACTTAGCGAGCGATATGAGTAGAGGTACATATGAATTGTTTCTAGAGGATGCTGTGAAGACCGGTATAGTTAAACTAGCTTTTACAGGATGGGGGGAGCCGCTCATTCACCCATTCATCACGGACTTCATTGAGATGGCTAAGAAGCACGGGTTGGAGATTCTCCTCCAGACGAATGGTGCTCTACTAGGAGAGTACAGCTGGGAGCTAGTAGAATTAGACTTGGATGAACTCTATGTAAGCATCGATGTAGGTGTCGGCATGAGGATCGGGGGAGCTATCGAATTAATCCTTGAGGGCGTAGACTTAGTTAACGATGCTAAGAGAAAGCTTGGAAGAGATAAGCCTGTGATTAGATTTCAGTTCACGCTCAACAAGTACAATGTGAGAGGCTTGAAGCAACTGCTTAACATGGCTGCTGCCCACGGAGTCAGGGAGGTTATAGTATCAGACACTATCCCTAGCAATCCAGCGGTAGCTAGCGCCTCCTGCTTCAATAGTAGTGAATGCATTAGTATCATCGAGGAGTATAAGACATACATCATCAATACGGCTTTCACAGAATACACTCTACTTCGACTGCCTAACTTAGAGCTGAAGACTGAAAGACACTGCCCCTTCATGGAGAATAACGCATTCTATCTTACAGTAGAAGGTGATGTAGCACCCTGCCTCTTCTACGCTCATAAGTGGCATCCAATAATAGGAGGTGTTGAGAGGGAGATAACACCTGTTAGATACGGTAATATCCATGAGAAAAGCATCATGGATATCTGGAGGAGCCAGGATTACACGAGATTCAGGTTCAACGTTAAGTATCACCAGCTACCTTCATGCCTAGACTGTCCTCTAGTAGAGGGCTGTGCTCTTACAAGGAGCAATGAAGCTGACTGCTGGGGCAATAAGCCTACATGTAGTTTCTGTCCTTACGCTAGAGGAATATCCTTCTGCCCCCTTTAAACTCGCAGCGCTAATAAAAGTGCTGAATACAGCAGGGGACTCTACCCCACAGTAGTTCGTAGGAGAGAGGTAAGCGGTATTCTACGCCCCATTGTTTTTAAGTAGTTTATGAATCCATAAACTAGTGGTTTCCACTGCTTACGGTGATTAAAGCGATGAGCGAGGTCACAGTAGAAGAAAAGTACAGGGCTATTAGTCCAGCAGAATTCTTCTACAAGTACAGGGAGATTGCAGGATTCTCTAATCCAGCTAGAGCACTATACCAGTCGATTAGAGAACTCGTGGAAAACGCTCTAGATGCAACCGACGCCCATGGCATCCTCCCGGATGTAAAGATAACTATTAAGAGGGTTGACGAGATCCAGGAGTTCTACAAGATTACAGTTGAGGATAACGGGATAGGTATACCCCCCGACGTGGTTCCAAACGCTTTCGGGAGAGTCCTCTTCAGCAGTAAGTACGTGTTAAGGCAGACGCGTGGAATGTACGGTCTCGGCGTTAAAATGGCTGTACTCTACGGTCAGATGACGACTGGAAGACCTGTTGAAGTCGTCACGAGTAGACGGGGCCATAGAAGAATATACTATTTCAAGCTGAGAATAGATGTCAACAGGAATGAACCTGTAGTTGTCGAGAAAGGCTCGTGGAGTAAAACCGTGGATTGGCATGGCACTATAGTATCGCTAACAATTGAAGGAGACTGGAGTAGAGCTAAACAGAAGATCAAGGAGTACCTGTTTAAAACCGCGGTAGCCGTCCCCTACGCTAACATCGTTGCTTTAACCCCTGAGGACGAGCTGATATACTACCCCAGGATCACTGAGGTAATGCCGCCTCCACCAGTCGAGGTTAAACCCCACCCCCATGGTGTTGACTTCGAGATGCTGAAGCACATGGTTTCCACGGGTAGCTACAATACGATCAAGGATCTCTTGATAGGTGAATTCCAGGGGATCGGCGAGGTTACAGCTGAACGGATTCTAAGCCAGGTTGGCATTGAACCTGTGAGAAAACCAGGTGAGCTCAGCGACGGAGAAATCCTAGCGTTAGTTAACACCCTTAAGGTGCTTGAGGGAGTGAAGCCTCCATCAGCTAGAGCTATCTCACCGCTCGGAAAAGAACTGATAGAAGCCAGCTTGAAACGGGTTTTCCAGCCCGAGTTCGTCTATGCTGTGTCACGACGGCCTCAAGCCTACCACGGCCATCCATTCGCAGTAGAGGTTGGATTAGCCTATGGAGGTGGAACTCCTCTCAGCGAAAGCGATAAGCCTATTATACTACGATACGCTAACAAGATCCCCCTGCTCTACGATGAGGGTAGTGATGTAGCAACACTTGTAGTTAAAGAGGATATAGACTGGGGCAACTACATGATATCCTTCCCGGCTCCACTAGCTGTACTCGTGCATGTATGTAGTACTAAAGTCCCATTCAAAGGTGTTGGTAAGGAGAGTATAGCTGACGTCCCAGAGGTTAGAAGAGAGATAAAGCTATCCCTCATGGAAGCGCTTAGAGAGCTGAGAAAACACCTCTTAAAGAAGGCTAGAGAAGAGGATTTAAGAAGAAAAGCTGAACGTATAGCAAAGTACATACCTGAAGTAGTGCGTAGTATAGCATCTGTTATCTCTAGCAACGATAAAAGTATTGAGTCCAAGCTAGCTGAGAAGCTAGTAGTAATAGTCTCTAAGCGCACAGGTATACCAGCCCCCGAGATACTCAGCGTGCTTGAGACTGTTGAAGTCGGAGGGTAGGTGGTAGCAGTGGTGTCAAAGACTGATGTAGAGGCTAGGAGAAAAGCTGCTGAGCTTATAAGAGAATCCCTTCTAAGAATAGCTAGGGAGATAGAGGAGGAGAAGCCTCCCGCATTAATCATGCCTAAAAGAACTCTCTCCAACACGATATATGATTACAAGAACAAGATTCTCCTACTAGGGCCTGAAACCCTTAGAAGAAGCTTTGCAGATGCTAATGAAGCCAAGAAGTTCATGCAGACTATTCTTATGGCTTCAATAATACATGAATCCCTTGTTAGCAACGAGTATCCTACGATACGCGACCTATACTATAGGGGGAAGCACAGCATAACGTATAGGAGTGGCGGAAAGATAATCCACGAGAACACCTGGGATGAACAGAAGGAGTCGGATGGAGTAATAAGGGATCTAGAAGTATACCTGGATGTACTAAGAGAAGACCTCCTCATCCTGAGCAAGGAGAAAGGTAAGGTTGTAGGGAACCTGGTTATTAAGAGTGGTGATGACATTATAGACCTCAGCAGGATGGGTCATGGAGCTTACTCTATAGAGCCAACACCCGACCTCATAGAGTTCAGGGATGTAGACGCCGAGTATATACTAGTAGTGGAGAAGGATGCAGTATTCCAGCAGCTACATAGATACGGCTTCTGGAGAAAGCATAAGGCTATACTGGTTACTAGCGCCGGCCAGCCTGATAGAGCTACTAGACGCTTCGTTAGAAGGCTCAGTGATGAATTCAAGCTGCCAGTCTACGTGCTAACAGACAGCGACCCCTATGGATTCTACATTTACAGCGTCTTCAAGATTGGCAGTATAACACTCTCCTATGAGAGTGAGAGGCTTGCAACACCAAGTGCTAGATTCATAGGTGTAATGATGACCGACGTCTTCGGTGACAGTGTTTTCAGAGATATATTAAAGGAGAAGGATTCAAGGAAGATTATCTCATCGATAGCAGGCGACTTAAAGAGCCTTCAAAGCAAGAAGCCCTATCTAAGTGAAGCCGAGCGGAGAAACTATATTATTAGAGCTAAACTGAAAGACATTGAGAGAGCCGTAGAACTCGTAGGATACAATGTAGCGGAAGCATGCCTAGATAATACTGAGATTAAAAGCAAGCTGAAGAAGAAGGAGGGGGCTTCAGGCTACCCGTGGTTCCAGACACCAGAGTGGATTAGAGAACTCTGCGTATTCTTCAAGACGTTAAGCAAGCTTGAAATAGAAGCAATGGCTAGTAAAGGCCTGAGATTCCTTGCTGATGAATACATTCCAGGGAAGATATCTAGTGGCGACTGGCTTAGCTAACCACTTTTAAGCTAGCGTGAAGTCTAAGGAGACCTCAGGTGAGACAGGTTTTCTCATCTCTTCTTAATCAAACCCGTGGTCTCATCATCACGTTAAAAGCAGTGACTACAATCCTAATAAGTGTTACACGAGCTTAGAGAGGATGACTCGGCCATGGGCTACTGGATTGTAAAATGTAGTGAGTGCGGTGTAGAGCGGAAGCTACTAGTAGCATTCCCACTCAACAAGGAGTTTAAGAAACTATACCACTACTGCCCTAACTGCGGCAGGAACACCTTCCATGAAATACTGAGATACGTGGAAGAGTAGTATTCATGGATTTAATCCTGCCTCTAGAAGAGTAAAGGTTAGTGGCCGTAGGAGAAAACAGGTCTCGAGCTGACCCTGAGTGGTAGTGTCGCTTCAACCAGCGGGTATCCTTCAACCTCCTTCTCGAGTAGCTCTATGAATTCCTCGAGCTTCATTACTCTCTGGTCGTTACTCCTCCTGAATCTAACATTCACTGTACCGGTGGCTACTTCTCTCTCACCAACTACGATCATATAGGGGATCCACTCTCTCCCAGCATCTCTAATTTTTCTTCCAAGAGATTCATCTCTATCGTCGACGTCTACTCTGAAGCCTCTACGAGAGATCTCCTCGGCAATCTTAAAGGCTTGCTCGTTGAACGCTTTTGAGACAGGTATAATTCTCACTTGAATAGGGCTCATCCAGGTGGGTATGTAGGGTGTTTGCCCACTTGCCTCCATCTGGGCTGCTGTATCGAGAACCATGTATATGTATCTCTCTACGCCTCCGAGTATTGCTGTGTGAATTATAACCACGAAGTGCTTCTCTCCTTTTTCATCCACGTACGATATGTTGAATCTCTCCCCGTTCCCGACATCTATCTGGAATGTAGCGATCTCCCTAGGCCTCTTCAAGTTATCTATTATATGGTACTCAACGTTGAGAACCCAGTAGTATATACCTGAAGGTATCACAGATATGAGTACCGGGTAGCTCTCCCTTCTAACGAATTCTAGTAGTTTATCTCTGTGATCCCTTAGGAACCCCTCGGTTACATTGTATAATGCCACGTATCTCCGGCCGAGTTTTCCAGCCTCTTCATGTATTTTAGCCTGTACTCTCAGTGAAACTTCAACTGCCTCGCTGAGATTCCTTGTGAGTATGTGGAGGTCCGGCATATAGAATTTTCTGAGTCTAAAGCATAATGCTACTTCACCCTCTTGTTCAAGCCTGTAGCTGTCAGCTACCTCGAACATCCCGAAAGGTAGATCCTTATAGCTGATCACCCAGTCCCTGAGCATTGCAAACTGCTGATGGCAGGCAGCGTATCTAAGCACAAATCTATCTTCATCTACTCCAACCTCGTATAGTCTGTCCCCGAAGAGAACGGCGTGCTCGTAGACAGGTCTCTCCTTTAGATTAAACATATTGCTACCCATAACCTTGAAGACAGGTATCCCCAGGCTTCTCGCCACGCTCCACGAGTACCTGATAACAGACTCCATTATGGCTGCTGCATGAGGCCCGTACCTCATATGCCCATGGTCGCTCATGGGCTCCCATTCAAACCCGAACTTCCCACAGTACTCATTGACTTTGTTTTCGCCTCCAGGCAGCTCTCTTCCGAATACCTCTTTGTCTACGAGTACCTTGAGTTCAGGGTAGTTTGTGTAGTCGAAGCTGGAGGGGTCGTGGAGGGCGCCGTCAGGAGTCATAATGTAGAAGCGTTTTTCAATTACTCTTCTAGCTGTTGTAGCTGAACCTTTAATACTTCTTGAGAGCTCGCTTAAGGGATGCCCGTAGCATTCGAGAGTAAACGATTTATACCATCCGAATGGAGCCTTGTATACTCTTATGCCACTTCTACTCAGATTCTCGTAGAGCTCTCTAAGGATCTTCACAGCTTCGAATGGAGGGGCTAAGTCTTGTGATAAGTGAGCATACGGGTAGATTACTATTGAAGAAGCTTTAACCTGATTGTACACACTAGTGATCTCGCTGATGGCACTACTAATAGTGCTAGAGTCATCTCCTCTCTCAATACTCGTGAATACGATGAGAGCGTTCTCGAGACTCAAGTTTTTCTCTTCAACGGGCTCCGGCTCTTCTACAGCTGGCTCCAGCACCTCATAGCTGAATCGACGTGCATGGATTAAGAGTAGCCTCAAGAGGGGCACCTGAACTCAACGACGTTATCTTGATGAATAATTTACCAGGATATTTAAATACCCTGAGGGGCGCTTCTATTCCCAGATACCAGGGATACCTGCCTGCTCCTTCAAGATTTAAAATGAGTGTTTGCAATAGATTACCATGGGGCTTGAAACTCAATGCCTGAGGGTAGTAATCCTGGTAAGGAGCAGTCTACTGGGTTTATCTCTGTTAGAGATATACCTGGGGTAGGCTCAACGATAGCTGAGAAACTAGAGGCAGCCGGATATCTCTCAGCTTGGAGTGTTGTAGTAGCCCGTGCTGAAGAGCTGGCTGAGAAAACAGGGCTCCCGCTTCTAACAGCCCAGAAGATCATTGAAAATGCTAGGAAGATACTTGGTATAACATTTAAGACGGCTAGGGAGGTTAAGCAGGAGAGAATGAATGTAAGAAAGATTACAACTGGAAGTAAGAGTCTCGACGAGCTCCTCGGCGGCGGCATAGAGACTAAGACTATAACAGAGTTCTTCGGGGAGTACGGCTCCGGTAAAACTCAGATCTGCCATCAGCTAAGCGTTAACGTGCAGCTGCCCTTCGAGAAAGGCGGGCTGGAGGGTAGAGCAGTCTACATTGACACTGAGGGAACCTTCCGCTGGGAGAGAATTGAAGCTATGGCTAAAGCTCTTGGACTAGACCCTGAAACCGTAATGGATAACATATACTACATGAGAGCGTATAACAGCGAGCATCAGATCTCAATAGTCGACGAGCTCTTCACTTTCATCCCTAAGAATAACGTGAAGCTAGTGGTGCTAGATAGTGTTACAAGCCACTTTAGAGCTGAGTACCCTGGTAGAGAACACCTGGCTGAACGCCAGCAGAAGCTTAACTCGCATCTCCACCAGTTAATGAGGTTGGCTGAAGCCTACAATATTGCAGTAGTCGTCACTAATCAAGTCATGGCTAGACCCGACGTCTTCTACGGTGACCCCACGACAGCTGTAGGCGGCCACGTTCTAGCGCACACGCCTGGTGTGAGAGTACAATTAAGGAAGTCGAGGGGTAATAAGAGGATAGCTAGAGTAGTTGATGCCCCGCACCTCCCAGAGGGTGAAGCTGTCTTCGTGATCTCCGAGGAGGGGATTAGGGACTCAGAAGAGGAGTAAAGCCTAGTAGAACTCCTAGTAGAGCCAGTAATACAGTGTCGCCTAAAAGCATAAATGTAAGCGTGCCTACCAGCAGTGGTATCATGAAGGGGATACCATAGGACACCCATATATACGTATCCCGGGAGACAAGATTTTTCTCAACTAGCTCTCTGAGAGTCTCTTTATGAGCGTTTAAATCCTCCCTTATATCGTAGTGGAGCCTGTAGACGGCTTCAACTCCTCTACCTCCAGCCTGCAGGAGAACCAGCGGATAGTAGAAATCTGAGTTAACGAAATCCCCGATAGTCATGGGCTTAGCGATGAACGGGTAAACTAACCTGTACTTTAATGGAATATTCTTCAGTAGTTCACTGTATCTTACAGTAGTGTAGAAGCCGTGTAGAAGCGATAACACTACGACAGATAGAGCTGAATACATAGTGATAGAGTAAATAGGAGGTAGAAGGCTTCTAGTCTGGAGGCCAGTTGGTGATGGGTTAGGGTACAGCATGGTTAGCGCTGCCACAACGAGTACATCTCCTTCACCCATTGAGCCGGCTGCATGCATTAAAGCGAAGACTGCTGGTACAATCGCTGAGAAAGCGGTATAATACGGGTTCAAGCCTTCCACAAGCACTGTGAACGCGAGGAAGACTACTGAACCACCAATAAACAAGTAGACTAGATTATCGCTGACCTCACGCCTCCTATAATCCTGCACTGAGAATACGGTTAGAAATGTGAGAGCGTAGACCGCTTTCAGCACTTCGAGTAAACTTAACGTGTAATTCATACCAATCCCTGTAATACGGGTTCACGGGAGTATAGCTAGCTACGAGTCTATTCTAGGAGGGATATATATTCTAGCACTTCGAGTTAACATTTCATAGGAAGCCTTGACTGGTGGATACCTTGGAGATTAGGGAGGCTCAGGAGCACATTAAACGGTTATACTATGAGAGGGATAGCCATAGAGGTGTCTTCGCAACCTTCACATGGTTCACAGAAGAAGTAGGGGAGCTGGCTGAAGCAGTACTTAAAATGGAGAGGAGAATGCTCGAGGAGGAGCTGGCTGATGTCTTCGCATGGCTGTTAAGCATAGCAAACCTCGTTGACGTGGACTTAGAGGAAGCCTTTAAAAGAAAGTATACTAGCCTCGAAAACTCTTAATAGCTTTCACAATCTCGGCTCCTTTAACCGGCTCCTCCTCCATAATAGTCCCTGTGACAATAATGTCGGCTCCAGCTTTCAGGAGCTCCAGGGCTATCTCAGGAGTCCTCACGCCCCCGCCTACAGTGACTACCAGGTTAGAGTACTTTTTAACAAGTCTTGGGAACACTGGGGGGATAGGCTCTCTAGCACCGCTTCCAGCCTCCAGGTACAGTACTTTAAGCCCCATCATCTCTGCTGCGAGAGCGTAGGCTACAGCTAGCTCCGGCTTAGAGTAGGGTATGGATTGAACCCTGCCTACATGCCCTACCGCTGTATCAGCATTGAAGACTATGTAGCCTGTTGGAATGGATTCCAACCCATACTTACGTATAATTGGGGCAGCCTGAATCTGCGCTTGAATCAGGTAGTATGGTTCTAGAGTATTCATTAGGATCATAAAGAGAACAGCATCAGCCTTAGGGGTTAGGCAGTTGAGGTTACCAGGGAAGACTATCACCGGGAGCCCGGTTTTCTTGAGTACCTCTGCTGCTGCCCCGGCTTCCTCAGGCGTGACCCCAATACTCCCCCCGATTAGAAATGCATCAGTGCCTGCGCTGCTGGCTTCATCAGCAAGCTTCTCAAGCCTCTCCAAGTCCGCGACTTTATCAGGGTCTATGAGAGTGAAGTGTAGTTTCTCTCCTCGAGCAATCTTCCCAGTAATATAATTGAATACCCGGCCACTCATTCCCTTCCCTCTTCGCTCTCAGAGGACTCCCCGGCTTCAGGGAGCACGTATTTAACTGTGATCTTTCCTTCCTCGTAGAGATCCACGAACTTATTGTATACGTCTGAGGCCTGGTAGAGTGAAGGAACACTCTCGAACTCGTAGTATAAGCCGCACTTACTACAGGATACTATAGCTCTCCTCGTAGAACCCTCCTTCTTGAATACTACTGAGAGAGAACGAGATCCGCAGCTTGGGCACTCGAATACCAGGGGCATTTTAATAGTCTTCTTAACAATCCTTCTCCTCTTTTTCCTCCTACCCATGATGCCACACCAATCCACTTAATACAGCTTATTTACTAGAGACACGAATTTATACTTCTACAACACCTGCATGCTGGGATTACTTGAGTAGTCTTCTAAGAGTCCTCGAGAAACCCTGGGATAGAATCTCTCTTACAATCCCTACAGCATCGGATTCACCAACCTCTAAATTCCTGTAGAGGTTTCTTCTAAGAGCTACTTCAAGCCCTAGAAGGTGCTTGCAGTAGGGGTATGAGCTCCTCGAGACTACTCTCACAGAGAAATCCATGCAGCTACAGTAGGTTCCCGGTATGACGACGTAATCGCTTCGAGGACCCATGTAAACCCATATATCCCTGTCTCCAGGAGTCTTCAGCCTAACAAACCTGTGCTCGTAGACTAGCGGTAGTACACTTCTCGCCTCTACACCTCTAGATGCATCCTCCTCCAGCTTTAAACGCGTATCTTTGACATCCACTAGAACCCACATCCAGTAGGCTTAATGGGCCCGCGGGGATTTGAACCCCGGGTCACGGGGAGTCCCGCCCTTCTTCAGCGGTGTGGGTCCCGAACCCCGCATCCTAGTCCAGGCTAGACGACGGGCCCAATCCAACTCTCTGTCTCCCTTGGAAACGCTTAAATATCTTTATACTTAACTCTCCCCGCGTGGCTATGCGTGAATGCTATACTGTTCTACCTAGATGGAGTGAAGTGTAGTCTTCTACCCCACGGTGGAGTTCCCCAGGCTACTCTAGGTGTAGTGGAGGCTCGATATATTAAGTCTTAGGTTCAAGGTAATAGTTGATTATAGAGTGCACTTGGTGGTAGCAGTGGTTAAAATCCTTGTGGATTTAGCTAGAAGCCCTCACGTATCACTGAGTAGGCAGGATGCTATAAGACTGCTCAGCGAGCTTGCATCAATACGTTTTACAAGGGATCTCGAGGAGGCTTTAAGAATAGTGAGGAACTTCGAGGAGTACCTGAGGTACTCTAGGAGGAAGTTCGAGGAGTACATTAATATCCCTAAGGATCCAAGGGATGTTCTCGCTGGAAGAGTATTCATTCATAGAGTCAGGTTGTTCGTGGAAAACAGCGAGGAGATGGTTGAAATAGTATTTGATCGGAGAGTAAGTCTTGACGTAATTACTTCAGTATTAAGGAACCTAGGTTTCAGCGAGATAGTTGTCGAGGAGCAGAAGGTGTAAGCGGAGGGGCAGGGCGTTATTTGGTTGTAGAGTGCTAGGTTCAAATACAGCTGGCTGTAATACACTACTGAGGGATGAGTTATGCAGCCTGAGTTAGAGTTAAATGAAGAAATCCTCTCCAAGCTGGATTATAGTGAAGCATATAAGCTGCTTGTGACTACTGAGTCAAGAAAGTTGAGCAGCGTCTTCGAGACAGCTAGAAGAGTTCTAAGCATACAGCCGCATCCAGATGACACTGACCTCGCTGCCGGCGGCTTAATCGCCAAGCTCGCTAAGCGGGGGTGTGAAGTAATCTATGCTACAATGACAGACGGCAGGCTTGGAACAAGTGACCCCGAGTTATACCCTGAGAAACTTGCATTCATTAGAATGGAGGAGCAGAAGAAGGCTGCCGAGATCCTAGGGGTAAAGAGGCTTATATGGTTGAACTACAGGGATTCAGAGCTTGAGGTGACTGAGGAGGCACGGAGCAGGCTTATAACCCTGATAAGAGAGCTACAGCCTGATGTAGTATTAACAGTCGACCCTTGGCTAACGTATGAAGCACACCCTGATCACATTGCGACAGGCCTCCTTGCTGTCCAGGCAGTAATCTTCGCCGGGCTCCCCCATGTTAATCCAGGTGATATAAGAGCTGGTCTTAAACCTCATGCAACACCATACATAGCATTCTACTGGACTAGAAAGCCGAACGTGTACGTGGATATAACAGACTACATGGATGTGAAGTTAAAGGCTGTTGCATCTCATGTAAGCCAGTATCCGCCTGGAGGATTCAGGGAGCTGGAGGGTCTTCTGAGAGTATACTCTAGGCTTATGGGTAGGAGGATAGGAGTCCTCTATGCTGAGGCATTCAAAGTAGTATCACCGAGGCATCTGCATATCAGCTTCTACACCGAGGACTTGTAAAGTGAAAACAAGTAGGATGACATTCTATGAAATGATGAAATAAGGTTTACCTGAAGCCAGACTACCCTTGGCCCCTGGTTTTTCAGCTCTTACTCTTCCCTTTCTTCTCTTTACTCTTCTTACTTTTGCTTTTACTCCTGGTTTTCTCGGTCTTTTTCCCGGTTTTCTTCTCCTTTTTCTTCGCTTTCCCGGTCTTTTCTTTCTTTTTCTTCTCCTTCTTAGATGGCTTTTTAGCAGGCTTTGCTACATGCTTCTTAGCTTCCTGCTTCACTAGGCTTTTAAGCTCTTCTATACTGGCCTCCCCTCTAAGTATTCTCCGCCAGAGCTTTGTGACACCTATAAGTAGCTTCAACTGCTCTAATCGTATCTCTCCACCTTCCTCCTCTTCCTCCTCGTACTCCTCCTCGATCCTCTCTTCTAATTCCTCGGGTACCTCCTCGTCGCTGAATAGAGGCATGCCTGCCCACCTATCCTGTAAGCGTATCTGGCTTGTTCACAGGACTACCTGTTATACCTGAAGATCGTTATAAAGGGTTATATTGATTATAAAACCACTACAGCAGCCTTCCTGCAGGCTCTTAGTGAAGAGTAGTTTTTCACACTGCTAGTCATGCTCAGCAAGGCTGCCTGCTACAGTATCATGGAGCCTGAGGCTGAATTCTCTTCATGTTGGAAATATTTTACATCGAGTTAATAATCGTGGAGAGAGCAAGGAGCTTACTAGCTTCACCTCATGCTTTTCCAGAGCATGTAAGACTGCCTGCTAGCTTCTGGCGATGGAGGCTCTGCTTCAAGAGCTGATGGGTAGGTGGATAAGGGCTAAGACCCTGCACTAAAATAATGATAGTGTAGGGTAAACGGGTTGAGGGTGAAGTGAGCAGTATCGTTGACTGCCTGCGCAGGCTGGGCTATGAGAGGTTAACAGAGCTTCAGAAGAAGGCGTTTAAAAGTATTGCTAGTGAAGGAAAGCATGTTTTAATTGTAGCACCAACTGGCAGCGGGAAGACTGAGGCAGCCATCCTCCCAGTTTTCTACAGGGTTAGAGCGGGTAGAGTAAAGCCTTTCGCAGCAATATATGTTACCCCGCTGAGAGCATTAAACAGGGATATTGAGAGGAGGATTAAGAGTATAGCTTCATGCTTTGAGCTAAGCGTGGCTGTCAGGCACGGTGACACCCCGGGGAAAGCACGCAGAAATCTCTACGTTAACCCCCCGCACGTATTGATCACTACGCCTGAATCATTCACCTACGTGCTGGTTAACGAGAAGCTGTGGCCCTACATGTCTAACGTGAAGTACTTGATTATAGATGAATTCCACGAGATGATTAGAAGCAAGCGGGGGCTGGCACTACTCACAATACTCTACCTGCTACGCGAGTACTATGGTTTCAAGCCTACTGTGATAGCTCTATCAGCAACACTCTCGAATCCCATGGAGGTTTCAAAGCTTATTCCAGTCGATGATATTGAAATCCTAGTAGATGACTCAGCTAAAGCCGTGGAGTTAAAGGTTGCTGTCCCCCGCGGGGGATCTAAGGGTATTCTAGGAGATGAGCGGCTTGAATCCAGGCTGCAGTATATTACTAGAACTGTTGAAGCTTACGGTAGCATCATAGTCTTCACGAACACGAGATCTCTAGCTGAGTCGCTGGGTTCAACGCTGAAAGCCTTCGTGGAGAAGCTTGGCTTAGACTTCGAGGTCGCCGTCCACCATGGTAGTCTCTCCAGAGCCCACAGGGAGAGAGTAGAAGAAGGATTCAAGGAGGGCAGGATTAAGCTTCTAGTAGCTACATCCAGCATGGAGCTCGGCATAGATGTAGGCCGCGTAAACTACGTTATCCAGTACCTCTCCCCTAGGCAGTCCTCACGTCTAATACAGCGTGTCGGTAGAAGCGGGCATAGGCTGGGGGGAGTTAGCCGTGGTACAGTAGTAAGCACGGGTAACACATTGCACCTTCTAGAGTCCCTAGTGCTAGCTAGAGAAGCCTTGAAGGGGAGGGTTGAGAGAGAAGACATTACTCCAAAGCCCCTGGACGTCCTCGCATACGCTACCGCAGTGCTCACAGTGTTAAACCGCAGCGGGGTGAGTAAAGAGGATTTATTCGAGAGACTGAAGAAGTACACGCTCTATAGTAGCTTAAACCGGGATGAATACGATAGGCTTGTAGAGTACTTGAAGTACACGCGTGTAGTTAGAGAGGACAGCGGTATCCTAAAGCAGACTCGAAGAACAAGGCTTTACATCTACGAGACAACCATGATTCCATCAACAAGAGATCTAGTGGTTGTAGAAGCCTCCACGGGGAGGAGGATAGGCTCGCTGAACGAGGAGTATGTTGTATTAAATCTTAAACCAGACGACATAGTTGTTCTTGCCGGGGAGTCCTGGAGGATCATAGGTGTGGATGAAGATGAGGGTAGAGTGTACGTTGAGAGAGCAGCAGTAGACTACAGTGAAGCTGTAATACCCCACTGGGAGGGTGAGAGCATACCAGTTGAAGCATCAACAGCTAGAATGGTGGGGGAGGTAGTAGACTACATTAGAGAGAATGGTAGGCTACCAGAAGACCTGGAGAAGCTTCTTGAAACACCCGTGGAGATACCCTTAGATGCTGTAAGAGAGTTGAGCGGCGCCTTCGAGATATACGTAGACTACGTTGAAGACTTCAACATGGTCTTCATAAACATTAACTGGGGAAGTAAGGTTAACAGCTTTATAAGAGATCTTTTAATACTGGTCCTCAAGCAGAAGTACCCGCTGGCAGGCTTCGAAGCATACTCCTCACCCTACGCTATTATACTTAGAATTAAAGGGTACACGCCACCCCTCGAGATACTGAAGGTCATCGAGGATACCTTGAGGAGAATAGGGGAGTACACGGCTGACCCAGGGATGCTTAAGCGTGTAGCGAGAGAGGGACAGCTATTCTACTGGAGAGTCTACCAGACAGCTCAGAGGTTCTCAGCTGTGAAGCCCGGTGAAACCAGGGTCACAAAAGCGATGCTGGAGGCGCTGGGGGAGACAGTTATAGGTGATGAAGCCTTAAAGGAGGTCTTAGTGAGAGACTACGATTTAGAGTCTACTCTCAAGCTAGCCTCCATGATCTCTACTGGCGAAGTAAGCATTAAGCGGAGGCTCTACAAGCAGATTTCAAAGCACCACGTGGAGATACTAGGCTACATAGAGCTACCAGTTAAAAGAGAGATTGCGGCTCTCGATAGATCACAGTACCTGGAGAGGCTTCTAGAGAGGGAGTTAACACTTGTATGCTTAAACTGCGGCTACGTGAAGCAGGGTAAGGTGAGAGAACTCATGGAGATGAACAGCTACTCCTGCCCCCGCTGCCACCGCGCGACGCTCACAGTAGTTAAAGGAGAAGGCGAGGAGGAGAGGATTCTAGTAGACAAGCTTAAACGGGGAGAAAAGCTTAAAGCTCACGAGCAAAGGCTACGCGAGGATCTAGCTAGAAGAGCCATAATACTATTTAAATTCGGAAGGCAGGCTCTCCTAGCGTTCGCTGGGAGAGGTGTAGGCACTGATGAAGCCGTGAGGATCCTCAACAATGTATCAAGAGGCATGGATATAGTATCAGAAGTATACGAGAGAGAAAAAGAGTTCCTCAGGGTTAAAAAGTACATTGAGAAGTCTAGCCGTGTGTGATAATTCTTCTACGGCTCCTCCTCTTGAAGGCTTTAGGGTTATCGGTTACCAGGGGGACGACTACCTTCTCAACGAGTTGATCGCTGATAGGGCAGGCTTCAAGATAGAATCTCCTAGTTTTATCGTCGAGTCTCCTTAGTGGTCTAGGCCCGTTCTGCGTGAGCACAGCGCTTCCTGGAGGCGTCCAGAGAATACAGCTCCCGCACTTCACGCACCCCTGGGATCTATATACTACTTTTAGAAGGTCTACGAGGTCCTCGAGATTCACGTCGCTCGAGAAGGGTTCTACCTCGAGGATTCTCCCTGATACTCTTAGAGTTGTACTACTAGAGGAGAATACTAGGGTATCGCTCTCCTCAGTGATGTTATACCCTAATCCAGCCATGTTATCAACAACTACTTCTTTAACAGTAGAGGGTATTAGATCCCTGTTGAATACTAGTCTAAGCCCGCTGTTATACCTGGAGACTTCAAGCGGTGCTAGGTTCACGCGGCTACCGAGGAGTCTACGCGTGTACTCGCTTCTCCAGTCGATCACGTAGTTTTCAACATGCACGGCAATCCTCTTCTTAGCTGTTTAAGGCGTTAGCCACCTCCATAAACCTAGTTTAACCCACTCGGCGGGCTGAGCCAGCTTCACACGCCACTCCTCAAGGATCCTAGACCACTTCTCCCATAGCTCCGGGTACTCTTCAGCTACATCCTTGAATTCTGCTAGAGCACTCGAGGGGCAGAGGTAGCATCCTAGTCTATCAAAGCCTTTCTCATAGAGCCTGTTGTACGGTAGCTTATGCTTAAATATGTAGAGCCAGCATTCAAGCTGACCCCAGTTCTGGATAGGGGATGTTGTCACTAAGTGCGGTATCCACTTATTCCTCCAGATCCTCGGGTTCTTAGCTCTATCCAGGGATTCGAAAGCCCTCTGTCCTACAATGTTGAGTGCTCCATTAGGCCAGAGAACCCTGGTTAACCTAGCTATGGGTACAAGCTTTGCTACCTTACAGCACCACCTGTAGTCTTTTCCAGGGGGCCCGAATACTTCTACAGCCTTCCAGAATATATCGCCTGCTGAAGCTACATGCAGCTTCACACCATACTTCTCGGCTACCTCGTGGACATTCCTGATGGTTTCAGGCAGCTCGAGCCCAGTATCATTGAATAACATTTCCACGCTCCCATAGGCCTTATAGGCTAAGTCTAATGCTACTAGGCTATCCTTGCCTCCCGAGTAAGAGACTGAGACTGGTAGCTTGTATCTATCTCCCAGCCTCTTGAGGAAAGATATAGACCTCTCAGCTAGGGCCTCTAGCCCTTCTTCATTATACTTTAGTACATCGTTGAGTGAAGCTGGCTTATCACTGGTTTCAACAGGCATAGTCTTATCGTGGTAGGTCTTCACGACTACTAGTTCATCACCGTAGACTTCTCCAAGACCTCTGACAACACCTCTCTTATCTACTACTACAACCTGCCTTACCCCCACGCTTGGAGCAGGCTTAACCCTCCTCCCAACGTAAACTGGGTTATCCAGCACGACTCTCTCAGTTAAGCCTTCTTCAAGAGCTCTCACAGCGCCAGCATAGGTGGGCCTGAACCTCCACTTCTCCCTGAAGGGGTCGTAGTATAATTGGCCGATAACATTACCTGAGGATACAACCTCGTACATTAGATCCCAGTGTGGTACCTTATTCAGCAGGATGAACCTGCCTTCAAAGAACCTCCTGTAGAATGCGTCACCGCCATACTCGTAGACTACAGCCTCCCTCAGCTTCTCGAGGTCGCCTTGAAAGGCGGGTCTAGCGTCACCAGGCTCCATGAGTCTCACAGAGTAGTAGAGGTCGATCTCCCTCTGGCTTGGCCTGACGATAGGTATATTCCTCCATGGATCCCAGTGGAGTTTAAACGTGGTAGGCCAAATCCTAGGCGTAAGCACCACCTCACACGGTTAAATGCTAGGGAACCTAAAATTACTACTTGAGGCAGTGTGAAGGACAAGCGTGCTAGCAGCTACTAGTCAAGCTTTAAGCGGGCGCTGGCAGCTAGCAGGGGTTCCACAGACCCCTAGTTATCTTCTAGTAGTATAGTAGAGTATAATGGTTAACACGACTGCAGCTATAACTCCCACCACGGCTGAGAAAGCATAGTTTACTTCTCCTACAGTAGTAGTCTTAAAGGATACCTCTGTCACTGTAGATGTAGTTGTCTCAGTCACAGTCCTAGTAGCAGTCTCAGTAATAGTAGCTGAAACCGTGGTTGTCACAGGCTGGGTTAATGTCACCGTAATGGTAGCTGTCTCACGCAGCGTGACAGTCCTAGTTGCAGTCACCACTCGAGTTAGAGTTGCAGGGGGTGCATCAATAGGCTCAGGGTTTAAAACACCCGTGGTAACCCTGACGAAGCCGTCGCCGCGTACAGCTTGAACGTTACTACAGGCTTCAGCAGTATTCAAGCCGAAGTTATACTTGCCTGGGAAAACCCTGTACTCGACTCCATCCCAGTAGGCTATAGCCAGCTGGGCGTTAAGCCTTGTGAAGCTAGCTGTAAGACTACAGCAGTATCCCCCAAAGACTAATTCAACGTTCAAGGGGTATCCAGCGCTCGACGTGTAAGTCATCGTAGCTACTACTCCAGCACGTTTCACTGGCACACCTAGAGGAGGAGTTATAGCGACACTATCAAACCATGCAGTAGGCTGCTGGATTAAGCTTCCATTCTGGGCTAACATGTAGCCAAAGTCAACGCGCACATCACTAACATTACTGTAGACTCTTATAGTCAGGTTGCCGGCGAAGGGTGTCGAGTAGACTTGAGGCTTTGTTATGTAAGCGTAGTAGCTCCACGCGGATCCCTGAACCCTTCCCCTCCCATTGATAGCTGTAGGGTCTAGCCTGCTAGGCTGGGATGTAGCATTCCATATGTTAACCGAGAAAGCTGTTAAACGCTTACTGGTTACGAAGACAGCTACGTTTTGAACCCAGTAGTACTGGATTCTCCCGTCTTCAAGCTCGACTTCAATGAAAGCATTGAGCTGGAGGCTCGCCCCATACATCTCCTCAGCCCTCGTGGCATTAGGATTGAAGACTTCTATCTCCGTGATGTTGAAGAATCCTGTAATCATCTCTGTATATATTACGCTGGCAGGGTAGCTGGCGACACCCATAGGTAAGCCTTTCTCCTTGACAGTATAGGAGATGTTTAAAGACTCCCCGCAGACCCCGGGTATCCTTAGATAGTAGACTCCAGCCTCCCCGACAGGGATTGCTAGAACACTACTACTAGGTATAATGTACTCGTCGACCACCCCGCCCTCCTTCTCCAGATACAGGGTTAACGAGCTATCCTGCCAGCTGTAGACAACTATGTAAGCTGGCACCGAGGATACATTAACCTCAGCGTAACCGTAGCACGTGCTTACAGTACTAGCACTTTGAGCAGGTGGAGCCAGCAGTACTAGAGTCGTGAAGACCACTGTAAGAATCAAGGTAGGTGGAGCACTTAAGGTCATCCACTCTGCAGCCCCTGGGCTGAGAATACTAAAGCCGGGTTAAAAGCTAAGGAGGACTCGCTTCCCGTGAATTCAGCCTCCACTAGCTAGAGCCAGGCTTGTACTTAACAGCGTACAGGAGTATCATTGTTGAAGATAATGCTGTAAGTACTAGTAGAATAAATGGGGCTACCCGGAGGATTCCTGCGAACACTGTTTCAGCTATGCTTGTTTCACCTAGATCTAGGAGGCCGGCTGAAGTAAGCACCTCGAGGTCTCTTGGAATGTATCCTAAGTCTACTTCAACGTGTAGTCTAGCTCTTGCTAGAACCAGCGGCAAAACGAATCCTGTTAGCGATGCAAGTATAGACGAGTAGAGAGCTGGCTCTCTAGGAGACTTGAATCTAAGAGTAGATGTCAGCAGGTAGAAACCTGAGGCGAGAACGTAGAATCCGTGGACTATAGAAGTTAAGGCTAGTAGCCTCGCTTTCTCGAATCCCACGCCATGCAAGGGCTCTCCGAGGAATTCAATCTTATAGTTCACGAGGGATATATATCCATTGAAGACCCCGCTTAAAACGTAGAGGGGTGTTATTGGCAAGACTACTGCTATAACACCTGATACAGCTAGTAGAAGAGAGGCTGTTACAACCAGCATCCTCCACTTAACTCTAGGCTTCGGCGGGATACTGCTAGACTCTATTCGACCAGACATATACCTCACCCATATAGGAGTACCTGACAACAACGTATGTGCCGGGCTCTAGGGCCAGAGTGTACGTTGAAGTAGCATTCACCACTACGTGTAGCATCTCAGTTAAACCCTCGCGGATCGATGCAACTGTTATATTAGCTTCAATGGGTAGAGGCGTGGGGTTCTCGATAAACAGTGTATTGCCGGCTAGGTATACTCGAGGGGGAGGCCAGGTGACATGCACTATATAACTCCCGTTAAGATGACCTTTATCAAGGTCGAGTGCTAAGCTGACTTGAAGCCTGTTAACTCTACTCTCCATCATTGCATAGTAGGCTTCTCTAGGTACACTTATGTGAACCCTGCTTCCATTCACTACAGCTGTACACGTCCACTGATATACGTCATGGCTTAGAACAGAGTACTCTACAGCCTTGATGCTAAATCCTCCGAGATTATATGAGATGGTGATCGTGGAGAAGTCGTTGGAGATAAAAGTTCCCTGGAGCTCGACTACAGGGATTTTCAGCTCAATGGGTTGTGGGGGTAGCTCTGACCCTGTATAAGCGATACCAGTATAGAATGCTAGGAGGAGTAGCGGGGGAATAAAGTGCAGGCTGGATCTTCTCCAGGGGCGCCCCCATATGGTGACAAGGATAGCCGTGGCCGCCGGCAGCCAGATATAGAGGGGTACGTGGGATACTACTTTATACTTTACTAGGGAGGCTTCTACAGGGGGGTCGGGATTAGGATTCAAGTCACCCTTTGTGACAACTATGCTGTCTTCAATACTGATAACTCTGTGAACAACTTGATCTCCGAGAGATCTACTGTAGACTACTATATCGTTAACCGTGAACCCTGAGATCCATGTGGCAACACCCACAATAATACATCCAGGCTTTAACTCAGGGTACATTGAGTACCCTGCAACAACATTCAGGGAGATAGGAGATAACCCGTGGTAGGATGCAGTGAACACGAGAATAACGAGTATTAAAGTAAGGTAGAGGAGTAGCGTGGAGGCCTTCACGAGTAGACACCTATCCGGTGAGAGTCACCTCAACTGGATTGTATACACATGCACCTCCCTCGCTAACCATAGTGCAGTACTCGAGATAGATGTTAAGTGTAGCTGACTGACTGCTAGCTGTAAAGTATCCTTTAGCGTAGAGGTAGATGGAGGAGCCTGATGGTATTTCAATCCAGCCTGTCATATTACTTGAAACCACACCGCTTGAAATAGTGATGGGGGGAGAGGCTTCATAGCTTCCTGATTTAAGAGTAATATTGACTGTTAGAGTACTGGGAGCAGTATAGTTTGCTAGAATAAGCCTTGCGTAAACAGGCTTAACATCGTTGTTCGACAACTTCAATAGGATAGCTCCTGAAATCATGCTACTTGACGATGAGATCCTCGCTGAGACGCTCGCTGAGGTGTAGTTAGCGCCAAGACTACAAGAAGGATAGCCGAATGCCACCACCGCGTACACATCACCCCCCAGTAAGGCGTCAGTTGACGGCACAGTATAGTTTAAGGCGGGAAGACCCTCAGGATAGGATACTATGATGCCTCCACCACTCCCTGTTCCAACTACAGTGTCTGATACAACCCCTAGAAGAGTATCCCCGCCGGTTGATACTGTGCTATTAACGAGGAGTCCGCTTGTATCGTAAACGCTGACACTATACCCTGCTGGAACACCCTGGAATACAATATAGCGGGGGTCACCATTATAGCGGGGGTCACTTGTTGGAGTTGAAACCATGAAGTCATCGAATACAGCGGTTACTCCATCTACATTAATTCCGTAGTAAGCGGGTATTGCTTTCATATAGTTCTTACCGCTATATGATACCGAGGCTAAGAGTACCCCGCTCACATCGTAGAGGTATACTGTTATGTTAGCATCCTTCTTGGTGAAGGAGAAGGATACTACTAGAATATACCAGGAGCTAAAGGAATACGAGGGAATACTAGTATCTCTTAACGGCAACCACTCCCGAGAGTAATAATATATTGTTAGGTAACCACTTGAATTTATCCCCACCGTATACATGGCCCTGCGTCCTTGATCGAGTACTGCTAACCCGTACCATCCTGTTCCATTGGATAGTCTTGTCTTCACTGTAACCCAGCCTGTAATCACGTTAAGTGCGCTGTTATAGTAGTACTGAGATGCTCCACCTAGGCCTCCATCGTTATCAGTGCCTTGTATTCCACTACCCTTATAGCCGGTAGTGAGGTTCCAAGAGCCTCCATTACTATTCCACCCGGTGGTAGACTCGAAGTCCGTGTAAACTAAGGCTCCTCTATTCGCTCTCGTGATAGAGTGGGGTATGCTCCCCGTATAGCAGCCTAGTATTAGAGATGGCTGTACAGGGGATACAGATGCTTCAAGCGGCGTGAAAACATGGAGGGATGAGAAGACTAGAATAGAGGATAAGATTAAAACTAGAATAGAGATGGTGAAGGCCGCGTTTAAAAAATACTTGGCTTCAAGCATCAAGCACCACTACATGCTCCTCTACGGTGCTACTGACGGCGGGGTCTCGCTGACTGGTGAGTACACTAGGTATACTTGTGCTGTTGCCGAGGATGGCAGCTGGACGCCTTCAGGGATATAGATTAACAAGTCAACCTCTAATGTTTGACTGGCATTAATTTGGAAGCTAGTACTACTAGATTTTGTGAGATCTAGAATTGCTACGTAGCTACTAGCCGTAGGGTTCAGATAACTGTATGGATCGTTTGTGCTGTTGGTTGGCACAGTCTTCGGCCAGCCTGTGAGGCTTCTAACCGTCCCGGAACCATATACTATTAGAGTGATGTTACCGTTAGCCCAGGATGATATTGGGGTGTATACTGTTAAATTCACATAATATGCTTTGTTATCAGTATTCTTGATTACAGCTAGGTTTCTGTAGTATGATACCTGGTATGTTGGGTGTACTGTAATACTAAGAGAGGTTCCACTATTGCCAACTGCAACACCTATGGTTCCGCCTCTTAAGTCGGATCCTCCAGCGTTGCTACCTAGAGCGAAGACTATTGGTGGTTGCACAGGAGATACTGTAGCTTCGATAGGGTAGTAGACGAATACAGCTGCCATCACTGTAGATACTAGTACTGTTAAAGCTAGTAGCAGCGGTATATACTCTTTAATTTTCTCTCTCATTTTTCCACCCCATGCTGCTTGACATGATACTAGCGTACGTAAACTATCTGAGAGGAGGTTTTTAAATAATCTTTATCAAAAAAAAAAAAAAACTATAGTTTTAAACTTATAAACTAACTGTGTCTCTGCTGTTCCCCTAGCCAGCATTAACGTGATAGTTCACTAGTTATGCTAAGTAAGCTTTCCGCCGGGGAACCGTATTAGTTTTTAGCTTTAAGCATGCTATGCTAATATGCTTGTAGTGTTTACTAGGGTGGCTGTGTTGAGAGAGGAGACTATTGTTGCTGAGGGTCTTGTTAAAAGGTATGCTACGAGGGAGAGGAGGGGTTTACTGAGGAGTGTGAAGCGGGTTGTTGAGGCTTTACGGGGTGTTAGCTTTAAAGTGTATAGGGGTGAGGTTGTCGGGCTCCTAGGGCCTAATGGTGCTGGTAAGACTACTACTGTTAAGATACTCTCTACTCTACTCCTGCCTGATGAAGGAGATGCATGGATCCATGGTAGCCATGTTGTCAGGGATGCTGGTAGAGTGAGGGAAATAATAGGGGTTATGCTAACTGTGGAGAAGGGGTTCTACGGTAAGCTCACGGGTAGAGAGAACCTCGAGTATTTCGCGGCACTCTACGGTTTACCTAGGAGTAGGGCACGGGAGAGGATTGAGAGTCTTCTCAAGCTCTTAGAGCTGGATAAGCTGGGTGCGAGTGACAGGCTTTTCGAGGAGTATAGTCTAGGGATGAAGGCTCGTTTATCCCTGGCGAGAGCACTATTAAGGGATCCCCCTGTCCTCCTCCTAGATGAGCCGACGCTAGGCTTGGATCCACCGAGCAGTAGGAGGATACGTGAGCTAGTCCGTAGTCTAGCACACGAGGAGGGGAAGACTATACTCTACACTACGCACAACATGTTTGAAGCTGAGATTGTATGCGATAGAATACTCTTAATCAATAAGGGAAGGATTGTAGCAGAGGGTTCTCCAAGCGAGCTTAAATCCATGATCCCGCGGCTGAAGACTATTATCCTCACGCTCCGCGGTGATGGCGGCAGCGTCGAGAGAATTATTGAAGGCTTGAATCCAGGTAGATACGAGGTTAACAGTAGTGAGGGAGTCTACAGTGTTAAACTCCACGTTGAGAAGCCTGAGGAGGTAGTAGACTCTCTTCTCAGAAAGGTTATTGCAGCTGGATTCGAGATTATATCCCTTAGGGTTGAAGAGCCGACACTTGAGGATGTCTTCATGTACTTCGCGGAGAACGCTGGGTAGGTGCTTTAAATGGCATCCAGCTTGTTCTTGAATGCAGTTTACGCTGAATTCAAGATGGTTTTCTCAGAGCTCTCGAGGAGGAAGATAACGCTAGTCATGATTATCGGGTACCCCTACATGCTCCTTGTCTTCATCCTGCTACTAGGCTACGGGTTCGGGGGTAGCCGGGTTTTCACTGAGAGGTTTGGTATCCCGCCGGAGGTATTCTTCACTGTCTCAGGTTATCTTTTAATCGCAGTTATGAGCGTGAACGATGATTTACTCTGGAGGCCTTTATTCGATGAGTGGATGGGGACACTCCCCTACATTATTGCATCCCCTATGCCAAGACTCTACAGGTTTCTCGCAATACCTCTCCCCAGGCTACTCGCCGGCGTAGCCTCGGGTGCAGCGACAGTTGCACCTGTAATGCTCTACTTCTACGGTGTTAGCGGGCTGCTGGAGGCTGCCTCAGTAATACTACTCGGCATAGTGGCAGCTGTCACTCTCACCCCATTAATAATGGTTTTAATGGGCTTACTGTACAGCCATGGGAGGGATCAGTGGAGGTTTATCAATATACTTAGACCCCTCCTCTTCATACTCCTCGGAGTCTACTACCCGCGCTTCATGATGCCTCTCGGAGGCTATGTAGCGTCAGCTCTAATACCGTCAAGCCATGTAGTCGAGGTGATACAGAGGATACTGCTCGGGGAGGCTGAGCTCTACTACTCTTTTATTCTTCTAGCTGCCGCGACAGCATTATTCTTCATTTACACGCCTATAGGCGTGCACTCCATCAGTCTCTGGGAGAAATCTAAGCTTAGAGAAGGAGTTTCTCTTTCATGATTTGGAGATCTTTTATACTAATCCATGTTCACCCTTGAAGAAGAAAGCAGGAGATGTAAGCCCCGTGCCGTTGGGCTTGAAGGAGACCCATGACCCACCCTAGAGATAAGTAGGTGGATGAGGGCTAAGACCCTGCACTCAAACATAAAATAAAATATTCGAATAATTGAAATGAGAGTACAGGGTTGAACGGTGAAACTGGATTGATGGACTCTATTAGAGCAGTGCTTAAAGCCTACTTTACATCTGAGCTTGTGAGGTCCAGTGGCTTCATCTATGGAATGCTCTCTATGTCCCTGTGGATCGTCCTGTTTGTTGCGCCTATAGAGCTCTTCGCTTCGCCGGGTGTTGATAGAAGCGTTATTGCAGGCTACATGTTTACAGCTGTCCTTGTCTTCTCATCGTATAGCACGGCTACATGGGATCTAGCCTGGGAGATAAGGTGGTCTATGAGGAGTGGTGTACTCGAATACTACATTGTCAGCGGGCGGAGCCCGTTAATCCTGATTGCTGGTGTCGCCCCGGTGAGCTTGATATGGCTTGCAGCAAGCCTTACACTAGTATACAGTGTATTCACGCTGCTACTAGCGCCTCCAGCATTTATAGTGGAGAACCCGCTGCTATTATTATACAGCTTTATTCTGCTAGGCGTAGTACTGCTAGCCCACACACTAGTTCTCGCCGGCTCCACGCTGAGCACTGGGACAAGCGGGCCTGTAATGGAGCTTATAAGCTGGATACTCCCGATAGCTACAGGTGGTTTAACACCACTCTCAAACCTCCCCGAGCAGGTTGCAGTAGTAGCCTTGCTAACACCCTACGCCTATCCAGCCGAGCTTGTTAGGAGGAGCTTATTAAATGCCCCGCTCAAGCTGCCGTTAAACGAGACACTCATGTATGGAACAGTATACAGCCTCCTATACTTAGCTGCAGCCTACTGGTTCTTCATGAGAGAGTACAGGAGGATACTTAGAGAAGGCGTTAAAACCATTGGAATGTACTAGCCGTGCAGTAAAGGGGGTTAACGGTGAGCGAGCCTAGAGGTGGACGCGTAGTCTACACGATAGGCCATAGTAATAGAAGCCTCGAGGAGTTCCATAGACTGCTATCAAAGTACAGAGTGGAGGTGGTAGTTGATGTGCGACGGTTCCCTAAGTCTAAGAAGTACCCTTACTTCAACCGTGAGAGCCTTGAGGAATCCCTGAGGAGGCTGGGCGTAGATTACATGTGGCTAGGAGACCTCCTCGGAGGCTACAGGGAGGGCGGGTACGAGAGCTATGTGAAGACTGCAGGCTACAGGGAAGGGATTACGAGACTCATAGAGGTAGCAGGGTCAGGTAGAATCATAGCTGTAATGTGCAGTGAGAAACTATGGTTTAAATGCCATAGGAGGTTTATAGCGGATACACTTGTAGAGGAGGGCTTCAAAGTCCTACACATCATAGACGAAGACAGGGTACAGGAGCATAAGCTTAAAGCTACACGGTGAGCAAGGTTAACGTTAGAGCAGGCAGGCTTCTACTCCAGTTATATTAAACCCAGGTTTCTAATTAGTAGAGATAAAAGCCTGCTTTTGAATGAAGGGTGGAAGGGTGGCCTCTATGGGCGGGCGTCAGAAGACAACTATATTCATGGTTAAGGAGAGGAAGAAGACTCAGGGTAGCCAGGAGAAAGGGTAGGGTTGTGGCGGGGATACCTGTCGGCATAGCCTTACCCACAAGCATTCTCAGCGTTGAGTCAACCCTCTTCTTGAAGTCTCTCAGAGTACACCAGGTTGCCAGGGTATCCTCTATATTCGGGGTTGAATCAGTATTCTTCTACCGCGAGTACTCTACTCCACTAGAGGAGTACAGGAGGCATAGAGAGCTCATTGAAGCCCTCTGGAGGTACTTCTTCACGCCGCCGTACCTTAGAAGGAGGCTTGTACCCCGAAACCCGCTACTACGCTATGTTGGCGCGCTACCCCCTATAAGACTCCAGGCTTTCGATGTGAAAGGAAAGCCTACGCGTGGAGAGGTTAGAGCAGCATACATAACACTTAAAGAAGACGGGGTGACAGCACTACTCGATAACACCGAGGAGTATAAGGCTACTGGTGAGTGCAGTCCAGGTATCACGATGGTGAGAGTAGTAGACACTGTAGAGAGGATTGCTGAGTGCATTAACGGAGACTACTACATGGGCCCTAAGTTATTCTTTAGTAACTCCCTGAAGAGGATACTCGAGGATGCAGAGAGCAGTGTGTTCAAGCTGGCGACAGATAAGACGGGAGCTGTACCATCACTCCGCGAGCTGAGAAAGCTGCGAGGGAGGAGAATCCTAGTCTTATTCGGGAGCCCGAAGAGAGACCTCTACGAGATATCAGCGGGAGAAGGCTTCAGCATACTAGACTACGCTGACGCAGTCTGGAATACAATACCAGGGCAGAATGTAGTCTCAGTTAGAACAGAAGAAGCAGTTGCAGCGACACTAAGCCTACTAAACTATTTTCTAGCACTTAGTTAAGCAAAGAATATATTCCTGGAGTGAAAAACGTTTAGTGCTGTACCTTCATATTTTATCTACCGAATATGAAAATCAACCGGTTTTTAAGGGAATCCTATACATAAAATATATTAGCTAGTTCTATAATTAATATAGGAACACTAGGGTGGTACTAGTGAATCCTAGCCTTAGAGAAGGGTACTGGCAGCAACCTTTATTGATAGTACTCACACTTCTGGTTGCAATAGCGTTATCTCCTATCTCTGCTGCTACTACAGGAAGTGAGGCAACTCTTATAACACCGGGCCAATTAATCGCAATAGTAGTACTCGTGGTAATAGCGGTCTTCGAATTCCTGGGTTATAGACCTATAGGAATAGGTGAGCCCCTTACAATTGGAACACTAACTGGTATAATCGTGGGACTTCCCCTTCCTACAGCCCTTGCGTTGTCAGCACTACTTGAACTAGTATATTTAGGGGTTTACCCGATAGGTGGTGCTGCTGCACCAGACGCTCTTGTTGCTACGGTTATCGCGGTACTCTTTGCGAAGATCTTAGGGTATACAACTATAGCGGCTGAGCAATTATCCTCGCTCGTAGCTCTCGCAGTACCTATAGGTATTCTTTCAATGTACGTCGAGGTGGTTCTTGCTAGAGCTGGGTGCACAATATATGCTCACTTGGCTGATGCCGTAATAGAACGAGGTAACGTTGATAGACTGTACCCCATAGTAGCTGCTGGTACATTCCAGTGGGCTATATCAAAGGCGATACCGATCCTAGTGGTAGGAGCGCTTGGACTTTCACCTTCAGCTGTAGAAGCGATCAGGGCTTTCGTCAATAATCCAGATGTTGCTAGAGTCATGGGGGCGCTAGGCGTTGCCGGAGCAATGATGCCTGCAGTAGGTCTAGCATACCTGATGAAGCTCATGTTTAATAAAATGATGATACCCTGGTTCCTTCTAGGTTATATTCTAGCAGCCTACTTTAACATGCCTATTCTTGGTATAGCTTTAATGCTTGTAGCATTATTATTTGCTATTAAGGCTGATGAAGTAAAATCACTACTGGAATCTCTAGCAGCTACTGGTGGTGAAGCTGAGACAGTAAAGAAAAGAATGCTTTCAAGGAAAGACTTAGTAGCATTGTGGCTTAAGATAGCATTTACTAGCCAGTGGGCATGGAACTATGAACGTATGCAGGGGCAAGCCTATGCAGCCATCATCAAGAGCATTGAGAAGAAACTGAGGAAATCAAAGGAGGAGTTAATCAACTGGATGAAAGTGCACAACGAATTCTTCAATACTAATCCAGCGATGATTCCATTCATCATGGGACTTAACGTCTCTCTAGAAGAGGAAGGGGCTGACGCAGACACTATTAGGTCACTTAAAACAATGCTTATGGGCCCGCTTGCAGGGTTAGGTGATGGATTATTCTGGTTCACATGGAGGCCTATAGTCTACGGCTTGGGTGCGTCACTAGCCTTAGCTGGAAGCTTACTAGGTCCACTCCTTGCAACAGTTTTATGGGCTGTGCCAATCATACTGGTAACATGGTGGTTCCTGGTAGTCGGTTATAGGTATGGTGAAAGAGCCATCTCCTTAATACAAGGTGGGCAGCTAGAAGTTGTAAGAGAACTCGGAACAATACTAGCAATGGGTATCATAGGAGCACTCGGAGTAATGTATATTAACATTCATACGCCAGTGACAATAGCAGTTGGAGGAGGACAGGCCTTTGTATTACAGGATGCTCTCGACAAAATTCTCCCAAGACTTATTCCACTTCTAACCTTACTAGGAACTTACTGGTTGTATATGAAGGGTCTTACCCCAGGTAAAATCCTTATAATAGTGTTCCTTACAGGATTCATACTAGGCCTTGCAGGACTTCTAGCAGTCTAAAAGCGCATAAAAGTTTCCATTGATTTTTTAAATAATCATTATTACTTCCTGTTATAAAGTATACGGGTATGGCGGTTATCCATGCCTAGAAAAATTATTATCATGGGGCACGGTAATTTTCCGAAAGCGTTAAAAGATACTGCTAAGCTACTCCTCGGGGAAACAGTAGACGAGAAGATTATCATAATAGAGCTACAACCAGAAGATACTGCGGAGAAAATAAGAAATGAATTATACTCAGCACTAAATACAGTTGATGAAGCGCTGATATTCGCTGATATCTTCGGTGGTACTCCTTCTAGAGTAATTGCTGAAGTACTATTGAAGTCAACGTATAAGAGTGAAGCAGTTTTCGGCGTAAATCTCCCAATGCTACTTCAAGCTCTTCTCGAAATTGACGAGAAGGATGTTAAAACTCTTGCTGGGGAGATAATAGTTCAAGGGAGAGAATCTATAACTACTCTTTCTGAGAAGCTATCAGAATCATGAAATATTTTTATTTTAGTTTTAGTGTGGTTCTGTAAGCTTGCTTCCTGTAGAAACTGTGCTCTAAAAGGCTTAAATTAACTGTATGACTGTTGTTATTACTGTAATACTACTAAAATCTCAGAGTAAATGTTATGGTGATCTCTAAATGCCCGTGAAATTAATTAGAATAGATGACCGCTATATTCACGGGCAGGTAACAGTTGGCTGGGTAAACGCATATAACATAAGTGAGATATGGGTAGTTGACGACGCACTAGCCACTAATGAGCTCTTGAAGAAAATCCAGGTAGCAATGGCACCACCCGGCAAGAAGGTTGAAGTACTTACACTTAATGAAGCAGTTGAAAGGCTCAAGAATAAATATTACAGTAAATCCAGCAATATAATGATAATATTTGCGACTCCAGAAGCTTGTAGAAGGGTACTAGAGAAAGCCCCGATAGAAGATATTAACTGGATAAATGTAGGACAGTCTGGCTGGAAGAAGGGGAAAACACTCGTAACTAAGAATTTTGCAGTTGACGAGAAAGATGTTGAGGAATTCGTGAAGCTCGCTAGTATGGGATATAAGCTTATCTATCAAATGTTACCCGATCATAAGCCAGAGGACTTCTACAGTATTCTAAAGAAGAAAGGGTTAATTAAGAGTTAACCTGGTTATTTATAATTGTTTGTTAAGAACGACATTTAGTATAAGGTATAAGTGTATAAGGAGCCCAGTATGTTCTAATGTTAGGTGGAAAGTAGCCGTGAAGATCTGGGTATTAAAAGTTGATATAACTCCTAGTGAAGCCATCCCGTTGGCAGGGTATGCTTATAGAAAGGGAAGTGCTAGTGGAGTCTATGATAGAATTTATAGTAGAATTCTACTTATAGACCATGTAGCTGTAGTATCCTTGGAATTACTCAACGTGGATGAAGAACTATGGAGGATAATAGCAGATATACTCAGCGAGAACCTAGGCCTCTCAGAAAGAGATGTTATTGTTACAGCAACTCACACACACTCTGCTCCTATTGCATCGAGAGAACTATTGCTAGATTTATGGGGAGCCGAGGAGTACACTGGAGTGGTTGAAAGATATAGAGAATTTATAGTTGACTCCATTAAGAAAGCTACCAAGGAACATGACATCATCGAATCCACCTTACATGCTGGTAGAGCTGTCGTGGAGGACATTTCATCAAATAGAGTGGATCCTAGCGGACCTATAGATAGAGAAGCCGTATTCCTACTAGATTCGAAGAGTAACTTTATAGCTGTAAATTTTGCATGTCATCCTACAGTTCTCCCCCCATCAAACAACATGGTTTCCGGAGATTTAGCAGGCGCTATAATGAGGCTTTTCGAGAAAACATTCAGGGTAAGTATTTATCTTAACGGGGCAGCAGGCAATATCAGCACAAGGTTTACAAGGAGATCCCGGGATTACAGTGAAGTAACGAGATTAGCAGAGTTATTCTATTCTCAGGTTGCTAGAGGTATAAGGAATGTAGAAGCCATAGATGGTGATGTAGAATTAAAATGGGAGAAAATGAGTGTTAAAACCAGGAGGATCCCGAGCATCAGCGAATTAGACGTTTTAGAAGAACGCTTGCTTTCAGAACTTAAATCATCCCCACTCTCCGAGAAAAGTAAGAGCATAGAGAACAGCCTTTTGAGAATAAAGATCTTAAGAAGCTTATCGAGATACCTTGAGCGAAGGGAGAGCATAACTTTACATCTAGCGAAGTTAACTATAGGAGAAGAGTTCGCAGCAATATTCACTCCAGCTGAAATGTTTATTGAATACCAGATCGAGAGTAAGAAGGCCTCACCATATAAGTACACAATGTTTGTAGGCTACGCAAACGGATATGTTGGGTACATACCATTCAGACCCTTAAGCGAGGAAGTCTATGAAGCAACAGTATCACTACTCGACCCATCTGAATACACTAGGATCCATGAAACAATAAACAAATTACTAGCTCGATAGAAGACTACAAGCAGCATTTACGAAGAGAACTTTGCTACATGTAGCAGTATTCCGCACTCTCATGTATAACTAAAAGCCTACAGCTACCCTAGGCTAGCAGTCAGAATTACATTAATTTTACTACAGTTCAGGCTCGAATCTATACAACGTAAACTACTTGGGGATGTTTCACACGATTATCACTGAAATATAGTGAAACACGATGCTTCCAGGCCGGAGATAAGAAGCCAGAAGTATTTAGGGGCAATCTAATCATTCTAGGATGCTCCAGGGTTTCACGGCATTAAAAGTATTTATGGGTTTAAGAACCTGTATATGCTTTAAAACCTGCTTACGTATAGTAGCGGTGAGGTGCTTAAGCATGGGTCATAGGAAGCTGCACGCGCCTAGGCACGGTAGCCTTGGAGTGAGGCCTAGAAAGAGAGCAAGAGAGCTGACGCCGAGAGTTAAGAGGTGGCCGAGTAAATCGTGGTTTGAGATACTAGTGGAGAAACTTGGTGGTGAAGCTACCTCACGCGGGATTTCAGTGAAACCGGTGCTCCTAGGGTTCCCTGTATATAAGGCTGGGATGACTCACGCAGTGATCATTGAGGATAGACCTAACACCCCGCTGACTGGTAAAGAGGTTTTTACACCTGTGACAGTTCTCGATGCACCCCCAGTTGTAATTCTAGGTGTGAGAGCATACTATGTTGACGAGCAGGGGTACTTGAAGAGTAAGGGGGAGGTCTGGAGGGATCCTGTTGACGCAGTAGTAAAAGTCTACGAGGAGCTCTACTCTAGAAACCCGCTTATAGGTTTAAGTGCTGTGGAGGCTGCGAGAAAATACCTGCACGGGCTGGGGAGACTCAACCACGGGCTTGTTAAGCCGGATCCCTCCGGTAGATACGGGTATAAGTTTACTGCTGAGAGTAGTGAGAGCGAGATTAAAGAAGTTCTCAGCGGTGACATAGCAGCTGTCAGTGTTATAGCCTCCACTATACCAGTTCTCTCCGGGATAGGTAAGAAGAAGCCTGAGATAGTTGAAGTGAGAGTAGGCGGGGGTAGTATTGACGAGAGAGTCAAGTACGCTGAATCCATTCTAGGAGGCTACGTGAAAGTCTCAGATGTCTTCATGGAGGGACAGCTACTTGATGTAATCGGGGTCACCAAGGGTAAAGGGTTCCAGGGTGTTATAAAGAGGTTTGGAGTAAAGGAGCTGCCTAGATGGCATAAGCATAGGAAGGGTAGTAGGAAGATTGGTGCGAGGAGCCCTGGCTTCGGTACTATGAGTGAGACTCCTCAAGCCGGGCAGACAGGATTCCATAGGAGAACAGAGTACAATAAGAGAGTCTTGAAGATAGGGTTGAATGGGCTTGAGGTGACAGTTAAAGGCGGCTTCCTCCACTATGGGCTGGTGTACGGGCCCTACGTGCTCTTAAAGGGCTCTGTTATAGGTCCAGCTAAGAGAATGCTCGTGCTCCGCCACCCTATAAGACCAGATTTAAAGTGGCTTCCTCTCTCAGCACCTAGAATAGTCTATTTAAGCCTTGAGAGCAAGCAGGGAGTGTAGGTGAATAGATAATGGTTTACGAGATAGTAGTTGTACCAGCTATAGGGGGAAGCCTCAAGGTACCCGTCTACAATGCTGATGGTAGCGTGGTAGGCGAGGTAGAGCTGCCAGAAGTATTCAAGATACCTGTACGCAAGGATCTCGTGAGAAGAGCATTTCACTCAGCTTTCACAGCAATGCTTCAGCCTAAAGGAAGAGACCCGATGGCTGGTAAGAGAACAACAGCAAAGTACTGGGGTGTAGGGTACGGGCTTGCAAGAGTCCCTAGGCTACCTAACGGTACAGCTAGATTCGTAGTAAGCACTCGTAAAGGGCATGCAGCATTCCCTCCTAGAACAGATGAAAGAATACACGAGGAGATCAATAAGAAGGAGAAGGCTGCCGCGATAGCTTCAGCTCTAGCAGCTACATCAAGAGTTGAAATGGTAAGAGGGAGAGGACATGTCTTCAGTGTTGAGAAGCTACCTGTAGTAGTCTCCGATGAAGTTGAGACAGCAGTATCCAGGGCAGCGCAGGCTAGAGAGTACCTCGCGAAAATCGGCTTGTGGAGTGACGTGGAGAGAGCTGCAAGCGGCACAGGTATTAGAGCAGGTAGAGGGAAAATGAGGGGTCGACGGTACGTGGAACCACGCAGCATTCTCTTCGTACTCTCAAGCTACAATGCTCCGCTTGCTAGAGCTGTTAGAAACATGCCTGGTGTCGACGTGGCGACCCCAGGAAACCTAGGGATTATTCATCTAGCCCCGGGCGGCGTGCCTGGGAGGCTTACAGTTATATCTACAAGGGCTCTCAGCGAGGTAGCCTCGAGATTCAAGGTGGTGTTTCTATGAGCAGCATGGATAGACTCTACAAGGTAATAGTAAGACCTGTTCAAAGCGAGAAAGCCCTAGTCCTAATAGATAAGGAGAACACGCTGACATTCATAGTAGACTTGAAGGCTACTAAGACTGAGATAAAGAAGGCTGTAGAAGAATTATTCAATGTTAAAGTAGCTGAAGTTAGAACTCTAATAACACCTAGAGGAGAGAAGAAAGCCTACGTTAAGCTTACAGCAGAGTATAAGGCGGGTGAAATAGCCTCCCAGCTAGGCTTAATCTAGGTGGTTGAGTATGGGTAAGAGAATAATACCTCAGAGGAGGGGTAAGGGGTCACCAGTCTACAGGACACCAGACCACCTGCATATAGCTCCAGCTAGATACCCTCCCCTAGACCCGGGTAGAACCTACAAGGGTATTATAGAAAACCTAGTACACGACCCTGGGAGATGGGTGCCGCTAGCAGAGGTGAAACTTGAGACAGGCCAGGTATTCTACATGCCAGCAGTTGAAGGAATGTATGTAGGCCAGGTGATAGAGATAGGTCCTGAAGCCAAGCCAGTAAACGGTAACATCCTCCCAGTTGGATTAATACCTGAGGGAATGCAGGTAGCCAATGTAGAGAAGAATCCAGGCGATGGAGGGAGATACGCTAGATCCAGCGGGACGTACGCTCTAGTAGTCGGGAGAAGCGGTGATAAAACCCAGATACAGCTACCCAGCGGTAAGATAGTAGAAGTTTCAAGCAATGCTAGAGCAACCATAGGAGTAGTCAGCGGTGGAGGCAGGCTCGAGAAACCCCTACTCAAAGCAGGCGCAGCATTCTACAAGTGGAAGGCTAAGAGCCGTGTATGGCCTAAGGTGAGAGGTGTAGCAATGAACCCAGTTGACCACCCGCATGGAGGCGGCAGCCACCAGCATGTAGGCAGGCCTACAACAGTCGCGAGGAATACACCGCCTGGAAGAAAAGTGGGTCATATAGCCGCCAGGAAGACTGGCAGAGGGAGGTAGCTTCACCCCTTTGCCCTCCAGCTGTTATTTTACAGGGGTCTACTAGTTTCATGGGTTAACATGAATGCACCTGGATACAACTGACCCGATCGTGAGGAAGGTATACGAGATATATGGGCCTGTTGTCGAGACTAGGCAGCCGGTTAGAGACCCTGAGGAGATGATCAGGGTTCTAAGAGAAGAGTTTAAGCTTATCGTTAAACCCTATGTTGTCTACATAACGTTATCTGCGTTCATAAATAATAGACCTGTCCTCTACGAGGGCCCCCCGGGAACCGGTAAAACTGAGATTGGTGAGGCAATACTATACTTGTGGAGCGGTAAGAAGCCCTTTGTACTACCCTGCAGTGAGAACTACGATGAGTACAGGGTTATAGGAGACTTCCATCCAGCTATGGCTATGGCTAAGGGATTCAATGAGGAGAGCTTTATACCTAGGCCTCTACTAGCAGGGCTGATAATGGAGGCAGGCGTCCTAATAGATGAGATCAGGAGGAGTAGCGAGGAGTTCCAGAACCTCCTCCTGGATATAATAGATAAGAGGAGGATCATTATACCGGAGCTCAAGAAGGTATACTATCAGAGCGGGATGGGATTCCAGGTAGTATTTACCAGCAACCCCTACGATATAGCTCAAGGAGAGTTGAGCGATGCCTTCCTCAGGAGAGTTGTAAGAGTAGAATTCCACTACCCGTCTATACAGGAGGAGTACGAGATACTCAAGCTTAAGCTAGGCGATTTAAGCAGGAGGCTTGACGACAACATAGTCTTCAAGGCGCTCGAGGTAGTCAATAAGCTGAGGAGTAAAGCAGTCTACAAGCCAGGTATCTCCGAGACTGTTACATGGCTGACTCTTACAGCTTTAATCTCAGATATGAAGGGTAGGGAGAAAGCAAGCGAGGAAGATCTGCGCGAGGCGGGTAAAGCCGTCCTCTACAAGAACCCGGAGGATAGAGAGCTTGTCGAAGAACTCCTCGAGTAGCAGTATGGATGCGAGAAGCCTAGTTGACGAGGCTATCTCAAGAGAGATAGAGGCTTTAAAACCCAGGTTGAGCGAGCTAAGAGAGACCCCGGTCGACAAGCTTGTACTCTACGTTAAAATGAAGCTTGCACTTAAAGCACTAGCAAGAGATGAAGGCATCTTAGCTAGCCTAGAGGAGGCTCTAGCTGAGTCACTAGGCTTAAAGCTAAAGCATCCCGGGGGCTCCAGGGAGGGTCTTGTAGAGTACTTCCAGCCTGCAGAGAACCTCTGGAGAAGGCTGGGTAGAAGCCGTCGTTTAACAGCCAGCAGGCTGCTTAGTGAATCCTCTTCGAGGGATGAAGTGCTCACGTACATATGGTTGAGAAGAAGCGGAGTGCTTAAAAAGCGGTCTGATGGCTCGCTGATAGCGAGTAGAGTAGAGGCGCAGCGCTCTTTAAGCAATGAGAGGTGCGAGGTAGCCTTAGAGGATATAAGCCGCTACCTTAAAGAAGTCTCCAGTAGCCTCTGGAGTAAAGTGATAACTAGAAGCCTCCTCGAGAATGCTAGTACAAGCGAGCTTGTATCCCTAGCTGGAGAATACTACGGGTTTAATGCTAGTGTTGACGCAAGGATCACAGAGGAGTTAAGAAAACGGATTCTAAACGGGTGGAAGCCGGCTCCAAGCGACGCTAGAAGACTTGAAGACGCATTAAGAGATGCTCTTAAAGGAGTAACCGGCGTGGAAGTCCCCTTACATCTACTACCCTACATTGACACAGTAGAAGAGTACGTGGCTGCGAGAAGAGAGAGGCTAGCGAGAGAAATTGAGAGGCTGCCGTTAAAGGAGAGGTGGAGTATTCTGAGAAGCCTGAGAAGGAAGGTGAGAGACCCCGGCTTCTACGAGAGCTTAAACCCTATCACTCTAATGGATCTTAAGGGTCTCGGAGGCTTAAGCGAACCATTAGCAGGGAAGGTGGCTCTCGGCGAGGCCATAGGAAGCTATCTCGAATACCTTTTAACCGGGGATGCATCCTACAAGACTTACGCTCTACACGTAGCTGAAAGAATAGATGCTTCAATACTAGACCCCAGGTACAAGCCGATCCTTGAAAGCATAATTAACGGTGACGATGGAAGACTTCTCTTCCTGCTTGGAAGGGAGATGAGTCTTGATGCACTCGAGTTAATATCGATTAAGCTTGGCGATGAGTACTCGAGGAGAGGGATTCTGGATCCAGTTCTAGTCAAGAAGGCCGTGGTACTAGGCCTAAGGCTCTTAAACTACATGAGGAAGAAAGCTGGCCTCCCGCAGAAGCGTAAAGCTGTAGGCGTGAAGGGGAGGCTGGAGGTCAGGGAAACCATGTATAAGTGGGTGAGATTCAACTACAATTCAGTCTTCAAGGGGCGGGTGAAGCGGAGGAGGCTTATAGGAGTAGTTGATGTCAGCGGTAGCATGGCTAGGTTCTCACTATGGTCTATTCTCTCACTTGCATTCACTCTACCTGCTACATCGCATGTAGTAGTCTTCAGCGAGGAGGCACGGGTCTACAAGCTTCCCTCCAGGAAGACTGTGGCTGTTCTCGCGGGATTCCTCGAGAAGCTTTACACTGAGGGCTTTAAGGGGTACACGAATATCTCTAGAGCGCTTAGAGTAGCCGGCGAGCTAGCATTGAAGACAGGCTCGAAAACCCTGCTCTTATTCAGCGACCTCAAGCAGACAGTGCCCGGCGAGGAGCCCTGGAGTGTTGCAGGCAGCCTGACTAGTAAGGGGTTAAGGATAGTAGCGTTGACACCCTACACTACTAGCGATGTAGTAGCAGAGAAGTACAGGAGTGCGGGATGCGATGTTGTAGCTGTAGAGAACCCCGAGAGCATACCGATTATTTTAAAAAGGAAGATTAGTCTTAAAAAATGAATCTAGTATGCTGTAATACTGAGTGCTTAACAGGTTTAAAGTGAATTAGGAGGGGTTGAGTAGCTTGGCGCTAAGCCCGCAGGAGATACCGGTTGAATGGAGGAAGTTTAAGTATAGAGGCAGGAGTCTAGAGGAGCTCTTAAGCATGTCCATGGATGAGCTAGTAAACATTCTTCCAGCGAGACAGAGGAGGAGTCTTAAGAGAGGTTTAACTAGAGCCCAGATAAAACTACTAGCAAAGATCAGGAGGATCCTCAGGAACCCCGAGCTAGCTAAGAAGGCTGTCATAAAGACTCATGTGAGAGACATGGTTGTGCTTCCAGAAATGGTTGGGCTTACTATAGCAGTCTACAATGGAAAGGAGTTCGTGCCTGTTAAGATCACCCCTGAAATGATAGGGCATTATCTGGGAGAGTTCAGTCCAAGCACGAAGAAGGTTACACATGGAGAGCCTGGGTTGAAGGCTACCAAGGCGAGTCGATTCATAGCAGTGAAGTAGGTGGGTGTGCAATGCCTACATGGCACTACTCTGTTAAATTCGAGGATGAGTCAAAGATTGCTAAAGCAGTTAGATACGATATACCTGTTTCAATCAAGTACATGCGTGAAATAGCCTATACGCTTAAAGGAATGAAGCTCAGCGATGCTATAAGATTCCTCGAGGAAGTCATCAAGCTGAAGCAGCCGGTGCCGTTTAGAAGGTATCACGGGAAGCTAAGCCATAAGAGGGGGCTAGCTGACAGGTTCAAGTGGCCTTCTGGAAGATACCCTGTCAAGGGAGCTAAATACGCTCTTGAAGTACTGAGGAATGTTGAAGCTAACGCTGAGAATAAAGGACTGGATAAAAGTAAGCTAGTCATAATCCATATAGCAGCTCATAAAGGCTTAACTCTGAAGAGGTATATGCCTAGAGCCTTCGGCCGGGCAACACCCAAGTACCGTAGGATGAGTCATCTAGAAGTCATTGTAGGCGAGGTGGAGTAGGCTTGGTTGGACCACGCGTTAAATCATACTTCCTAAGCTACGGTTTGAAGAAGCTAATGGTGGATGAAGTATTAGCCAGCTACTTCAAGGATGCAGGGTACGCTGGCGTAGAGCTCTATAGAACTCCCACAGGCCACCGCGTGGTGATATACGCAGAGTACCCGAGCAGGCTGATAGGTAGAGGTGGAAGCGTAATAAAGAAGCTGACAGCCATCATGGAGAATAGATTAGGACTCGAAAACACCAGCATAACAATATCACCTGTAGTCGACCCAGACTTAAACGCGAGGGTTGTAGCCTTCAGAATAGTGAGAGCTCTAGAGAAAGGGATGCACTACCGTCGCGTAATGATGTACATGCTTAGAAGGATAATGGAGGCTGGAGCAGTAGGCGCAGAAATAGTTGTAAGCGGTAAGCTTAGAGGTGAGAGAGCAACATACGAGAAGCTGAAGGCTGGGAGAGTCTACAAGACCGGCGAGCCAGTAGAATACATTGTTGATAGAGCAGTAGCTAAAGCCCTCCTAAAACCAGGAATATACGGTGTTGAAGTAGTCATAGTTAAACCAGGCGTAAGGCTACCAGACCAGGTGACCTTGAAAACCCCTAGCCCCCAGGAGCTAGAGGACCTCAAGCCTAAAGTCCAGCAGGGTGGTAGTAGTGAAGGCTAGTGAGATAAGAAAGATGAGCCCCGAGGAGAGAGTGAGAAAGCTTAACGAGCTGAGATTAGAGCTAGTGAAGCTAAGACTACAAGCTAGAATGGGGACTCTAACTAATACAGCTAGGATTAGAAACGTGAAGCGGGATATAGCTAGGATACTAACAGTAATACGGGAGACTAGTGGAGCTAGAGGTGCAGGAGAGTGAGGAGAGCTAGTACTATTAGACACGATTTAATTGGATTGAAAATTAGAGTCCTCGAGTACCCGGATCGTAAGCTCGTAGGGCTTGAAGGCGTAGTTGTCGATGAAACCCTCAAGACTATTCTAGTTGAGACAGCTGACGGCAGGAGGGTAAGAGTCTTCAAGTTTAACGGTTTATTCGAGTTTACCATGCCCTCCGGCGAGACCATTGTTATTAAAGGGTGGAAGATTGTTGGGAGACCATGGGAGAGATTAAAGAGTGCTTTGAGGTAGATTACTATGAGTCAGGTTAAAGTAAACAATATCGGGATACCAGGTGTTCAGCCACCTGAGAAAACGTGTAGTGACCCTAAGTGCCCGTGGCATGGGAACCTTAAGGTTAGAGGAGTTATTCTGACAGGCGTAGTCGTCAAGAAGAGAATGCACAGGACAGTTGTAGTTAGACACGAGTACCTCCACTACGTTAAAAAGTACATGAGGTACGAGAAGAGGCATAAGAATATTCACGCTCACCTACCCCCATGCATAGATGTCAGCGAAGGGGATACAGTCATTATAGGTGAAACAAGGCCTCTAGCAAAGACGGTTTCATTTGTTGTCTTAGGTGTGGCTAGAAGAGGTGGTGAGTAATGGGTGCGAAGAGAGCTGTAGCAGGCAAGCCAGCTATCTCCAGGAGGAGGATTAACACAGGCCTCCAGGTAATGTCGAGGGTTAAGGTAGCTGATAATAGTGGTGCCAGGGAAGTCTTAATTATAGGTGTCCCAGAGTACCATGGAAGACTGAGAAGAGTTCCACCAGCTGGTGTAGGAGACCTCGTTGTCGTCAGCGTGAAGAAGGGGACACCCGAGATGAGGAAGAAGATTTTTAAGGCGATAATAGTACGGCAGAAGAGGCCTTACAAGAGGCCCGACGGCACCTGGGTAGCCTTCGAGGATAACGCAGTCGTCATTCTAACACCCGAGGGGACACCTAAAGGTACCGAGATACGTGGGCCTATAGCTAAAGAGGCTGCTGAGAGATGGCCTCAGATAGCGAATCTAGCCTCAATAATAGTCTGAGAGGTGGAGTAGACTATGCCGCTTACAAGCTCAGCTAAGCCGAGCAAGCAGAGAAAGCAGCTTGTAGAGATGCCACTCCACTTAAAGCACAAGCTCTTCAACGCTAAGCTATCCGAGGAGCTAGCAGAAAAACTGGGTGTTAAAAGGCTGCCGGTCAAGCAGGGGGATACCGTGAGGATTATGAGAGGCGAGTTCAAGGGGCATGAAGGTAAGGTTGTAGAAGTAGATTTAAAGCGTATTAGAATACACGTAGAGGGAGTTCAGAGGAAGAAGGCTGATGGAACCCCTATCTACGTGCCGATACATCCAAGTAAAGTCATGATTATAAAGGCTGATTTAAGTGACAAGTGGAGGCTTAACATAGTAGAGCGCAGGAAGACCAGTATAGTCGAGCAGGCTGGAGAGGCTGGTTGAAATGGGTAGCATGGGTGGAAGTAGGCATTTAAAAGCGCTTAGCGCGCCTAGATACTGGCCTATACTTAGAAAGGAGTATAAGTGGACTGTTAAGCCTTCCCCGGGACCCCACGCTATTGAGAGATCCATACCGCTGCTTATACTTGTAAGAGATATCCTGGGGTACGCTAAGACAGGTAAGGAGGCTAGGAGGCTCATAGCTGAAGGACACTTCAAGATTGATGGGAAGACTAGGAGAGACTACAAGTTCCCGGTTGGAGCAATGGATGTAGTTGAAGTAGTAGATACAGGCGTATTCTACAGGGTTATCCCTGTGCCTACAAAAGTCTTAGATTTAATAGAGATCTCAAGGGAGGAGGCTTCATTCAAGCTGTGTAGGATTGAAGATAAGACAACTGTGAAGGGAGGGCACATACAGTTAAACCTTCACGATGGCCGAAACCTCCTTGTGAGAGTCAACGATCCAAGAAACCCTGTTGAAGACATCTATGATACACTAGGCACTGTAAAGATATCTATTCCAGGCCAGCAGCTACTAGACTACATCCCATTAAAGGAGGGCGTGATAGCCATAATCTCCGGTGGTAGAAACATTGGGAGGGTAGGTAGAATAGTATCCATTCATAGAGGTATGAGGAGGTATAGAAGCATAGTCACCCTTGAAGACGCGAATGGTAGTAGATTCCAGACAAGCCTTGACTATGCATTCCCAATAGGCATTGATAAGCCGTTAATAAAGCTCCCAGAGGGTGCCTGGCGGTGATAGCTCTTACAAGCGAGGTTGAAAAAGAGATTCTTGAGAAGTGGAGTAGAAATCCAATGCTTAAACCATTCATAGCTAAGGTCACCGTTAACATAAGTGTTGGAGCTGAGACTGAAAGACTCCCGAAAGCAATACGAGTCCTCGAGGAGCTAACAGGGCAGAAGCCTGTTCCCAGGAGGGCTAAGAGAACAATCAAGGACTTCGGGATCAGGAAGGGCGAGAATATTGCCGCCAAGGTGACCTTAAGGGGGGAGAAGGCTTTAGCATTCCTCAGGAAGGTCTTCGAGACTGTAGGCTACAGGCTGAAGGCTTCAAGCTTCGATGATCATGGAAATGTCAGCATCGGCATCAAGGAGCACATCCACATGCCTGGAGTCAGATACGACCCGGAGATAGGGATATTCGGCATGGATGTAGCGGTCACCATTGAGAGACCCGGGTACAGAGTAATGAGGCGGAAGCGTGCTAGAACTAGTATTCCTAGAAGGCACAGGGTAAGCAAGCTTGAAGCAATGGTTCTATTAAAGCAGTTGTTTGGTGTTGAAATAGTAGAAGGGTAGGTGACTTCTTATGGCTAAATTCAAGCCTCCAAAAATGAATAAGTATGGCCGTGGCACTCAGGTCTGTGTTAGATGCGGGTCGAGAGATGCAGTTATACAGGCTTACGGTCTTTACCTCTGCAGGCAGTGCTTTAGGGAGGTTGCAACAGTCATAGGCTTCAAGAAGTACGATTAGGTGGTTAGTAATGGTGGTCATGGATACTCTCGCAAACGCCCTCTCAGCGATATACAACGCTGAGATGAGAGCTAAGAAGGAGGTTGTAGTCTGGCCGGCATCTAAGCTAACTCTTAACGTGCTGAAAGTCCTCCAACGGGAGGGATACATAGGGGAGTTCGAGTACATTGATGACGGGAGATGGGGTAAGATAAAGATACAGCTACTGGGGAGAATCAATAAGATAGGCGTCATTAAGCCTAGATACCCAGTCAAGTACAAGGAGCTCGAGGAGTTCCCAGACTGGCTTAAACGGTATCTCCCAGCATACAATATAGGAGTAGTAATAGTCTCGACTCCCTACGGCGTGTTATCCCACAAGGAGGCTGTAGAGAAGCATACAGGCGGGGTACTCCTAGCATACTGCTACTGAGGTGGTAGAGCTTGGCCAAGATGCTCTATGTGGCTGAGAAGGTGAGGATACCAGAGGGCATAGCAGTCGAAGTAGATGGCTTAAAGGTTACAGTTAGAGGCCCGAAGGGCTTTATAACCAGAGACTTTAGCCACGCTAGAGGCGTCATCGTGAGACTTGAAGACGACTCAGTAGTAGTTGAAGCCTACAGAGCTGACAGGAAGCTTAAAGCTCTCGTAGGATCCATTGCAGCCCACATACGCAACATGATTACAGGTGTCATGAGAGGCTACAGGTACAAGCTTAAAATCATATACTCGCACTTCCCTATGAGCGTCACAGTAGACGAGAAGAACAGGGTTGTCAGGATAAAAAACTTCATGGGTGAAAGGTCAGATAGAATTGCGAGAATATACGGGAACGTTAAAGTGTCAGTTAAAGGCGATGAAGTAATAGTTGAAGGAGTAGACATAGAGGAAGTCGGGCTTACAGCTGCATCTATTGAGAGAGCCACTAAGGTTACAGATAGAGATAGAAGGATCTTCATGGATGGAATATACATCTACGAGAAGGGTGAGGCCTCATGAACCCTGAGATTGAACGCCTCCTTAAACTAAGAGAGATTATGAAGAGGAGTAGGCCAGACTTCTACAGGTACGAGTGGTGGAAGAAGCCGAAGTTTAAGAATAATCCTGCCTGGAGGAAGCCAAAGGGTATAGACAACAAGATGAGACTCCAGCTTAAAGGATACCCGCCTCTAGTTAAAGTAGGCTACAGGAGCCCCAGGCTTGTAAGAGGTCTTCACCCTACAGGCTTAGAGCCTGTGGTAGTATACAGTCCCGGAGACCTTGAGAGCCTTGATGCAAGCAGACACATAGTGTACATTGGCGGAAGCGTCGGCTTGAAGAAGGCTATAGAGATATACAAGGCAGCTGTCTCTAAAGGCTTAAAGGTAGCTAATCCCCCTAGAATACTAGAGTCCCAGGGTGCTTAGAGATGAGCGATCTATCACTTCAGAAGAAGCTTGCAGCCGAGATACTGGGGGTAGGAGTTTCAAGAATATGGATAGACCCCTCTAGAGTAGAAGATGTAGAGGCTGCAATAACCAGGAAGGATGTGAAAAAGCTGATCAATGATGGAGTAATAAGAGTTAAACCTGAACACGGGATCGCAGGCTACAGCTCTAAAGTGAGACAGAAGCAGAGAGTTAAAGGCAGGAGCAGAGGGCACGGTAAGAGAAAAGGGAGTAAGAACGCTAGGAGCAATAGTAAAGAGGAGTGGATGAACAGGATTAGAAAGATTAGAAGATACCTGAGAAGCCTGAGGGACCGCAAGCTCATAGACCGCAGGACTTATAGAAGACTTTACATGCTCGCTAAAGGCGGCCAGTTCAGTAGTCTTGCATCCCTGAAACTCTACCTCAAGGAAAACAATATACTAAGGGAGGTTAGATAGGTGGTTTAAATGGCTAGAGGACCCCGCTACAAGGTTCCAAGAAGGAGGAGGAGAGAAGGGAAGACCAATTACCGTAAGCGCTACATAATGATTCTCTCAAAGCACCCTAGGTTCGTTGTAAGGAAGACATTGAACTATATCTGGGTTCAAGTAGTAGAGGCAAAGCCTCAGGGAGATGTAGTTATAGCAGCAGCTCACTCCAGCGAGCTTAGAAAGAAGTTTGGGTGGAAAGCCGGCACGAGTAACACGCCTGCAGCCTACCTGACAGGCTTGCTTGCTGCTCTCAGAGCCCTTGAGAAAGGTGTTAAATACGCTGTGCCAGATATAGGGTTGCACCGTCCAACCAAGGGCTCCATTGTATTCGCGGCTATAAAAGCTGCTAATGAAGTAGGACTTAAAGTACCTGCTAGCAGTGAAGTATTTCCTTCAGAGGAGAGAATTAGAGGCGAGCATATAGCATCCTACGCTAAAGTATTAAGGGAGGCGGGTTTACTCGAGAAGAGGTTTTCCAGGTATCTTGCAAGCGGCCTGCAGCCGGAAGACCTCCCAGCCCACTTCGAGGAGGTTAAAAACAGTATTTTAAAGCACTACGGGTTTAAGCAGGGGTGATATGTTGTCGGCAAGCGCAGTCGATAAGGAAGCCCTTAGTAAGTGGGTTCCCAGGACGCGTGTAGGCAAGATGGTATTAGAAGGCAAGATAACAAGCCTCAAAGAGATATTCGATAAGAACCTACCCTTACTGGAACCAGAGATCGTAGACTACCTGCTACCAGACCTAGTCTACGAGAGAATAGATACCAAGATAGTCCAGAAGATGACTGATGCAGGCAGGAGAACAAAGTTCCTAGTAGTAGTCGTCGTAGGCAACGGGAACGGCTTCGTCGGTGTAGGGACAGGTAAAGCCAAGCAGTTCACTGATGCACTGGCGAAAGCACTTAGAAACGCTAAGCTGAACATAAGGCCTGTTAGAAGAGGATGCGGTAGCTGGGAGTGCAGGTGCGGTGAACCCCACAGCATCCCATTTACAACGCGCGGTAAAAGTGGTAGTGTTGAAGTAGTGTTAAAGCCTGCTCCACGCGGGACAGGACTAGTTGCAGGAGATGCAGCTAAAGTAGTATTAAGACTAGCTGGTATCAGAGACGTGTGGACTCAAAGCTTCGGGGAAACTAGGACCACACTAAACTTTGCTAAAGCAGTTGCAAACGCGCTCAGCAACACCTACAAGTTCACAACCCCGCTAGACTGGGTTAAAGCCTAGGTGACCAGGCTATGAGCAAACTCTACGCTATTATAAGGTTGAGGGGACAGGCTGACACACCCCCGGATGTCGAGTACACTCTGAAACTTCTGAGACTCCATAAAAGATACCATCTAACACTATACCCGTCAAGTCTACCGGGACTGCAGGGCATGCTCGAGAAGATCAAGGATTGGGCTGCATGGGGCGAGGTTAGCAGGGAGACCCTAGTGAAACTACTTAAAGCTAGAGGGAGAGGGCCAGGAGGTAGAAGACTCACAGACGACTACATAGCCAGTAATCTAGGCTCCCAGGGAGTGAAAAGCCTGGAGGATCTAGCTGACGCACTACTAGAGGGAAGAATATTACTCCATAAGATAGATAACATCGTGAAACCAGTCTTCAGAATGCATCCCCCTAGAAAAGGATTAAAGGGCTCAGTGAAGAAACCCACCGGTCAAGGCGGCTGGCTGGGTTACAGCGGGGAGAAGATAAACGAGTTAATTGAGAGAATGCTGTAGGTGGTTTACTATGACGGTGAGAAAGAAGAAGAAATCCAGAAAGCTCCGTGGTAGAACTAGAACCATGGGCTGGGGGAGGGTAGGCCAGCACAGGAAGAGCGGGTCCCGCGGAGGCTTCGGGGCAGTGGGATTCCATAAGCATAAGTGGACGTGGATTCTAAAGCACGCTCCAAACTGGTATGGTAAGCACGGCTTCCTACCCCGCAGTAAAATCGAGGAGAAGGCAGTGATTAATGTAGGCGAGCTCGATGAGATAGCATACAAGATGACTCTCACAGGTAAAGCTGTAGTAGAGGATGGATTAACAGTCTTAGATACCGTGAGCATGGGTATAAGTAAAGTACTAGGATCAGGTAGAGTCACCAGGAGGCTCAAAGTTATCGCTAAGGAAGTAAGCGAGGATGCCAGAAGAAAGATAGAGGAAGCGGGCGGTATAGTGGTAACCCCAGGTAGCAGCTAGGAGAGGCTGTAAGATAGGATTATTAAGACTAATTATTTTAATCTCTTTCACCCTCTACAAATCTAGCTTCAAGTACACAGAGTTAACGAGCGGATCTAGAGATGGGGTTACTTAACCTGCTTGCTAGGGTAGCCGACTACATACCTACAGTAGCGAAGCCTAAGACCAAGCCATCGATGTACGAGAGGTTGTTCTGGACTGGTGTAGCCCTAGTAGTCTACATGATCATGGCTAGCACGCCTCTATACGGTATATCCTACGCTGGCCCCCAGCAGATAATGCTAATACAAGTGATATTCGCGTCGAGCAGAGGAACTCTAATGGAGCTAGGCATAGGCCCTATAGTCACAGCAGGCTTAATAATGCAGATCCTCGTGGGAGCAAAGCTCGTGGACCTGGATCTAACAGACCCCGAGAACCGCCGAGTCTTCACTATGGCTCAGAAGACTCTCGCCATAATACTAGCAGTCTTTGAGTCAGCAATGTACGTTCTCTCATGCCGCTACTGGACTCCACTCGGTAACCCTATAACAAGCTGTAGCGCCACGTGGAGTACACGCTTAATTGTCGGGCTTCAACTCTTCATAGCATCCTACATGGTTATCACGCTCGACGAGATGATACAGAAGGGGTGGGGTATCGGTTCAGGCGTATCCCTGTTCATCCTAGCAGGCGTGGCGACAACAATATTCTGGAATACATTCAGCACTGTAACCTATCAAGGCGAGTACATAGGCTTCATTCCCTACCTCATTCAGCACTTATCGAGCGGAGGGAGCTGGAGCGACCTGCTGGTGAGAGCAAGGGGAAGGGATCTCGTAGGCTTAATTGCAACTATAGTCATCCTCCTGCTACTCGTATACCTTAACAGCATGAAGATAGAAGTCCCGGTTACCTCGCCGAGACTCCATGGTGTTAAAACGAAGATCCCCTTGCAGTTCCTCTATGTGACTAACATACCGGTTCTATTCATAGGCATACTGTACTCGAATGTTTTAATCTACGCGATGATCCTGAGGAATTATCTTGCTACAGTAGTACCTGCAAGCATAGCTGACCTTCTAGCAAAGTATGATGAAACTGGACGGCTTATAGGAGGCCTTGCATACTACCTCTCATCTCCCAGCGGCTTGTATAGTGCTCTAGCCGACCCCATGCACCTAGTAGTATACAGTCTTCTAGTACTAGTGTTCGCAGTGCTCTTCGGAGTTATGTGGGTTGAAGTAGCAGGGTTAAACCCGGCTGCGCAAGCAGAGCAGTTGATTAGCAGTGGCTTCGAGGTGCCAGGGTTAAGGAGCAACCCGAAGATCCTCGAGCGTATTCTAGCCAAGTACATATACCCGCTGACAGTGCTCTCAAGCCTTATAGTAGCAGGGATCTCAATTGTAGCGGATACTCTTGGAGCGTATGGTACAGGTATAGGTATCCTGCTCGCTATAGGTATTCTCTACCAGTACTACGCTATGATAGCGTACGAGAGGACTCTTGAAGCATACCCGTTACTGAAGCGCTTGGTGGGAGAGTAGTGTTTTTAACACTAATAATAGTGCTATCAGCCATGCTCTCAATACTAGTATCACTACTCGTGAAAGCTGTTAGAAGCCACCCCTACTTTGCTGAAGCAGTCAAGGCTTTCACCTCCATTCAGGTACCTGAGAAGCCTAGAAGTAAAGGTGATATTAGAAGGCTGAGGAAGTATAGAGCCCTCTATAAGTCCGTGAGGAAAAGAATTATTCTACTCTTAGCGTTAAATTTCACTGTATTCACGCTAGTCTACGTTCTAATGATAGTCCTAGTGACAGTGTTATCCGGCGGGGAGGCGTGGATTACTATACCAGTAGCTATACCCCTCCTCTCGTATGCGAGTAATGGAGTCTACATGACACATGTCTACGTGGTAGCACTCCTTGGCTTCATAATACCATTCCGCTTAATCTCGAAGAATGCTAGACTCTAATACTTAAGCTCTTTTAATCCCTGCACTAATTTTAGCTAGAACAGTGCCTGCTTAGGGTGAGTGTAGTATGCCTAGACCAATGTATAGGAGTAGAAGCTGGAGGAGAGTTATTGTTAGAACACCTGGTGGAGAAGTGAAGGTACACTACGAGAAGAAGCCTCCAAGCACAGCTAAATGCGCTATATGCGGGAAGCCCTTAAACGGGGTTCCAGCTCTCAGGCCAAGCGAGCTCCGCAAGCTCGCTAAAACAGAGAGAAGGCCGGAGAGACCTTACGGAGGCTACATATGCCACGAGTGTCTTGCACGCGGGCTCAGAGAAGCTGTTAGAGCCCAGCTACGCTTGTAGGCTAGCGTGATCTAATTGGTTAGAATAGTTTTAAGCGGCCCGCCCGGGAGTGGTAAGACAACACAGGCTAAACGCCTAGCCTCATACTACGGCTTCAAGTACTATTCAGCTGGCTCAGTGTTCAGAGAGTATGCTAGGATGAAGGGGTTGACACTAGAGGAGCTTAGCAGGCTAGCCATGGAGGATCCATCAATAGATATGGAAGTAGATAGGCTAACACTTGAAACAGTTAAGGCGAGCGACAACATAGTTGTAGACGGGCATCTAGCAGCATGGATAGTCTCCGATATCGCTGATCTAAAAGTGTATGTGACAGCTCCGTTAACTCTTAGAATCCTGAGAATAGCTGGACGCGACAATAAATCACTAGGGAAAGCTCTCTCAGAGACGCTTATAAGAGAGTACTCACAGAAGAAGAGATTCATGGAGTACTACGGGTTCAACGTAGATGACACATCATTCTTCGACATAGTTATAAATACAAAGCTCATTGGTGTAGAAGAAGCATTCAGCATTATAAGAACAGCAGTAGACAAGATTTTAAAAGAGAGGAGTAGTTAAAACGGATCCGTAGCATGATGGCTTAAAGGGTGGTTAAAGTGCCAGCCATAGAGATTGGAAGAATATGTGTTAAAGTAGCAGGTAGAGAAGCAGGTAGAAAATGTGTCGTAGTCGATATAATAGACGAGAACTTTGTTCTCATCACAGGGCCTAGAACCCTTACTGGGGTAAAGAGGAGGAAGGTTAACATAAAGCATATAGAACCCACGGAGAAATCTATTAGGATACCTAGGGGTGCAAGCGACGAGGAAGTCTTAAAGGCTATAGGTGAAAGCGGCTTAGTAGACTACATGAAGGAGGTTGTTAAGCCGAAGCTAACACCACTATAGCAGGCTGTAGCTGGAAGACTAGAAGGCATTATAACCCCGAAGATTTTCTTTTCCATATAGGAGAGAGGCGTATTCATCATGGGGTTAGCAGAGAAAGGATTATCCTTCATAGACTACCTGACAGCAAGAGCTGGGTACAGGAATGAGTGGATTGTGGTGAGAGAGGCTGATACATCCTCCGACTATGGTGTTCTACCCTACGAGAGAAGCATTAGGGATCACATAAGCTATGGAGTCTTAAACCTTGATAAGCCGCCAGGGCCCACCAGCCATGAAATCGTTGCATGGGTTAAGAGGATGTTCTCTGTGAGAAGAGCCGGTCACGGGGGTACCCTAGAACCCTCCCTCGGGGTGGGGAGACCCCAAGGTGACCGGTGTCCTGCCAGTTGGCTTAGAGAACAGTACTAAGGTCATTGGAAGCGTGGTGCACAGTATTAAGGAATACGTTATGGTTGTACAGCTACATGGAGATGCATCGGAGCAGGATGTAAGAAGGGTAGCCGGGTACTTCAGGGGGGAGATATACCAGAGGCCTCCGGTGAGATCTAGTGTTAAACGTGCTCTTAGAGTTAGGAGAATCTACGAGATAGAGGTTCTCGAAGTAAGAGAAAGGCTCCTTCTACTCAGAGTTCTAAGCGATCCAGGTACCTACATGAGGAAGCTAGCCCACGACATGGGTTTAATGCTAGGTGTTGGAGCCCATATGAGGGAGCTCCGGAGGACTCGTACAGGGCCGTTCAGAGAGGATGAGACTCTGGTAAGACTCCAGGATGTCAGTGAAGCTCTAGCTTTATGGAGGGAGAGAGGAGATGAAAGATACCTTAGACGTATTATTCTACCTGTCGAAGCCTCTATAGTCCACCTCCCGAAAATAATGATCCTTGACACAGCTGTAGACGCTATAGCTCACGGTGCAAGCCTAGCTGCACCCGGTGTAGCGAGGCTGACAAGTAATGTTGCAAGAAATAAAACCGTGGCTATTCTAACACTTAAAGGCGAGCTAGTAGCCCTCGGGCAAGCCCTCCGTGATGCTAGTGAAATAGCCAGGATGAGTAAGGGTATAGTTGCAAGAACTCGTAGGGTTCTAATGCCGCCTGGAGTATACCCTTCAACGTGGAAGAAGGGATCCCAGCTGTGACCCACTACTTTAAGCCAGGGGAGCCGGGTGAAAGAAGGCTTATACCGTTAGCGATCCACGGGTATTCATTCGAGTTCCTCTCCTATACAAGCTTATTCTCCGGTTCAACCATAGACGAGGGGACGAGGCTCCTTCTTGAGAACATAGAGGTGCCTGAGAGCGGAGTAGTCTTAGATATCGGCTGCGGCTACGGGGTTATAGGGATAGTTATCGCTACTCTCAATCCTTCACTGAAAGTCTACATGACAGACATTAACCCTTTAGCCGTCAAGGTAGCCCGTTTAAACGCTAGGAGGAATAGAGTTGAAGACCGCGTGGTTGTCTTAGAGGGAGATAGGTATAAGCCTGTAGAAGGCTTGAAGTTTAATGCAATATACTCCAATCCCCCGATCTCAGCAGGCATGAATATAGTAGAAGAAATAGTTCTAGGGGCGAGAGAACACTTAACTGAAGACGGCTTCGCGCAATTCGTGCTAGCGAGAGGCGGTCATAGCCTAGCCAATAAAGCTAGAAGAGTATACAGTGATGTAAGAGTTAAGAGTAAAAAAGGTTATATCCTCCTATACCTTAAACCATGAGAGTAGAGCCGGGGTGCCCGAGCGGCCTAAGGGGCTGGCCTGGAGAGCCAGTGGGCTCACGCCCGCGCGGGTTCAAATCCCGCCCCCGGCGCTCTAATCTTGAATACTCTGGTCTTGGTGATTGACGCAGAAGTCCTCCAACCTCTACTAAAGATTTATAAACTCTCCACTTGCTTCCCTATTTAGCTAGTGGGAACATGGTGCCTAGGAGAAATATACTGATATCTGAAATATACTGATATCTGAAGTAGTAATAGTAGTATTACTTGTAATCCCACTAGTATTCATGATAGAGGCTGAAGCCCTACCAGTTACAGCTGGTACCAGTAAGGTTCGAATAGTCATAGGGTATAAGGATGAATCATCCAAGCTAGGTATTTTAAAGCTCTCGGTGTAAGCCCGTTAAAGGAGATCAAGGAGATAAAAGTCATCGTAGTAGAGGTGCCTGAAGCGCTCGCCAAGCGTATTAAGAATATACCTGGAGTTAGATACGTAGAGAGGGATGGCGAGGCCCGGGCACTCGGGTGGACTAGCTACTATAGCGATATAAAGTGGAATATGTACATGATTGGTATAACTGATGTCTGGGAATCCTACTACGGATACTATGGTAGCTACGTCTTCGGACGTGGTGTTGCCGTAGCAGTACTAGATACAGGCATAGACTATACTCATTCAGACCTCTACGGAAGGGTCGCTTACTGTATTTACACTGTGGGCACTAAAACATATAAAGGTACAAACCTAAAGAACTGTGCTGACAGAAACGGGCATGGAACACACGTCGCTGGCATTATAGCTGCATCAGTAAACAACGCTGGTAGTGCTGGAGCTGCCCCTAATGTCACCCTAGTTGCTGTTAAAGTACTCTCGGATTCAGGTAGCGGTACATACACTGATATTACTGAAGGTATTGTTGAAGCCGTAAAGGCTGGAGCATACATACTAAGCATGTCTCTTGGAGGCCCGAGTGATAGCAGCGTGTTAAGAGATGCATCCTACTGGGCCTACCTGCAGGGTGCTGTACAGGTGGTTGCAGCAGGTAACAGTGGTGATGGAAACCCCTCAACAAATAATGTAGGCTACCCAGCACGCTATCCATGGGTGATAGCTGTAACAGCAGTGGATTCAAGCGGTAACACTCCCACGTGGAGTAGCGACGGCTCGGAGGTAGATGTAGCAGCCCCGGGTGTCAACATATACTCCACGTACCCGAACAAGAGGTACGCTTATCTCAGCGGTACATCTATGGCTACACCCCATGTATCAGCTGTAGTAGCTGTAATAGAGGCGTTAAGATACGCAGCTGGTAAGAGCTGGCTTGACTTCGACGCAATCTACGATGTTATTACATCCACAGCCATAGATCTGGGGCCACCAGGCTTCGATGTCTACACAGGATACGGGTTGATCGATGCATATAGTGCAGTGAGGTATGCCTTAAGCCTACCCTAGTTTTCCCTCAATCTATTCTACCTTATAGAGAAAAAGTCATGTAGCTAATTCTAGAAATCTATTTAGGCTTCTAAACTACTCAGCTTATACTGGCGTCGTGAAACCCCACTTCTCTAGTGCTCTCGCCAGCTCTCTGTGCTCTTTAGCGTATACGTCGAGCGGTATCCCCTTTACTATAGCGTCAAGGGCTTGCCTGACAGCAGCTGCACCTGCTCTAGGTCCGTCGGGGTGCCCGACTACACCGCCTCCTATCTGTAGTACTAGTTCTCTCCCAAGAGCGTCGATAACTACAGGGAGGTTGCCTGGGTGTAGTCCTCCCGATGAGACAGGCATTGCCGGCTTAATGTGGTGCATTGGCTGCTCGAGGTGGAATATATCGTTTGAGTCAGGCTTGAAGTGGGTGTCTCTTAATATCCTGGCGTATGCTACTACATCCTGTTTTCCTCCCTCAAGCTTCCCTGCTCCAGCTGTACCCACGTGTAGCTGGTCTACTCCTATGATCCTGTAGAGTTTTGCCAGCACGTACATTGAGATACCATGGTAGGGATTCCTCGTGAATGCTGCATGCATAGCTCTATGGGCATGTATAGCTAGCCCGTACTCCTCGGCGAGATCCCTAATGTAGGTTAGAGTGCTCCACCCTGTGATCACAACGTCAACCATTACATACGGGTTACCGTAGTCTGCAACTAGCTTGAGCCTCCTCTCCATCTCGCGTATATCGGATGTAATGTTAGCAAACCAAGCCTTCCTCTCACCTGTCTCTTTTTCAACCTTATCTATAACCCTCATGATCTCCTTTGCTCTAGCTTCAAACCTGCAGAAGCTGGGGCTAGTCAGGTTCTCATCGTCTTTAATGTAATCTAATCCACCGCCTAGTAGCTCTAAAGCTAGCTTTCCAACCTCCTCTGGCGAGTACCCTTCCTTGGGTTTCGGCACAGTCCCCACTATCGGTCTATCCTTAACTCTAAAGATCTCTCTAACACCCTCGATACCTTTGCTGGGACCCTTGAACCCCTTGAGAAACTCCTTTGGGAGGTATAAGTCTTCTAGCCTCAATCCTTCAACACGCTTCATGCCGAATATATTTCCAGCCAGCGATGCGAGAAGTCCAGGCATATTTCCTTCTTCGAACAGCTCTACTGGGTATGCTATTCTGATAAGCCAGGAGCCGTCGCCGAGATCCCTGAAGTAGTATGCCCTCCCGTTCAGCCTTCTAACTCTCTCTACATCGTACCAGTTGTAGAGGCTTGTCCACGTACCAGTGCTACTCTCTGCTGCTACTCCTCCAGCTGCATCCTCAATTGTGAAGCCTTTAGCTGGTTTAACTCTATATACTGCTATTACATGCTTTTCAGGGTCGGGGGTGAACCCTTTATCAACGTACTCATGGTATACCTCGAACTCCATTTTCCCGCTCAAAGACAACACCTTGAGCGAATAAATATGATTGAAACCTTATATTTCTTTAGTTAGGCATTAGGTGTCTTCATGGAGAATAAGGTGGTGTACTCTAGGAGTGGTAGATTCGACTTCCTAGAACACATGAGTGATATCTACGTTAGAGCGTATGGTAGCAGTATACTAGAACTCTACGAGAATGCTGGGCTGGCACTCTTCGACTCCATGGTTAACATCGACCATGTAAAGCCAGAGGTAGTGAAGCATGTAGAAGTAGAGGGATTCGACTTAGAAAGCCTCCTCTACAAGTGGCTTGAAGAGCTCCTAATCCTCTACTACACAGAGAGACTTATGTGTAGCAGCATCAATGTCGTGGAGTTTAGAGTAGAGGAGAGTGGCGGGGAAGCAGTCCACAGGCTGAAGGCTAGGGTTGAATGCGAGACATTTAATCCGGCAAGACATGAAGCTAGAGTTGAAGTTAAATCACCAACATACAGTTTAATGAGGATACTAAAGCATGAACATGGATGGGAAGCTTACTTCGTGCTAGACATATAGTGTTTAATAGCCAGCGAGCACTTCTCGCAGAAGAATCTGGATTTACTGTCAACCCCCAGGATATCATTGCTGTAGTTCATGACGCAGCCGGGTGTAATGCAGTGGTCTAGTCCTGCTAGATGGCCGAGTTCATGCACGCACTCCTTCACAAGCCTCTCAAAATACAGGTTGAAGTCGGGGGGTTGACCGTAGAATTCAGGCTTAAGCCTCTTAGTGAAGACTACTGCTGTACGAGTATTCTTTAAAGCCAAGCCGAAAATAAAGTTGAAGTCTTCTTCAAACCCGTCGAGATACCCGATCCCGAGGATCACTGTGTCATCGTCTACACCGGCCAGCCTGATAGTAGAGTGCAGGTAGTCAGCTACACAGTTAGCTAGATACTGCCTCCTCTCCCAGCTGAAGCATTTAATCGGGGGTTTTACAACCTCACTCCACGTGGTTAACTCTACTCTCACACCACTCTTCTCGAAAGCTTCTCTTATAGCCTCGGAGAGAGCATCCAGGTATTCCAGTACACCGTAGCTTGTTAACGGAACCAGTATTATTCTAGTCAAGACCTAGCACCGAGGGGAATAAAGAGCTCGGTATAATATAAGTGTTAGCAATGCCGCCGCGGGGACTCGAACCCCGGACCCCCCGGTCTTCAGCCGGGTGCTCTCCCAGCTGAGCTACGGCGGCCTCTAGAGTTATGATGAGAGTTCAGGGTTTATTAGGCTTTCTCCTCAAGGCTATTAAAAAGTTATAATACATCTTCGAGAGTAAGAGTATCCGAGGTGGGATGCTTGCTAGCCGTAATACTTGCTGGCGGGTATGGTAAGAGGCTCAAGCCGTTTACTGATGAATTACCGAAGCCCCTGGTACCTGTTGGCGAGAAACCAATCCTCGAGTGGCAGATTACATGGTTGAAGATGCATGGCTTCAAGGAGGTGGTACTGCTAGTCGGGTACAGGAAGGAGAAGATCATAGAGAGCATTGGAAGTGGATGCAAGCTCGGCGTTAAAGTCACCTACGTAGTCGAGGATGAACCACTAGGTACAGGCGGGGCAATAAAGAACGCTGAGCACATACTCTCCAAGGTGGATTCATTCCTAGTAGTCAACGGCGATATAATAACTAATTTAAACCCGTTAAAGCTCTTCGAGACTCTTGAGAGAGATAAGTACCTGGGTGTAATAGCTTCAATACCTCTACCAAGCCCCTACGGAGTCTTGGAGATAGAAGGCGAGAACAAGGTTAGAGGATTCATTGAGAAGCCTCAGCTCAGCGACTACTGGATTAATGCTGGAGTATACGCTTTGAGATCAGAGTCCCTCAAGTACTTCCCTGAGAAAGGGGATCTTGAGAAGACAGCTTTCCCCGCTATGGCTAAGGATGGCGTGCTAGGAGCTTACAGGTATACAGGCGTCTTCTGGAAGGCTATAGATACATTCAAGGAGCTAGAGGAGGCTTCTAGAGCAGTCAACGAGATATTCAAGCGGGTGGAGCAGCATTGATTCTCAGCGACTGGGATATAAGAGTATACATTGAGAAAAAGCTACTAGTAATTAACCCGCTACTAGAAGACACGATTAGAGAGAATGGTGTAGACTTGAGATTCGGTAACGAATTCTGCAGATTCAAGAAGACGAATACAGTGGTCGATACATTGAGAAGCAGCGTGGATGATGTCTTAGAGTGCTTTAAGGTTGGGGGAGAAGGCTTCGTAGTAAACCCTCTCGAACACGTTCTCACGACAACACTAGAGTACGTTGAATTCCCTAGCGATCTAGTAGGCTTAGTAAACTTGAGGAGCACTTTCGCTAGGTACGGGCTTTACATACCCCCCACAGTAATAGATGCAGGATTCAAAGGTAATATAACAATAGAGCTGGTCGGTAGCACTATACCTGTAAAAGTCTACCCGGGTCAGAGATTCCTCCACTTAATCCTTGCTAGAACAAGCAGTCCAGTCTACAGGCCGTACTCAGGTAAGTATCAGGGGCAAACGGGGGTAACACCACCGAAGCCAGATGAGCTGTAGCTACCAGCTACACTGGTCTTCCTGTTAAAGTAGTGCCGCCGCCGGGATTTGAACCCGGGTATCCCGCACCCGCCAGCTGCAGGCCTAGGGTGTCACGGGCTCGAGAGGCCCGCATACTTGACCGGGCTATACTACGGCGGCTTAACTAGTGAATAGGATTCCAATGGAAGGCTTTTAAAGTTTCTCCCTCCTTGTTCCCTACTGATATCTACATGGTTAACCCCCCAGTCTTCTAGGTGAACACGGCTTGAAAGCCATGGTTCTCTACAAGCCTGCACCAGCTGAAACAAAGCCTCTTAGATACATGGATGTAGATAAGCCGGAACCGGGGAGAGACGAGGTCTTAATCAGAGTGCTTAAATGCGGTGTCTGCAGGACAGACCTCCATATAGTTGAAGGCGAGCTTAAACCAGTCAAGCTTCCACTAATACCTGGACACCAGGTCATAGGTGTAGTAGAGGACGTAGGTGAAGGTGTAACAGGTGTCTCCAGGGGTGAGAGAATTGGTGTACCCTGGCTCTACTATGCTTGCGGGGAGTGCAGGTACTGTAGGAGAGGCTTAGAGAACCTATGCGAGAAAGCATTATTCACAGGATACAGCGTGGATGGAGGCTACGCTGAATACATGCTTGCAAAAGCCGACTTCATTCACAGAATACCTAGCGGTATAGACGATCTTCACGCAGCTCCTTTAATGTGTGCTGGTGCAGTAGGCTACAGGTCGCTTAAGCTAACAGGTCTCCTAGGCGTGGAGAATGCTACTCTAGGCCTCTTCGGCTACGGGTCAGCAGCCCACCTAGTCTTACAGATAGCTAAGAAGCTAGGGTTAAACGTGTATGTTTTCACGGGGAGCAAGTGGAAGATTGAGAAGGCTCTCGAGAATGGTGCTGACTGGGCTGGCCTTACAAGCGAGGAACCGCCGAGAAAACTTGATGCTGCAATAGTGTATGCTCCAGCCTCCCAGGTCTTCGTGGAAGCCTTGAGGAAGCTGGATAGAGGTGGAAGAGTAGTGCTAGCTGAAATATACATGACACCTATTGAGAGACTCGAATACAGCCTCCTCTGGCATGAAAGAGAAGTTAAGAGTGTAGCTAATGTGACGAGAAGAGATGTAAGAGAAGTCCTCGAGATAGCAGTAAAATACGGCGTGAAACCTGAGGTGAAAACCTATAGTCTTAGTGAAGCAAACGAAGCACTCTTAGAGTTGAAGAAAGGGCATCTCGGCCAGATAGTACTCGATACTACTTGAGACTCTGCAGGGAACCCCTTACTCTATGCTAGAACTAGAGCATGGTATACCTCGAGCTTTAAACTGGGTGAATCTAAGTAAACCCTTCAATTCCCGCCTCCAGAGCACAATAAGAAGGAGTAGTAGCACTTGTCCTAAGTCTACAGATATGCTTCCCCCTCTACCACTTATCTCCAGTAGGATAAATGGGTATATCAGGATCTCCTCATACCTTGACATTACGTAGATTACAAAGTAGTGAACAGCTATTAAGGTAGTGGAAAATGCTGTTACAATAATCCTCGCAGCTCCCTTCAGCTCGAAGAGAGAAGCTAAAATAATTAAGAGTATTATGAGGAGTCCAGCCAGGGAGCTGAGAGCGTAGACAGAAGGATCCAGCATTAACATAGTTTCCCTCAACCCCTGCTCCACAGTCATCGAATCCATTTATACATGCAGTTTTAAATATTGGTGAAGAACCAACAAGGCTTCCCCGCTTCCCGATACATCTCTACCTGCAGTAATAATCAGATGTTCCGGCTTATCTCACCGCTCAATAGACCCTCTTCTTCATCATCTAAACTTAGACCTATCTCCTAAGATACTTAAATCCACTTCTTCGGTCTTCTCAGACCACCTCAATCCGCTTAGCAGCAGGTATACACCTGAAATATTTTTTACTCTTACTCTTTTATACACTTAGGTTGTAGTGGAGCGGCGGTCGTCTAGCCTGGACTAGGACGCCGGCCCTCCAAGCCGGAGATCCCGGGTTCAAATCCCGGCCGCCGCACTCTTCTCATTGAACCCCAGTTGAATTTAATGAGAAGTTGCTACCAGGAGTACTTTAATGTCTTTCAACTTCTCTAGCTTCTTGAACTCTAGGTACTCGCCGAGTGCATCAGTGACGTATACTACAGTATTTCTCTCGGAGAGCTTCTCTAGTACAATCTTTTTAACTGGTATTCTAACCTCGCGGGCTACATAGTAGCCTTGACTTGAAAGCTCAGATGCTATAATAGCTTTGAAGTGTAGCTCCCTGTATTCAGCGAATGATTCTATAATCTGCTTGAATCCATTTGAGAGGACTACTACATCGCTTAAATTAACTTTTAATGCTTCAAGGACTCTGAGTAAATTACTATTGAAGGTAAGGCTTCGAGACGCCTGCTTAACACACTCCTCAATACTCCTAGAATTCAGGAATCCTGCAGTCACTGGAATCACTAGGAGGCGCCTGGAGTCTGATACATCGAGAAGTTTATCCAGGATGCGGAAGAATCTATCTGTTAAAGCTGCTAGCTTAGTGAACAATAAGGCTAGAAGCAGGTGTTTCAGGAGCCTACTATCTAGCTTAGACACCAAGCACTTCTCGAAAACCCTAGTCGAGTTCTCAGCGATAATTGTGCCATCGAAGTCTACTACAACTAGTAGTTTCCTAGGGGATTTCACCTGGAGGACACCCGGCTTACCGAGTAGCTATTACGCGTAGTAATTGATCTACGTATTTATATACCTCGAGTTAAATATATTTTACTGGTGTACCATTAATGATGTTAAACCTGCAGAGTATTGACTGGTGGGGCATTCTCGTAGACATCGCTATAGCAGTCCTAATAGCTGTAGTAGGAGTTAACGGCGGCTGGATCGCTAGGTGGCTGATAAACTACCTCCTAGGGAAGATAGGAATCAACGACTGGTTCAGGAGGTTTAATATTGGAAGAGCTATCATGAGAAGCGGGTACGCGCCAAGCGAGCTCTTCGGGCTCATCGGTTCATGGGTCATATACCTGTTAGGCTTCCTCTATGCTATACTATACCTCACGCAGTACCCGTCGCTGCAGCCACTCCGCGAGCCTATATCACTCGTAATAAGCTTTATATACGGCTTTGTAAAGGCCTTTATAATCATAATTATAGGCGATATACTAGTAGACACATTCATAGGCTACATTTACAAGTCGGAGAGCACGAGCCAGCTGGCATCCCTGGTTCCAGCAGCCGAGTACCTGAGAATAATATTCTACATCGTGGTAATGGTGTACGCTCTCCAGCTGGGAGGCCTTCCAGTTGAGATACTATGGGGGCTTATCACACCAGTGATCTGGGGTCTTACAATCATAGTAGTAGTTCTAGTGGCTAGTGAAGCCGTGAGAAGGGTTAGAACACAATGAACTTCTTCTCAGTGATGTATCAAACCTCTAATTCTAAGGGTCAGGAACGTGTAGCTCAAGGCATGGTTAAGTGGGCTGCTAGACTAGGGTATAGGGCGTGGCTTGTCACCAGTATATACCATGATGGAACACCTGTTGTATCAGAGATAGAGTTGTCGAGAAGTGAGAAAGGATATCTCGTATACGAGAAGGATGTTTACACTGGTATACCCGTCATCCGTGTTAGCAGTGTTAGAGTAATGTGGCCGCCCCGCAGGATAGCATTCAGAGACTTCATTCCAGTACTGAGAGCACTTGATAGAGAGCTTGGTGTAGACTTCATTGTAACACACTCAACACTCTGGAACGGCCCCGAGGAAGCCTCAAAGTGGATTATGTGGAAGAGACTCATGAAAACCTTAGGTGAGAATGTAGGGGTAACAGTCTACGCTCACATGTCTCACTATCAGCCCCCAGACCCTACGAGGTACTCGATCATTGAAAGAACGTATAGAATGTCCTGGAATACCCTTGTTTTACCCTCGATATTCAAAGCTGCACACCTAGTGCTGTGTTTAACAGGCGTGGAAGCTGAAGACATGATTGCCATGGGTGCTAGACCTGAGCAGATACACTTATTCCCTGGAGGCATAGATGATGATGTTGCAGCACTAATAGACCAGGCTAAACCAGACCTCTTCAGAGAGAAGTATGGGATCAGTGAGGATAAACTGATAGTAGCCTACGTGGGCACTATTGAGGAGCGAAAGAACCCCCTCAACGTTGTAAGGGTAGCAAGAAGACTACAAGGTGTTAAAGACTTAGTCTTCGTGATCGCTGGGAAACCAGGAGATCAATGGGAGGAGGTTATCAGAGAGGCGAGAGGGCTAAGCAACGTCGTGGTGACAGGAGAACTCAGCGAGGAGTTAAAAGCCTCCCTAATAAAGGCTTCACACCTAAACATAATACTCTCGAGAATGGAGGCCTTCGGGCTCACGCAGCTAGAATTCATGTACGCGGGTAAACCAGTTGTAACCAGCGGGGTGTACGGGCAGAAATGGCTTGTAAGAAACAACATGGATGGCCTGCATGTAAACGGGCCTGACGATATCGAAGGAGCTGCTAAAGCCATTTTAACTCTAACAAGGAACAGTGAAAAATACGAGGAGTTAAGTTTGAACGCGAAGAACAGGGCTGAATCCTTCAAGCTATCAATACTAGTGCGGGAGCTAATCGAGAAAGCTAAATCCCTCTCAACATAGCATTCTAGAACGCTCAGCTTGACATACATGGTGATCAAGGTTCTCTTGAAGCAGGTAGCGGCTTCCTCAGTGCTCGACGATAACTATAGTAGCTGAAGGAAAGCCTGGAAGCCTTAGCAACATGATGGAGGCGTGGATAGCGGGTTTGTGATACTAAAATAAACGTGTAAGCCTATTGAGATAACTACCGAGGTTGAGTAATACGAGGTCTACTGACTATGCTTGGAAGAGAGATAGCTAAAGCTCGCAGCGCTCTCAAAGCCTATGTAAGAGAGTTAAGGAGTATACTCAGAGGAAATGTAGGTGTTATGGCTTTATCATGGTTTCTCTTCTCGCTGACTGGTAACCTGGTGAACCCGTTCCTAGCTAAGTATGCCGAGGATCTAGGTGCTAGTGAAACCGATGTAGCATTCATGCGTAGTATTGGCTCTATCGCTCTAGCACTCTCAATTATACCTGGTGGATTAATTACAGACTACATGGGGAGGGTTAAACCCATAATAGTAGGTACTGGGCTTGTAGCCGTAGTTCAATTCCTGTACGGCCTGGCACCAGATTGGAGAACACTGACAGCCGTTTACGTTATCGACATGGTATCACACTTCTACCAGCCGGCTCTTACTTCAATAGTAATGGACTCTCTTCCAGTTGGCATGGAGTTCAAGGGGTTCCTGGTGCTGAATGTCATCAGCAGTATACCCGGCCTCATGGTTCCTGTGTTCGGTGGAGTACTATACGATGTCTACGGCGTGAGAGGCATGAGATTAGGGTTTATTGCCCAAGGGATTGTAGCTCTCATAGTACTATTACTACGTATTAAGATGTTCAGGGAGACCTTTAAACCCAGTAATAAGGATTTCAGCAAGTTGATCTTCGAGCTAGCCGGGTATAGAGCTGTTCTTTCGAAGGCTATTGGAGTATATGTTTCCCAGACGCTTCTATCTCTATCGATGGGTGTATTAGGCACCTACGGGATACTCTACGCGATAAACGTGCTCGGCTTCTCTAAAGCCCAGTGGGGTCTTATCAGCGTGGCTTCAACCATAGGGGTGCTTATAGCATCCTTCGGATACATGAATGCAAGATTGAGGATTGGGAAGACCATAGTCTACTCGTCGATTACTCTAGCTTTATCACAGTTTATCATAGCGTTACTATACTATGCGCGCTCTTACTCCCTGATCCTCCTCTTCCTTGTAATGATTGCTATCTCAATAGCACAGTACATCTATAACTCGGCTGTTTCAGCAGTCCTCACTAGAACACTACCAGTAGAGATACGGGGCAGGGCAACCGGAATACAGGGGATTATAGGTAACCTTAGCTCTTCAGCTGCATCAGCGCTTGCAGGAGTACTCTACATTACACTAAACTATAATGGAGCCTTCGTGGTCTCAGGGTTGATAGGAGTCTTGAACGTAGTCTACCTTATCGTATACCTGAAAGCCTGGCGTCTCGAGTAGCTAGTATTCAATCGGCTAGTCTACTTCAAGGCTCATCGAAGCGCGCACGCATTCCACGATTTTATCTCTTGGAACCAGCTCCGGGCACCTCTCTATCACCGGCTTGCATGTACCGTTAAAATAGTCGCTTAGAGTACAGGGTTCTACTCTAACCCTGTTATCCTGTAGCAGGCACCTTGGCCCCGAGTACTTGAATAGAGCTGGCTCGACTCGGTTAAGCTCCTCAAGAATCTGCCAGGCAATACTTCTAATCTCCCACTGAGCCCTTCTGCAGGTTCTTAAAGGCAGGAATACCTCTATCAGTTCTCTAGCATTCATGGAGACGAGGAGTCTAGTTTTAACCGCCTGTGGTAGAAGGAACCTAGCGTCCTCGAAGGGTACACCGGATGAGACAACCTCATAGAACTGCTTGACGCCAGCTACCAGTGATTCAAGGAACATTTTATTCCTACCTCTAAGGACTGACGGAGGAACTATGAATGCCTCACCTGCTACATCGAGGAGAACCTCGTAGTCTGGGCTTGACTCTAGAAACTTCTCTAGTAGGGTGACGTAGTAGCTGTAATCCTCTCGGTACTGGAGGCCTAGGTGCTCGCAGGCTCTCCTGACGAGGCTCCTTAAGTATCTGTCACTATACCTCTGCGAGAGCTGTGAGAACGATGCATGCCTATGCCTAACCAGCTGGTGGCTGCACACTCTGCTACAAGCCACCTCGAAAATAAATATAGAGTGCTCGAGTGGCGAGCCATGGCCGCGTCTCACAAGCTCCTTAATCCACGCTTCAATTTTCTCCTCGCTCATCCCACTGCTTATATCAATGAAATCTTTTGGTGAGAGTGTAAGCTTGGATGCTGAAGCCACTATCCTCGAAGACCCGCTGAGATAAGCTATCAGCCTCGCCTCAGGGAGATACTTGGCTTTCAACGAGGCACCTCTTTAACCACGGTCTTAAAGCCTAGCTCCCTGAAGACTTCTGCAATTTCTCTGAGCTCGTCTTCCTCGGGCATACAGAATCTTGAACACCAGTCAGGGTTTCGAGGGTCTACTAGAGGCTTTGTAAGCAGCGGGTTCACTATAACTACTGTTTTATCAGTGAGCTTATCTATTACCTCGTGGAGCGCTTTCACTACATCCCTAATGACTTCCACCGTCAGCTTTCTTGCAACAGGCACCCTTAACTCTAAGGCTATATTCTTTTCTGCAATGAGCTTCAGGGATGACTCGTAGAGCCTGAATAGTGTGCTGGCACTTCCTTCTGGAACCCCTGTTAGCTCTGTGAACGGGGCTTTAAGGTCTGTTGCTACATGATCCACTAAGCTGTCTTCCAGAAGCAGTTTAAGCGGCTTGTAGATTGTTAGATTAGAGTTAAGGCTTACAGGAACACCTTTACTCTTAGCAGTCTTGAAGAGCTCTACTAACCCCTTGTACTGTACTAGGGGTTCACCACCTGTGACATGAAGGTAATCTATGAACCCCTTGCTAGCTTCTAGCTCCCCCATCAACTTACCTATATCTAGCGGCCCGCACACCTCTCTGCTTCTATCAGCAAGCCTCCAGTTGTGGCAGAAAGGGCATCTAAGATTACATCCACACAGCCATAGAGTAAATGTCACGGAGCCGTAGACGTCAACTAGGCTAATACTCTTCCAGCCTGAACCTATAAGCAGGATGTTCATCGACGCCACCAAGGAAAAAACAAGGTATCTAAGCAGGAAGCATCATAAATTATAGTGGTGTCTCGTCCAGAACTCCCTACGCCTCTGGGGATTCCAGTTCTTTAACGGACGGTAGTAACCGATGATCCTGCTCCAGACTTCGACATCACTGCTACCACACTTAGGACACGACTTGTAGAGTCCTGTGAACGTTCTCCCGCAGTGCGGGCAGTACGTGAGCGCCGGCGTGAAGCTCCAGTACACTACATCTGTCTCCATGATCCTCTTTGCCAGCTTTGCTAGAGCCTCAGGCTCCGGCTCCTCGTTGAGGAATAAGTGCATCATAACTCCACCGGTAAAGTGCTTCTGAACCCTCGCCTCTACTTCAATCCTGTCTGGTAACTCCATTTCAGTCGCGTAGTATGGGGCAATACTTGTTGAGTAGACTGGGTTATCGGGGTCGGGCAGGTACTCTACTAGCTCTGGATACCTCTTCAAGTCTATTGAAGCCATTCTAGGTGATGCTGACTCAGCTGGAACCTCCTCGACATTCCATGGGACGCCAGACTCCATCATCCACTTTATCGCTGTCTCAGTTGCATGAGCGACCATCTTCCTCATGACTTCTGCAGCTCTCAACCAGTCTGCTCTATTACCATCCAGCCATAACTTAGGTTCCTGCATGAGTATTGCTGCTGCTTCAGGCAGCCCTATAAGCCCTATAGTATTGAAGTGTGAGCTGGGGAATTCAGGCATATACTCGGTGATCATGTAGTAGAAGCTAGGGTGTTCTTTGAGTATTCTAACATACCTGTTCCTGAACCAGTCGACGGCTTCTCTAACTAGGCTTAGAGCTTCATCATAGAGCTCCCAGAATCTTGATTCATCACCTCTTGCCTCCAATGCTAGTCTCGGCAGGTTGACATCAGCTACGTTGACACTTCCCGTTATGTCAGGCATGGCCCAGAGCCCGCCGAACCTCTGCCTCTCAATCTTACTCCAGTACTCTTCTCTCAGGGATTCAACATCCTTCTTTAGACTCGAGAGCGAGAACTTAGAGTTCCTGTAAGCGTAGGTTAACTCCTCCATTTGAATAGTTAACCTGCAGCACATCGCGTAGCTTGCATCAGGGTCTACAACCCTAGTGTTCAGCCAGTAGAAGCTTCCACGTTTAGCAGCAGTCTTGAAGACTGCTTCAAAGACCTCTGGATCCTCCCATAGCATTTTAGATGTAGTCATTAATGTAGGGATAGGGAATGTAAACGGCTGGCCGACACTATCTCCCTGCATATAGTTCTCGAAGAGAGCTAGCAGGAAGATCCTCGCCTCTTTCTCGTACTCACCGAGCGGGGCAGTCTTCCTGCCGTCGTAGACAGCGTAGTCGCCTTCAAGAGCCTTCTTCGCTGCATCCATGATAACAGTGAAGTTAGTGAATGGTGTTTGAAGCCCTATTCTCGTCGGATAGTTCAAGTTGTAGAGAAGCCGTTGTATCTGCTGCTTTACATCCTTGAAGCTAAGACCATCGTTTCTAATGAAGGGGCCAGCATACCACTCAACACTAGAGAACGCTTGAGCCCCAGTAAAGTAGTGTTGAAGTGTTATCAGGTAGTTCGCTACATGGTCGACGAATGTATCGAAGTGTCTTGCCGGGCGGGATATAACAGTAGGGGTCTTCAAGCCTTTCTCTAGTAGTCTTGCAATACTATGCCCACTACAGTAGGGTATGTAGATACTGTGGGGGAGCTTGTGGATATATATTAATCCATCCCTGTGAGCTCTGAGCAGGTGGCTCGGGATGAGATCCAGGAGATCCTTCTTCATGTAGTCTTCGAGCAGGTAGCTGAAGAAGCTGCCAGGCCCAATATACTTGTTCGCGTTCTCGTTTACATCAAGGCTACTCCACTTAATGTACTCTTCAAAGGGGTCTTTTTTACCGGTCCCGCCTCCACCAGGAGCTTCACGGATCTTCGAAATAGTCATGAGGTTTCAACCCTATGGGTAGTATATGCCAGTGGTAGTAATATACTTACCTGTAGACTTTAAAGCCCAGGGTGTTAATAATTGATGGAACCCACTCAAGTATAACAGACTTATCAAGTAGTACATTCCAGGCACGGTATTTTACTAATGCCTCAAGGGTCTAATAGGTGTTAGCACGCTTCACTCTGTAGTATCTTCGAGTGAGCTATTATAGTGCCCCCTAGTAGAGTCTAGGAGAGAATACCAAGTTTTCTCTCAGCTTCAGCTATGATCCTCGATACTACGATCCATGTTGCAAGCGGCTCATCGTATATGGAGTAGCATTTAGTAGAATACTTTAGAGTCTCCTCCTCAAAGTCGCCGTGGGGGAACCCTCCGACCCCTACAGCTAGATTGCCGTCTAGAGCTTCACCTACAATCTCCTTGATGCCGGCGTGCTCGCATTCCTCTCTCAGCACAATTAATCCTTTAACGTTAATGTCTTCAAGTAGCTCGGGGAGCCTCATGGTTTTAATGTAAAGTAGGGGGCTGGGTGAACCTGGTGGAACCCGCCCCTCCTTGAATAACTGCTCCATTAACCCTACAAACCTGTTGTAGTTTCTCGGTATTCTAGTAGAGGAGTCTATGAAGATAACGTGTCCCTGCAGTGTGTGAACATATACTTCTAAACTCTTCTCCTTGTTAAGGGGGCTTTCAAGTGCCTCTAAGAGGCTTACATGAATAATGTCAGGCCTCCCCCTCTTATGCTTTAAAGGTAGTTTTTTCATTGCATGGTAGTGGAGGCTTACATCAAGTAGCATATCCAACGGGCTCTTACCCCTCTTCCCAGCAGTCTTGAGAACAGCTGGATGCGATGCTATAGCTGGAGGAATAGTTTCAAGCGCTGACTCAAGCAGTATAATCTTAAGCTTCTTCAGTTCACCCACCCGTTTAACACTCTAAGAGTGGGCTGGATATAAGCCTCTAGTTCTCTAGAGACTGTAAGGTTAACGTGGTGTAGCTTGAAGATGAAGCGGGATGCGAGGAGGATTGCCAGGGAGAGAATAGTACTACTCTACAATCTCTCTCTTGAGAGAGCTAGAAGAGGGGACTACGAGCTAGCTAGAAGGTATATTGAAGTCATGTTGAGAATCGCTGGTAAAACCGGTGTAAGACCCCCTAGGTATATTAGGAGGGGTTATTGTAGGAGGTGCTACATACCGTTAATACCGGGTTTAACCCTAAGTGTCAGGGTAAGAGGTAGAGGTAAGGCTTCTAGAGTAGTCTACAGGTGTCTGGAATGCGGTTGGGTGAGAAGGTATCCCGTGAAAGCCTTAAAGAGAAGATTAAGGAGAGAGTAGCCGGTAAAGTGGATGTTCAGCTAGGTAAAAACGGGGTTACAGAAGGCTTCATCGAGGAGGTTAAACTGAGACTTGAAAAACACGGCGTAGTTAAGATAAGAGTCCTCAAGTCGTATAGAAGTGGACGTGAGGTGAGCGTAGAGGAGCTGGCTGCGAGAATAGCTGCTGCAGCCGGCGGGAGATTCTACGAGACCAGAGGGTTCACGATAATCCTAGTTAAAACCGGGTCTTCTAGAAGAGGTATTTTAAAGGATTAAACTAATCTGTATTCAAGTATCAAACCAGGTTTAACGGTGAGATAGCATGGTTACAGCGCTTGAGGCTCCAGCTAGCAAGCTGATTGAAAAGCTAGCTGAGTACTTGAAGAAGGAGGTTCCAGAGGTTAAGCCACCCGAGTGGAGTATCTTCGCTAAGACAGGCCCGCATAAGGAGAAGCCACCAAGCAACCCTGACTGGTGGTATTATAGAGCAGCCAGTATTCTCAGAAAACTCTATAAGGCTGGCGAGCCTGTAGGCCTCACGAAGCTGAGAAGAGAGTATGGGGGGAGGAAGAACAGAGGGGTACGCCCAGAGAGGTCAGTAGAGGCATCGGGTAAAGCGATAAGAGAGATATTAAAGCAGCTTGAGAGAGCACAGCTTGTCAGGCGGACCAGGAAGGGTAGGATTCTAACACCACAGGCTAGATCCCTAATGGATAGGCTTGCATTCGAGATCATGGTTGAGGAGAGCCGAGAGAACCCGGAGCTCGCTAAGTACCTCCCCGCCCAGGTAATACGCAGGTAGCTGGGGGTCTCCCCGTGCCAGCTGGAGATGAATACGGTAGCGAGTATGATGCAGAACTCGAGGAGTTGAGGAGGAGGAAGCTCGAGGAGCTACGGCGGCGCATGGAGGAAGAGAAGCAGAAGCGTGCAATCATAGATGCAACTCTAAGAAGAATACTGACACCTGAGGCTAGAGAAAGACTCAACAACTTGAGGCTCGTGAAGCCAGAGCTTGCAAGCTTGCTTGAAGAGCAACTGATAAATCTAGCGCAGAGCGGTAGAGTAAGAATACCTATAACAGATGAGTTTTTAAAGAAGCTTCTCTCAGAAATATACCAGCAGACTTACAGGGAGCCGAAGATAGAATTCAAGAGGAAATAGGTGTTAGAGAAATGGCTAGATTTAAGCATGTAGCTAGAAAGCTCAGGCTTGCAGCAGCCTTCAAGTCAAATAGCCCGATACCCGTATGGGTTACAATTAAAACGCGTTTAAGAGCTAGGAGAGGATTCAGGCTGAGAAACTGGAGGAGGAGTAAGCTTAAGAACATTTAGGGGGATATGAGCTATGAGTGAGTCAAAGCAGGTGGAGAAGACAGTACACGTAATACCCTTAAAGAGAGTGTTCTTCGGGCGGAGATCCAATAGGGCTGATAGAGCTATTAGATTGATAAGAAGGTATGTTGCCAGGCACTTCAAGGAAGCTGAGAGAATAATAATAGATCCAAGCGTTAACAGATATGTTTGGTCGAGGAGCCGTGAGAAGCCTCCGCGACGTGTACCTGTTGAGATTAGATTCGACAGGGAGAATAAGACTGCTAGAGTACTCTTGAAGAGAGTGAAGACTTAGCAGTAAACTTGTTATTTTAGATGCAATGTAAACACCATTTATAATGGATTGGAGGGTGGTTTTATTGGAGATAGTGAGGATGAGCTTCCACGGCAACTCTAATATAGGTGTCTACGCTTACACTAATAATAAGGTGCTACTGCTACCTCCAGGCGTGGGTAGAAGCGACGTAGAGGAGCTTGTAAGCGTTCTAGGCGTTAAAGCAGCCCTTGAATCAAGGATTGCGGGAACTCCTTTGAATGGAGTTTTTATCGCTGGAAATGATAACGCGATAATACTACCTAGAATCGTGTTCGAGGATGAAGTAGAGTACCTGCGCAGCCAGCTGAAGGATCTAGGCGTCGACATAGCAGTACACGTATCCCGCTCACGCTACACAGCGCTGGGAAATCTTCTCGCATGCAATAACAAGGGTTGTATAGCCAGCCCTCTAATGGATAAAGAAGACTTGGAGGAAATCCGCAGTATAGTTGGAGTAGAGGTTATTCAAGCCCGCTTAATGAACATGGATATACCTGGAAGCATACTCGTTGTAAGTGATAGAGGTGGAGTAGTACACCCTGATGTAGACGACCAGAGCTTAGAGTCCATTCAAGAGATCCTCGCTGTGAGAGTTGAACGCGCAACAGTTAACGCCGGCATCCCCTTCGTGAAGAGTGGTTTATTAGCTAATAATCACGGTGTAGTCGTAGGAGGAAATACAACCGGACCCGAGATACTTAGAGTGCGAAGAGGCTTCGGGGGTGGAGAGTAATGGAGGTTAAAACCTACAGGGTTACAGGCTACATGCTGGTGAGCCATGATAAATACCCTACATGGCAGAAGTTCACGAAGGAGCTGAGGGGGATTAACGAGAAGGAGGTTCTCGAGAAGCTCTACTCGATACTAGGCAGCAACCACAAGTTGAAGAGGTATCACATCAGAGTTGAGAGAATAGAGGAGATTGACCCGAGTGAAGCGAGAAGCCATTCTATAAGGCATATACTAAGCTTGGAGAGGATTGTAAAGCCATGAGCGAGGATAGGAGCAAGGGGACTATCTCACTTGAGGAGATAGCTGCTAGAATCAACGAGCTAAGGGAGTACGCTAACATGCTGGCGTCAACTATTAACACCTACGTCTCCCAGCAGAGGGAGCTCCAGCTAGCACTTGAAACCCTAAAGAACATGCCTGATGAAGGCGGATCGGGCTACGTGGTTATAGATCGGCTGTCAACAGCTATGATACCAGCTACTATAAGTGAGGGCTGGAGTAAAAGCATCCTAGTACACCTGGGGCTAGGGTACTACTTGAAGACAGATAAGACGAGTGCATCTGAAATAATCTCTAAGAAGAGTAGTAGCCTCGAGAAGCTTATAGCTGAGCTTCAGAGAAGATATAGGGTAGTCGTAGAGGAGCTTGAAAAACTGCAGAGCATTTTAACCCAGCTTACAGCTGGCGGGAGCAGGCTCGAGGAGACTAGTGGAGGATAAGGATAATTGTTCAAGAAGCTTAAAGCTGTTTTCTCCAGGTTCATTGAGACTGCATCAAGCTTCATATCCTCGAAGGAGAAGCTTCTAGAAGCTGTAGACGAGTTAAAACTAGAGCTTCTAGCAAACGATGTAGCCTACGAGGCAGCTGAGGATATAGCGTTAAAGCTAGCTAAGCTTATAGAAGAAGGCTCTATCAAGCGGAAAGAGGATCTCGTGAAAGCATTGAAAACCATACTCCTAGGGTACTTTGAGGGGCTAGGCAACCTGGACCTGGTATCCATGGCTGCAGCAAGACCCCCACTTAAAGTAGTCTTCCTCGGCGTGAACGGGGTCGGCAAGACCACAACGATCGCTAAGATAGCAGTCTACATGCGTGACAACGGGTTTAAACCCTTAATGATTGCTGCTGACACTTTCAGAGCCGGGGCTCAGGAGCAGCTTAAAGTACACTCTGAGAGAACAGGGATACCTGTGTTCACAGGCAGGTATGGCTCAGATCCAGCTGCACTAGCATACGATGCAATCAAATACGGGTTGAACAGGGGCTTCAACGTCTTCCTCGTGGATACTGCTGGTAGAATGCACGTAGACGTGGATTTAATCGGGGAGTTGAAGAAGATTGTGAGAGTAGTAAAGCCCGACGTGAAGATCCTGGTTGTAGACGCTTTAACAGGTAATGATGCATTAGAGCAAGCTAGATTCTTCAATGAAGCCGTCGGGGTAGATGGTGTTGTGGTAGCGAAAGTCGACGCTTACGAGGAGGGCGGGGTTCCATTAAGCATAGCTTACATCTTGAGAAAACCCATAATCTTCATCGGTGTAGGCCAGGACTACAAGGATTTAAAGCCTTTTAATCCATCCGAGTATGTCGACAGGATCATCTCTGCTTACAGCGAGTAGGTGTTTGAATTGAATCTTAGGGAGCTAGTAGACTCGTGGAGGAAGATTTTAGCTATTGCTGTGAAGCCTGAGCCAGACGAGTACTTAACTATACTGAAGATTAGCCTTCTAGGCCTCGCTCTAGTTGGAGGAATAGCTTTCGCTATAAGAATGATATTCTACACGTTCCTCTATCCCTACACGGGGTGAAGCTTTTGGCTGAGCAGGAGGGCCAGGATACCAGAGAAGTTAAGGTGTACGCTGTGAGGACAACTCTAGGTAGAGAGCTCGATGTAGCTTTAATCATGAGCACTAGGGTTGAAGAGAAGCTTTCAAGAGGCGAGGAGACTAGTGTCCGAGGGATAATTATACCTCCAGGTGTTAGAGGCTACGTGTTTATAGAGCTGGAAAAACTTAGCGAGCTCTACAGTCTAATAGCAGACATAAAGTACGTTAAAAGCGGGAGACCGGTGAAGGTATCCTTCGAGGAGCTTGAGAGAATGCTTAAACCTAAACCCGTCATCGAGGAACTTAACGTCGGGGATGTAGTCGAGATAACTAGAGGCCCCTTTAGAGGAATGTATGCTAGAGTATCTAGTATAGATAAGAATAAAAACATGCTCACAGTGAACATTTTAGAGGCTGCTTTCACAATACCCATAACTATTCCAGGTGATTACGTGAGGAAGACAAGTAAGGGTGCGTAGAAATGGTGGAGAAGACTATAAGAGTCATGGTGGAAGGAGGGCGGGCGACACCAGGGCCTCCACTAGGCCCTACTCTCTCCCCATACAAGCTGAATATTCAAGAAGTTGTTAAAGCAATCAACGATGCTACAAGAGACTTCGAGGGGCTTACAGTCCCAGTAGAGATAGTAATCGATACTGAGACGAAGAAGTTCCAGGTGCGAGTCGGGATACCTACAACTACAGCCCTCTTAATGAAGGAGGCTGGCGTCAAGCAGCCTACAGGGGATCCAGGCCACCAGAAGATAGGTAATATAAGCTTCGAGCAGGCGGTGAAAATCGCTATACTCAAGAAGGATTCACTGACAGCTAAGACACTTAAAGCGGCGGTTAAAACTATTCTAGGATCGGCTAGATCAATCGGGATAACTGTTGACGGAAAGGATCCAAGAGAAATACAGAAGCTGATTGATACTGGTGCATACGATGAAATACTCTCAAAGTACGAGGAGGAGTGGAGTAAAGGTGGTGGGTGATGCCAGCCTACACGCGTGAAACCATAGTGAACGCTATAGAGAAAGCCTTAAAGCTAGGCGGAGAACGGGGATTCAAGCAGAGCGTGGAGATGGTAGTAGTGCTTAAGGATATCGATGTTAAAGGGCAGGCTGGGAGAATAAGGGAGTACGTAGTGCTACCTAAGGGTAGAGGGAAGGAGAGAAGTATCTGTGTTGTAGCAGACGGCGAGATAGCTGTGAAAGCCCGTGAAGCCGGGGCGAGAATCGTGCTGACAAGCCAGGATCTACAAGGTTTAACCAAGAAGCAGGCTAAGAAGATAGTGGATCAATGCGACTGGATACTTGTAAGAACAGACTTAATGTCCCTGGTGGGGCGCACTCTAGGCCCAGCAATGGGTCCAAGGGGGAAGGCACCAGTGCCTCTACCAGCATCAGCTGACATAGCTGGATTAATCAAGAGGTACGCTAATACAGTTGTTGTTAGAGTCAAGGATCAACCCCAAGTAATGACTTCAATCGGTGCAGCAGATATGAGTCCAAGCGACCTAGCTGATAACGCTCTAGCAGTACTCTCCACTCTAGAGTCAAAGCTACCCTCAGGGGTAGCTAATATTCGTAAAGTAGTATTCAAGACTACAATGGGGATGCCGGTGGAGGTGTAGTTCCATGAAAGCTTTAACAAGGGAGCTGCCTGAGTGGAAAGTCAAGCTTGTAGACGAGCTCGCAGAGCAGGCTAGGAGGTACAGGACTATACTAATAGCTGATGTGACAGGGATACCGGCAAGCCACATACAAATGCTGAGGAAGAAGCTACATGGGAAAGCTGTTCTAAAAGTCGTTAAGCCTAAACTGCTAGGAATAGCTTTAAGGAAAGCTGGAATAGACTCGAGCTTATTCGAGGGTCACTTAACAGGCCAGCTTCTAGCCATATTCACAGATCTCAATCCATTCGAGCTGACACTAATGATGGATAAACTTGTGACGAGAACCTACTTTAAGCCCGGGGAGAAGACTCCCGTAGATATCGTTATACCAGAAGGTAATACTGGTATCCCGCCCGGCCCAATGCTAAGCGTGTTCGGGAAGCTGAAGATACCGACGAAGGTTCAAGGCAACGTCATCTATGTGGCAAAGGATACTACGGTAGCTAAGTCAGGCGACGTAGTCTCTAGTGAGCTGGCAAGCCTCCTCCAGAAGCTCGGCTTAGCTTTAAAGGAGATAAAGCTGAGACCTAAGCTCGCTTATGATGGAATCCTGATACCAGGCGATAAGCTGATATTAAACCTAAAGGAGTACGAGGACGAGGTAGCCTCAGCCCACCTCGATGCATTAAAGATAGCTGTTGAAATAGCGCTCCCAGACCCCGCGGTCCTACCGTTAACTATAAGCAGGGCTCACAGGCAGGCAGTAGCATTAGCTGTGGAAGCAGGCTTTACAACACCAGAGACCATTGAAGCCGTGCTGCTGGCAGCTATTGCGAAAGCAAACGCTTTAGCTGCTGAGGTAGCCAGGCTCTCCCCGGAGCTAGGTATTGAGGTGAAGCAGGCTCCAGCTACACCCGCTGCTTCAACTACCAGCAGCGAGAAGAAAGGGGAGGAGAAAGAAGAGTCTAAGGAGCTTAGTGAGGAAGCACTCTCAGAAGGCTTCTCAGCACTCTTCGGTTAGAAGCCTCTCTGCCCTCCGCCTTAACACCACTACTCGCTTCATTGAAGCTTTAAAAGTCCCTTTTAAGCTTATAATACGCCAGTGCTTTAGTTGGGGAGGTGGTGAGGTATAGAATACATATATGCATCCCTACTACTGTACAAGGCTGGAAAAGAGATAAGCGAGGAGAACGTGAAGAAAGTGCTCGAGGCAGCTGGAGTTCAAGTCGATGAAGTAAGAGTTAAATCTCTTGTAGCAGCAATAAAGAACATTGATATAGCTAAAGTACTAGAGCAGGCATCTATAGCACCTGTAGCAGCAGCCCCGGTTCAAGCTGCACCAGCGGCGGCAGCACCTGCTGGCGGAGAGAAGAAAGAGGAGGAGAAAGAAGAGTCTAAGGAGCTTAGTGAGGAAGCACTCTCAGAAGGCTTCTCAGCACTCTTCGGTTAAACCACTTGGAATCCAGCTTGGTTTAGCTATTAATGTTTTTATAGCTACTTACGTTGAATCACAGTGTAATCTGGAATCCATTGGTTAAGGGTTTTTGATCATGAGTGATGCAAACTTAGAGTATCTACGAAGATATGGCTTCGAGAGGTATAAGTGCAGGAAGTGCGAGGGAGTAATATGGAGCAGGGTACCGAGGGAGACGTGCCCTGACATACCCTGCAGTAAATACGAGTTTCTCTACAAGGACTACAAGCGTGTGAGGCCTTTAAGCCTCCAGGAGGTTAGGGATAAATTCATAGGGTTTCTTAAATCAAGAGGGCATGGTGTAGTAGACCCCTACCCTGTTCTAGCTAGGTGGAGGAACGACTTATACCTCACTATAGCCTCAATAGTAGTCTTTCAGCCAGCGGTCACAGACGGCATAGTTGACCCGCCGTTCAATCCGCTCGTCATAATCCAGCCTTCTGTGAGGCTCAGCGATATAGATAACGTGGGGTTGACTTTCGGAAGACATTTAACAAGCTTTGAAATGGGGGGTATGCACGCTTTCAACAAGCCGGGTAAATTCGTCTACTGGTCTGAGGGAATACTCGAGAATACAGTAGACTTCTTCACAAAGGAGATAGGCATAGACCTAGACGACCTGGTCTTCAAGGAGGGCTGGTGGGAGGGGGGTGGCAACGCCGGGCCAGCTCCCGAGGTACTAGTAGATGGCATGGAGCTAGCTACACTAGTACACATGAAGTACAAGGTTGTAGACGGCAAGTATATTGATAACCCTGTCCTGGTAGTCGACTGCGGCTACGGTATTGAGAGAATAGCCTGGTTTACTCAGAGGACTCCTACAGGCTTCCACGCTGTGTACGGGAGGTTAGTCAACGAGTACAAGAATGTGCTTGGAGTCGAGGAGCCAGACTACGATCTACTGAAGAAGACAGTCTACATGCTCAGCGATAGAGAAGTGAAGAGCATTCAGGAGTACGAGAGGCTTATACGGGAGCTCGGCTTCACCGATAATGTCGGTGAATTCGTTAAAACAGTATACTTGTACAGCACGCTGGATCACGCGAGGACAATAGGCTTAATGCTCTCTGATGGCATTGTACCCTCGAACACCGGGGAAGGGTATCTCGCTAGACTAGTAATCAGAAGAATGCTTAGAAACCTCGTGAAGCTCGGTGTTGAGCCCAGCCGGCTCGTAGACGTAGCCCAGGAGCTGCTTGACAGGCAAGTGAAGTACTGGAAGGGCGACTACATCTACGGTAAGCTTGAAAAGCATAGAGACTACATTACTGATGTAATAGCTGTTGAAGCAGGCAAGTTTATTGATGCAGTAAGCCGTGGTATAGATGTCGTGGAGAGACTTCTGAAGAAGGGGAAGGGGCTTTCAGCAGACGACTTGATAACAATCTACGATTCCTACGGTATCCCGCCTGAACTTGTAGCCGAGAAAGCTGGAGAACACGGTATTAAAGTAGAGGTACCCGGAGACTTCTACTCTAGGATAGCTCAAAGACACTCTTCACCCTCAACACTTGTAAAAGAAAAAGAGCACGAGCTCCCAGCTGATGTAGTTAAATGGGCTTCAAGTTTCCCTGCAACACGTAGAATCTTCCATGAGAACCCGTATCAAACCACATGTGAGGCTAGAGTTCTAGGAGTCATGGGGAGGTACATAGTACTGGATGGAACCGTAATGTACCCGTGGGCTGGCGGGCAGGACCATGATACAGGCTTCATAGAGGTGGATGGCAGAAGGTATACTGTCGAGTACGTCGGTAAGGTCGGCGATGTAATAGTGCATGTATTAAAGGAGCCCCCTGAGATCACGGAGGGCAAGGTAGTGAGAGTCCTAGTAGACTGGTATAGAAGGTATAGGTTGATGAAGCATCACACAGCAACACACATAGTGCTTGCAGCAGCCCGTGCTGTTCTAGGCAGCCATGTATGGCAGGCTGGAGCTGAGAAGACTGTTGAGAAGGCTAGACTAGATATCACTCACCACAAGTCTCTTACACAGGAGGAGGTAGAACGCATAGAGGACTTAGCTAACAGGATCGTGGAGGATAGAGTAAACCTAGTCTTCCACGAGATGAATAGGTTTGAAGCTGAAGCTAGATACGGGCTTAGAATATACCAGGGTGGAGCCACGTACACCCCGATCCTCAGGATAGTGGAGATACCTGGCTGGGATGCACAGGCGTGCTTCGGTACTCACGTATACAATACAGCAGAGGTCGGGGGAATCAAGATAATCAACGCTGAGAGAATACAGGATGGTGTTATAAGACTAGAATTCACGGCTTCAACCAGGCTTGTAGAGCAGATGCGGCTGCAAGCCGAGGAGAGAAGAAAAGTACTGTCAATCCTAGGCAGCAGCCAAGGTGATCTAGTCTCAGCTGCAGGCAAGATAGCCAGGGATTACGCTGAATCCAGGAGGCTCTTAGACGAGTATAGGAGTCTACTGGCTGGAATACTCACTTCTAAAGCTCTATCAAGTAGAACCGAGATATGCGGTCTAGAAGCCGTGTATCTAAAGCTACCACTAGTAGATGAGAAGCTTGTGAGAAAGCTTCTCGAGGACCTCTCACTAAAGCACGGCTTACTCACAGTAATAGAAGCAGGGGATTTAATTGAGATAGCCGTGAAACCAGAGAAAGCATTAGAGAGAAACCTGGATCTAAGAAGAACTGCTAGGAAGCTAGTAGAGAAGGGTTTAAGAGGAGGAGGCAGGCAGGATCATGTAGCCTTAAAGAAGACACGTGAACTCAGCGAGGAGGAGATTCTAAGCGAGCTGAAAGCCTCACTGTGCACCACGTAAACCACCCCATTAGAATAACCTCTTATTTCTCAACTAGAAGCCACCCTCTTCTCTACCTCCAGCTAAGTCAAGTCGTGGAAAGACCCAAGTTAATCCTCCAGCCCGACTCCCCCAGCGCTAATAAAATAAAATATAATACCCTCACGTATTAATTACAATACCTACCAGGGGCCCGTCGCCTAGCCAGGATAGGGCGCCGGCCTTCTAAGCCGGAGGCCCGGGGTTCGAATCCCCGCGGGCCCGCTACCCCCTCCCCCTTCTAGTAGAATAAACGCTTAGCTAGAGCTTCCACACGCCTTCTTCTACAGCTAGCATAGCTTGTAGAGAGAATTAAAGCCTTAATAGATAAGTACTCGTAGATGTATAAGAGGCTAGGGTTAAGGGGGCATGACTACTGTAGGAGCTGAAAGCGATAAGATATTCTTTAAGTCTAGTGATGGACGAATAATAATAGTGAACGATGACTTTCTATCAACAAGCTTGATCCAGCCGAATAGTGTTGACTTAATAGTTACATCTCCACCATACAATGTTGACATTCACTATGAATCTTTTAGAGACAATATACCGTACGAGAAGTACCTTGAGTTCACTGAGAAGTGGTTGAGGAAAGCTCTCAGCCTTGTGAAACCCGATGGAAGAATGTGCTTGAACATACCGCTTGATAAGAGCAAGGGGCGCAGGGAGGAGGGATTTCACAGCGTCTACGCTGACATCGTGTATATCGCTAAGAAGGTCGGCTGGAAGTACTTTAGCACGATCATATGGAATGAAGGCAACATCTCAAAGAGGACTGCATGGGGGTCTTGGCTTAACGCTAGAGCACCCTACGTTATATCCCCGGTTGAAGTAATAGTAGTATTATATAAGGAGACATGGAGAAAGCAGAAGACTGGTAAATCCGATATATCTAGAGAAGAGTTCATAGAGTGGACTAACGGGGTATGGGTATTCCCTGGTGAAAACCGGAAGAAAATAGGGCATCCCTCTCCATTCCCACTGGAACTCCCAAAGAGATGCATCAAGCTCTTCAGCTACGTAGACGACCTTATCCTAGATCCATTCCTCGGCAGCGGGACTACTCTTATCGCGGCAGCACTACTGAATCGGAGAGGTATAGGAGTAGAAATCAGCCGAGAATACTGCGAGCTCGCGAAAAAGAGATTAATAGAGGAAGGTAGAATCCACCAGAAGAAGCTAGTATAGTAGATGGAGATGCTTCGAATTGTAAAAAGTTAACCTATTCAGCTATAGACTGCAATCCATTTATCTAAAGCGTAGATACCCAGTTTCTAAATCGCATACGGCTTCAACCGTAACCAAAATCTACCAAAGCGTAGACAGAATCAACCCTAGAATTATCATGTACTTCTAGAGTTATCATTAAAAATACATGCCTTCTCGACTCTCTCCTAGAAAGCTTACAACTGGCGGCTACATGTCTTCTAAAAGCGCAGTAGCTACTAGTAGCGGCTAAAGCTTGAATATATCTGTTGTAAAGCAGGTGGAAGGATTAATCAGCTTCTAAGAACCTGTCTCCCCGCGGATAAGTTAGCTGGGAATATTATTATCCTTGCTACGTGTACTCCTGTAACTGGTGGTTGGTATTGATAGAGAGGGAGGAGATTGTAAGGAATGCAGTCCGCCCTACCGCTGAACTCATGGCTGCCTCCGCTATAACTGCACCTAAAGCTAGAGGAGTCGATAACATCGAGGTGAAGATACTCGATGAGAGAGCAGAGCTAGAAGCACTAGCCAGCAGGATGGAGGAGCTTGCACCACTATACGGGGACTTCTTTAAGCGTGATGCAGGCAGCGTTAGAAGCTCTCATGCAGTACTATTAATCGGCTGCAGGATAGTTGACTTCAATCTACGAAAACCAGAAGACTACCCACTAGACCCCAGCATTGTATGCAGCCTGCTAAACCTAGGTATAGCTGTAGGCTCCGCGGTAAAAACAGCTTCAAACCTCAACATTGATAACAGGGTAATGTATAGTATAGGAGTTGCAGCACGAAGCCTAGGACTAATGAGCTCTGATATAGTTATAGGTATACCGTTAAGCATCCACGGGAAGAACATATACTTTGATAGAAAAGCGGTATAAATGACTTGATGCAGGCTATACGTAGGCTTAAGTAGCTTCCACCACGCCGAGGAATATTAAACCACTATTCAATCGCGAACAGTACTCTATGCGAGGGTACAAGTTTACTGAAGACTTAACGAGAAGTTGAATTCTATCCTACAATACTGCTATCTGATCTCACCGCTGAGAAGCTTAGCTTTATTTTATTTCCTTCCTCTAGGAATAATGGTTTATGTTACTTCAGGGGGTAATCTATGAGAGTACTAGTACTGCTTGCTGATATTTCAAGCCTTATAGTTGTGCTCGGCTTAATGATGCTGAGTGTCCCTTTAGTTGACTTTATATTCAGTGAACCTATATCCTTGTACTTCGTGTATTCATCGCTGGTGTATACTTCGAGCGGTCTCCTCGCGGTGCTACTGTTGAGGAGAGTGGGGAGGGTGGGGGAGACAGGCTTTATGGAAGCCTACTTAGCTTCTGCTCTCTCATGGCTTCTCATACCGTTTCTCGCAGCGATACCGCTCCACCTTGAGATAGGAATACCGTTAATTGACGCATTCTTCGAGAGTGTTTCAGGCTTCACGGGCACCGGTCTCACTGTTATCAGCGACTTAGATCACCTTAAGAAGAGTATTAACTGGTGGAGGGCACTCATGCAGTGGAGCGGCGAGTTAGGCTTCGTAGTGTTCGCTATGACTATAATACCGTTCTTCTGGAGGTACGGCTACATACTCTACAGTATTGAGAGACCTGTGAGAGTAATGCACTCGCTGAGGCAGACAGCGAAGAGGATTGCAGGGATCTACGTGTTCTTCACTCTACTCGGCGTAGTCCTCCTCTACTACTCTGGTGTCAACCTCTACGACTCGGTAATACATACTATGACAGCGATAGCTACAGGCGGCATGAGCAACTACAACCTCAACTACGAGGCTGTATACGACTACGCTCCTCTCAGTGTTATCCCTGCAATACTAGTCATGGCTGTAGGCGGCGCGAACTTCCTCGTGCTCAGCCAGCTAATGGACTTCAAGTTTAAGGAGGCTTCTAGAAGCGAGGAGTTAAGATACTATACTATAGTAATGGCTGCTCTCTCAGCTGTTACTACCCTACTCCTAGCTATCCATGGAGTACACTATACTACACCCCTCGTGCTCGGCGTATTCAATACTGTATCAGCAATGACTACCACAGGGTTCAATATAGGTAATGTAGGCGGCTTCCCAGCGGATGTGAAGATGATGCTAATACTAGCCATGTTTATTGGTGGAATGACTTTCTCAACAGCTGGAGGAATTAAAGTCTACCGGCTCGTCATTCTACTAAAGAAGCTGAAAGCCTATAGCATCTCAATGCTACTACACGGGAGAGTGAGCCCGCATGTCACAGTAGACGGTAAGATTATTGATGACGAAGAAGTATCAAGCGCCCTCCTCCTAGTGATCCTCCATGCAACCGTAGTAGTTGCAACAGCTTCAATCGTGAAGATAGCTATGCCTGAAGCAGACTTCCTTGACGCTTTATTCGAGGCTACATCAGCCACCAGTGATGTCGGGCTTTCAGCAGGCTTAACATCAGCTTCAATGCCGCTAGCAGCTAAAGCAGCATTAATAGCTGGAATGTACATTGGGAGACTCGAGCATCTCCCAATACTCATTCTAGTAGGCTACACTGCAGGTAGAAGCATATATAGAGCCTTTAAGAGCTAACCTCAGCTATGCGGACCTCTCAGCATCAATTTAAGCTTATACCCGGATTCCATCTTCATCGGCTACTAGTAAAACACACCCTAGAACACCTATTTTAAAGAATCCATTGAGCTGCCATTAGAGAAACTGATGGGGATTCAGGCGGGTAGTTGCCTCAGGCTTAGAGTAGGCTGCTAGCTATGAGGGAACCAGCTCTCACGTGGAGTATATTTACTCTTCCTCTCCACGCCTCCAAGTTTCCTCAGGCTTATACTCCTTCATCCATAGCTCGCGTGCTCTACGCTTCTTAATAGTATATATTTCTCTTTCAACGTATCTGTATACTGATGAGTGGGTTCTACCTTTAATGAGCATTTCTACTGCTGTACGGGCTACTTCAGCAGACTCGTAGTCTCCTATAATAGCGATATACGGCTCGTAAACTGAGATGTATGTTCCTGTGACCTCTTCTAGAACCCTGCGAGCTCTTCCTTCTTCTCCTATGACTCTCCCAAGCACCCTCTTAATGTGGTTTGGCTTATCGCCAACATACTGCCTGGTATCCACAACCTCTAAGACTTGATCCTCCTCTAGAAGCCGGAATGCTCTTTCAGGGCTGAAACCATATGCAATGGCTCTTACCACGTCTCTAGCCTTCATTAACTCCAGTACTGTTGTCTCAGGGAGAGCTGGCTCTATTATAACTCCGCCTCCCTCAGAGTCTATAGTTATAACTGTACGCGTACGCTCCTCCAGCTCTCTTTTAACTCTACCGTTAGAGCCTAGTAAAACCCCAATCCTCTCTAATGGGATCTTCTCGTAGAGCCTGGTTACACCTGGAAGAAATCTTCCTTCTCTATCCCTCTGCATTCCTTGACGACCCCTAGAGTTTCCTCAAAGCTTAGTGTTTTCAGACCAGCCTCACTACTGAAAAACCTGTTAATATTCCTTATATCTCTCGCCAGCAAGTCCTCGGCGTTCGGGTGGGATAAGTCTACTGCCTGCCCAACGTCTATTACTACTACCCTGAGGTCGGGTGTCACCATTATATTGTACTCTGAGAGGTCCCCGTGAACCAGCCTTGCTTTACAGTATATTTTAACGAGCTCAGTGATCACTTGATGGTAGATACTTTCAAGGTCGGCTGCCTCGAGATCCCTGTAGGCTTCTATGAGTAGAGGGTATCTGACGCCTTCTACACCCATAAACTCCATTACAACAACATTATTCTTGAAGGCTATGGGTCTAGGTACTCTAACCCCAGCATCCCACATTCTCTTCAGGTTACCGTACTCCTTTCTCGCCCACGCGTAGATCAGGTCCCGTGTGCTCCTAGCCTTCAAGCCTGTGAAGCGGGGGTCTCCTCTAATATACTTGTAGATGCCTTTCTTGAATTCAGCTGTACTCGTATAGTATATCTTGAGGGCTAGGTACTCGTCGCCGAATCCTCTAGCTAAGTATACTCTAGCTTCTTTTCCAGCACTTATAACCCCGCTTATTCTTCTAATAATCTTCTTTCTCATCAACTCGAGGATACTAGCTACTGTCGCCATGTCGAATACTTCTTCAACAGTCTCGAAGAGATCTCTATCCTTCTCTAAAGGCTCGTCTCTCCTCCCTAGAAGCCTGTCTACGTCATCTCTACTCATATTAGTTCACTTATAGCATCAATGAACTCTTTTGGGACCACGCCTTTCTCAACGAGCTCGGCTATCTCGCTTCTCTCATACCTGTGGATGACGTCAGCTTTATCGGATGTGTGATCCCATAAGCCTACTAGTACTATGTCGCCTTCGGTTATCCAGATCTTCCTCCTCATCTTGCCTGGTATCCTCGCCTTCCTGTCAGCGCCGTCAAGGCATTTTACTAGAAGGTATCCTCCGCCAAGCTGCTTTACAACCCCGCATATCATTGTTCCCTCCTCGGGGCTGGGTAGAGGTATCTCCTCGCGTCTCTCTACGTTTTGATTACGCTTACTACTCAGATTCCCCACCTCTATTAAGCTTCAACAATACTTCTCTATCACCACTACTAACTATTATAACTCTATCCCCGGGCTTTAACAGATAGCTTCCAGGGTCTAAACGATGCTCTCTAACCTCCCCGGTCTCCTCGCTCAGCAGGTATACTGTCGACTTATCTACAGCTGTCACAGTGTAGGCTTCTCTACTAACTGATACTCCGCGGGGCTTTTTGATCAGGCTGCTCCAGTAGCCTGATAGCGGGGCTTTAACCTCTACGCCTGACTCCAGGAGAAGTATTCTAAGGTATCCGTCTGCAACCTGCTCGACGACCCCAAGCTTCCCGTTATACTCGATTATATCTCCTTCCTCTATGACGGGTATTCTAGCAGATATTGTTAGCACGCCACTCCACCTCCCTCTCCTTGAATCATACCTCACGCTCTTGAATGACTCGGTTAGCTTAGCTCCAAACTTTCTTTCAAGAGTACCGGCGTATCTCCTAGCTGATACTATATCCTCGAACTTAGCGTCGAAGCCATCCTTCAATTCTTCTACTTCCACGAGGCTGCTGGTTAACCCGAGATCCTGGAGCAGTGAGTATACTCTCCTGTAGAGGCTGGAGGGCTTCCCGGCTGGGTCGAATCTTACTTGAACGAGGGCTTCATGCCTGCCAGTACTTCTCCTCAAGCATCTATCGCAGACCCTGTAGGCGAGTTTAACTTCAACTGGCTCCTCGACTTCAATACTATGCCTTCCCACCTTGAGTGATAGACGGGCTCTTACAGTTCCCCCGCTTAAATCTGCTTCTGAATCATATTCTGGTTGAACATCTACTAGCTCGACCTCTTCATTGAGGAATCTGCGTAGAGTATCCAGTAGTATTCTTCTCAAGACTTCTCTAGTGTCAGCGGGCGGGTGCCATGCCCCCTTGAAGTACCAGGAGCCGCATTTAGGGCATACTACTACTTCTACTCTAGGCTTGCTTTTGAAGACTCCATGGTACTTCAGGTAGCAGTCTATACAGTACCCTCTAACCAGGTCTTCACCAGGTACTTCTCTACCGCACTTCACGCAGAAACGCTTGCCGCTCAAGTGGAAGAGCCTCCGTTGATACTCACCTAGATTCTCGTGAACATGGCTACAGGTACTCCTTTAACTCTTAGAACAGCCTCCGGGTGAACTAGGCCTCTATCAATAGCGATTCTCACAATGTTCTCTCCTGCGATATTACCGATTGTAGCGTTACTTAAGACTTCAACAGCTTTCTCGATGTCGACTAAATCCCCCTTGTAGAAGCGTGGATCAATATCTAGGACTACGTTAGCCTCTTGATCCACGAGGCGTAGTCCCAGCACGTCTTCATCGCATGCTGCAACTACTACTTCACCTTGAACCTCGTATCTCTTAACGTATACTCTCACCCGGCTACCCACGTGAAAGCACCTTTAACCTAGAAGGCTGGGAGGGTTGTCTCAGCGCCACAGGCATCGCATCTAAGCAGGAATACCTTCCCCTTCTTAATGAGCCTTGTGTGCATTGACCCGCAGGTACTACACCTCACGTACATGTTGGCGAATCTAGATAGCAGCTGGTTGATAGCAGAGGGGTTGAATCTTCCTTTCAACTCCAGCTGGCCGGCTGGATTAATAGAGCTGGGTACATTCAGCTCCTTCATAAAGTACCTTCTCAGTAAGTCTTCATCCCTGTTCAAGACGTTAGCTATCTGCTTAAAGTTCTGTATAATCGTTTTATCACCAATTACTAGCACGCTTGCCTGGGGTATCTCAAATACCTCGCTACTGCCACGTACTCCACCAAGCTTCCTGTAAGCTCTCTCAATGAGCTCCTCGTAGCTAGGCAGCCTGCTTGAACTCATACAGCATGCACCAAGCTATTGATTAACATTTTCAAGGCTAATATACACGGGATATTAAGGGGGTTACAGTTAAGCGGAACCCCGGGTGCATGGATGTGAGAGTATACATTGAGAGCTACGGGTGCTCGCTGAATAAGAGTGATGAAGCATTAATGGTAGAGGAGATACTTAGAAGAGGGCATTCACTAACCAAGAGCATTGAGAATGCCGATGCTATAGTAGTAAACACCTGCATAGTAAGACTTGACACAGAGCAGCATATGATTAAACGGATAAGAGAGCTACACGAGGTCTCCGTGAAAACTGGTAAGAAGCTCATTGTAGCAGGCTGTATGGCTAAAGCAGAACCGTACACTGTTGCAAGGATAGCTCCAAGCGCTAGCTTAATATCACCTCAAAATGCACCCCTAGTAGCTGAAGCCCTCGAATCCCCGGGCAGGGTAGTCCTACTAAATGGGTTAAGGGAGAGAGATAGAATAGGCGTGTACTTCGAGGGTAGAGTGGCCCCAATCCCTGTTCAGGAGGGATGCCTAGGTAACTGCAGCTTCTGTATATCCAAGCTGGCTAGACGGGTGCTAGTAAGCCACAGCATTGACGCTGTAGTCAAAGCTGTAGAAAAGGCTGTAGAGAAGGGGGCAGTAGAAATACAGTTAACAGGGATGGACTTAGGTACCTACGGTATAGACTTGTATGGCTCGAGAAAACTGCCTACTCTAATAAAAGAGGTTACTAGAAGAGTCGAAGGAAACTACATGGTTAGAGTAGGTATGTTGAATCCAGAGCACCTTCGATACATTATGGATGATCTAATAGAAGCTATAAGCGAGTCAAGCAGAGTGTACAGGTTCCTCCACATACCCCTGCAGTCAGGGAGTAACAGGATCCTCAAGCTTATGAGACGCAACTACACTGTCGAAGAATACGTAGAGCTAGTTGAGGAAGCGAAGTCGAGAATACCTGATCTAAGTGTTGCAACAGACATTATAGTAGGCCACCCCATGGAGACTGAGGAGGACTTCAACGAGACTCTCAGAGTAATAGAGAAGCTTGAATTCGAGAGAGTACACCTCGCATCCTACAGTATAAGACCACTCACGTACTCCGCTTCCCTGCCGCAGCTACCCACAAAAGTCAAGAAGGAGAGGGTTCTAAGAGCTCTCAGATTAATCGAGGAGGTAGGATTAAAGGGTAAATCAAGGTATAAGGGGACGCTACAGGACTGCTTTATCACAGAGTACACTAATACCTGGATATGCCGGCTTGCAAACTACATACCAGTAGTCTTAAACCCTGGGTACGAGGATGGTGGACTCGACTACGGGATGTGGGTTAAAGTACACGTGGATGAGTCAACATTCTTTGATCTAAGAGGCCGTGTGAGCCGGCTGCCAGCTCCCCCTGGAGATGGTAAAGTACTTCTTCACTCGGCAACCTCATAGGACAGCAACATGCACGTCTACTACGCGGTCTTGAAGCTCCTTTAGGAGCGTGCTCCTGAGGTCTACTACCAGTCTCCTCAAGCTGTCTTTCCTTACTGGTATCGAGATAGGGTAGAATACTACTCTAAACACGAGCTCGCTTCCAGAAGCTCTAACCACGCTGACATCTTTAACATCCTTGAAACCCGGGTACCCGTACTCCTCGAGCTTTCCCGCTATAGCTTCCTCGAGCTCTACGAGATCCAGGCTACCGCCCCCCGGTAATCTAACAGCCACCTCGAATACTACTCTAGGTGTGTAAGGCTTGAGAACAGAGCGTGCTAGCTGAGCATTCGGCACGTAGTGGATGACACCGTGCTCGTCTTCAACGATTGAATGGTAGATTGTTGAGTCAACTATTCTACCGTGCAGGGACTTAGAGGATCCAGGCAGGAGGATCTCGTAGAATCTACCCTTTAATTGAAACCTCATTTGAAGGGCTACAATCGCTATGTAGGATGATACAGGGTATATTAATAGGAGCAGTATGGTTAAGCCTAGTAATCCTAGTACCGCTAGAATACCCCAGTACTGGGGTATGAAGATTATTGTAGCAGTACCAACCAATATAATGATTACCGCTATATCAAGGATCTTCAGGGTCACCTCGCGGATGTTCACGGAGATAGAGCCCCTTAAAACCAGCTCGTTTAACAGCCTCGATACAACTATTCGCACTATGATAACAGTTAATGCGACCACTATCACCAAGCTTACGTTCTCAGCTGTTACCGTGGATACCATTCTAACCCTGCCTCCACAAGGTGTTACGCCTGCTGAAGTCTCTAATAAGAATTTCGTGTAACCTATAAGACCTGGTTGACATTAATAACTTGATATGGTATTAAACTGGTAGCCTGTGGGTGTAAACTTTATGGCTGGCTTGAAGATACTGGTAATTGGTGGCGGCAAGGTATCCGAGCACTTATTCAAGATTTTCAGAGTGCAGGATGAAGCTGATGAAGTAATAGTCGTAGATAGAGAGAGGGAGAGAAGGCAGGTCTTCGAGAACCTCGGCGACGTATTATTCCTGGAGGGGGATGCAACAGATATAAAGCTGTATGATGAGGTGAACATGAGGGAAGTAACAGCTGTGCTCGCTTTAACTAATAGTGATGAAACAAACCTCCTGGTTCTCGCTATAGCTAAAACGTTTAACGTACCGATTAGAATCGGCAGGTTCACGGAGCCTGAGATCGCTGAGCTAGTAGTAAAGCTAGGGCTCGGGATACCCGTGGTACAACCTGTTGTAATAGCTAACGTCATTGCTCAAATGCTTACATCCATAACTAATGGGAGAGAGTTAGGAAGTGTTAACGACGAGAAGATCATCATGGTGACTATTAGCGAGTCTGATCCAGTTGTGGAGAATAGGATCGAGGAGATCAATTTAGGGGATGAAGGCAGGATAATACTATTATTTGACGGCATGAAGTTTAAGATACCTGAACCAGGGGATATCGTTAAGCCTGGAAACCTACTCATAATTGCAGCTAGAAACAGTGATGTCGTGAGGAGAATAAAGGGTTAACTAGCTCCACCTATTTGGAGAATTAGGGCTTAGAGGCTAGCTATATGCGGCTAACATACTCTATTTCAACAGAGCTTACTCCTTCAACCTGGCTGATCAAGTTTTCAAGGGTTTCAGTACCGCCTTCAACATCCTCGGGCATTATTATAGCTAGCCTGAGAGCCTTTAACCCGAATGCTACAGGCTCCTCCTCCCACATTCTCAGCTCGTAGCCTTGAGGGAGGGTTTTAGCTATATCTTCCCTCAGCTTCTCTAGAGATACCTCGATGCCTTCAGGTAGTATCCTAGCGACAACGAGTAGCTGGCCCATACTAGACACCTCACGGACCTCTGAAGCCGCAGCTAGGGCATGTGTACTCGACAACCAGCTCTCTGCATCTCTCGCATCTCCTTATCAGGACTTTCCCGCAGTTAGGGCAGAAGAATTCCACGCCGTGCTCTCCAGGCTCCATTAGCCTATGGCAGCTGCTGCATACTGGTGGTGAAGCAGCTTCATCTATCTTTAATTCTATTCCACTCGGCTTAAGCACGTAGCCAGCCATCCCACCCACCTCGCTAAAAGCATAAAGCTCCTTAACGACCTTAACGATTATAATGTAGGGGATTAAAAACATTGAGAGCTGCTGGTGTGCTAGTCGATGAAGCAGGTTATAGTTGTTAGAAGCGACTTAGAGATCAGTAAGGGCAAAATAGCCGTCCAGGTAGCCCACGCCTCTGTAATTGCAGCTTTCGAAGCCTTCCATAAGCGTAGAGAGTGGTTTGAAGAATGGTGGAGTAGCGGGCAGAAGAAGATCGTGGTTAAAGCTAGCGGGGAGGAGGAACTAGTTAAAAGATACAGGGAGGCTGTTTCAAGAGGGCTACCGGCTTCAATTGTAAGGGATGCTGGGCTCACAGAGGTGCCACCTGGAACACTGACAGCCATCGCTATAGGTCCAGCACCAGATAGAGATGTAGATGCTTTAACAGGCGACTTAAAGCTTCTCTGAAACCATGGTTTCAGCGTGTGAGAGTTGACTAGGGTAGTCTACCCTCACCCACTAGACTATACTGCAGGCATGAAGTACTCTCTCACGAGACTCAAAGTTGACTACGAGTACAAGCCGGGCCCGGAGAACTTTGCAGTGCGCGAGGTAGTTGATCACGCTCTTATCTCGAGGAGCGCAGAGCAGGCTGGTAGAGACAGCTATATTGTCATAAGGGTCGTGAAGAAGGGTGTTGATACTCTAGAAGCACTGAGAGTACTATCAAGAAGGCTGGGCCTCCCCCCTGAAAACATATACTTCCATGGATTGAAAGACAAAAATGCTACAACCACCTCATATTTCTACGTGAGAAGGCTGCTTATAGACGAGAAGATACTACCATTCGAGGAAGGTAATGTTTCATTCAGAGTTGAAGGCTACCTTGAAGCAAAGCAGAAAGGGCTGCTTAAAGGCAATGAGTTCGAGGTCACATTAAAGGATGTTAAAAACAGTCTACCCGAGGCTATTAAAAAGATAATGTACTTGATTGAAAGGCACGGCCTCCCAGCATACTACGGATACCAGAGATTCGGTGCTAGAAGGCATAACACGCACATACTCGGGAAGCTTATTATCACAGGGCGCGAGGATCTCTTCGCTACATGGCTGCTTAAAGCCATATACCCTCTAGAGGACCTCGATGCAACCGTGAGGAGGTTGGAGGGCAGCTATAGGAACCTATACTATGAGAGCCTCTACACGGGCTCAAGGTATAGTAGTCTAGGATTAAAGAGATTTGCGAGATCACTACACGGTTTAGCTGTAGACGCGTACGCCAGCTACCTCTTCAATCTCCTGCTAAACAGTATTATTGAGAGAAGAGGCTACTTGAAGCTCGATAACAGCTATCCAATGCCTGGCTGCAGTAGCGCTGTGGAATTATACAGGGAAATACTGAGAATTGAAGGAGTGAGCGTAGAGAAGATAAGACTTCTCCCATGCTTCTATAGAAAGGGGATGTTCAAGCCATTGAACACTGAATTAACGTGTAACGGGGGTGTATGCAGGCTTAAATTCACGTTAGAGCCAGGTCAGTACGCTACAGTAGTGTTAAGAGAATTGTTTAAGGATAACCTAGTCCTCAGCTAGGAGGCTACTCAAAAACTATCCGGGTTTTAACACCGAGTAGTGTTGACAATAGGTTCTCGTACTCTTCTCTACTCTTCTCTAGTATTCTTCGATCCCTCCTAGAGATCCTCACGTTGAGTATCTCCGTGCCTCCAGGTAGCCAGACCTGGTTGACTCCTATTAGAGATGCAGGTGCTATCAGCTGCTCTATTAATCGCTTAGAGTCTCCCGCTTCAACAACTACTTTAACCCTCGTATTAAGAGCCTGAGATAACTCTCTTTCAAGCTCATCTATCTACTCAGGCTCGAAGCCATCTCTGATCATCACTATCAAGCGGTCCCTCAACCTGTAAGTTTTAGAGTAGCTCCCCTTCCTCAAGAACTTCAACTTCTCTTCTAAATCCATGAGCACTCTCATAACTGGTATCTCATCCTCTCTAACCACGCCTTCCTCAACCTTCCTCTGGCAGCTCGGGCAGAGCACGCCGCTTTTAACGCATATCCTATCCAGCGGGTACTTCAAGGCTTCATCATCACCGCTGCATAGTTCTCCATGCTGTAAAACACCAATATCATACTAGAGTTTCCTAAACTCCCTTTAAATATAGCGTTTAAGTTTAAGCCTAGTACTACCCGGAAAGACTTTATAACTCCCTTAGCTTATGTGATAAAAATGAATGACTGGTAGTGGGCCCGTAGCTCAGCCAGGCAGAGCGGCGGACGCCGTAGAGGCGGCCGATGCTCCAGATCTCTACGGGTCGGAGTGACCATCCCGGGATGACTGTGATCTGGAGGAGCGACCCGCAGGCCGGGGGTTCGAATCCCCTCGGGCCCACTACTATCCTTCTTAATACACAATGATATCAAGATTAAACTAGTATGCTACTTTAAACATGGATTCTACAATAATATTTAAAGCCTAATAATACCAGGTATAGGTATAAATAATCTTTAGAGCCGGTATCCGGAATGAGAGGTGTGGGCTTAGATGCCGAGTGTTAGATTAGTTGATGTCGTGAAAAAATACGGCAGGGTTACAGCCGTAGACAATGTTTCTCTAACTATAAATGATGGTGAGTTCTTCGCGATCTTAGGTTCATCAGGCTGCGGTAAGACGACTACGCTGAGACTTATTGCAGGATTAGAGTATCCTGATGAAGGCAGAATATTCATTGGTGACGAGGATGTAACAGAGCTGCATCCTAAGGACCGTAATGTCGCAATGGTGTTCCAGAACTATGCTTTATACCCGCATATGACAGTCTATGAGAACATAGCTTTCCCCCTTGAAATTAGAAAACGTGAGTTAAAGTTAACTAGTGATGACATTAAAAGGATGGTTTTAGAGACAGCTAGGTTTCTAGGGATAGAGGGACTACTGGATAGAAAGCCTGCTCAGCTTTCAGGCGGGCAGCAGCAGAGAGTAGCTTTAGCTAGAGCACTAGTTAGGAAGCCTAAGGTATGGCTTCTCGACGAGCCATTAAGCAATCTTGATGCTAAGTTAAGGCTCACAATGAGGACTGAATTAAAGAAGCTTCAGAAGACGCTCAACATAACGACAGTATACGTGACACACGACCAGATCGAGGCTTTAACTATGGCTGACAGGATAGCTGTCATGGATAAAGGGAGAGTAAAGCAGGTTGGAACACCCAGCGAGCTATACTATAAGCCAGCTGACATGTTTGTAGCCGGCTTCATAGGAGTACCCCCAATAAACTTCATAAGAGCATCGTTCAGGAAGCTTAGCGAAGCCATTAAGTCTGAGAGAGGCATCGGGATAACTCAGCCGGTTAAAACATTCTACATGCTTGAGGCACATGGATTAAAGGTTCCGGTCGACCCGAAGATAGGCGAGCTAGTAGAAGCAAAAGGGATATCACAGGTGGTAATAGGGATAAGACCACAGCAGGTTAAAATAGCTGGAGATACCACTATAAGCGATACAGAAGGAGAGGTAGTTGTAGCAGAGCCCACAGGCTCAGAGACCATAGTGACAGTAAAGCTAGGCGAGGAATACGTGAGAATACACGTTCCAGGTAGCCTGACAGTAGAAATGGGCTCTAAAGTAAAGCTTAGTTTTGAGTGGGATAAAGCACTGATATTCGATGAGAAAACAGAGAGCCTTATAGCTTAACATTTACGTAAGCAAGTGGGCCCGCGGGGACTTGAACCCCGGGCCTCCGCCGTGTCAGGGCGGCGTCCTAACCAGGCTAGACGACGGGCCCTGCTATGAGACAGAAACCTTCTAAGACTAATAAATTTTAGGTCTTGTAGCCTAAGCCTCTACTGGCTGGAGTAGGGTGCTTGCCAGTGGAGGAGCAGCTAGACCCCCATGAAGTAGCACATACAAGGCTTTTAACAGGTGTTTCGAGGATACTAGCCTTAATGTACCTCGGTGCGAAGCGTAAAGTAGACTTCATTAGGGCAGGACTGGGAGCCAGCACGCTATACCATAATTTAATACTACTGGAGGAGGCTGGATTAATTGTTAAGAGAGGCGATGAATATCTTCTCACAGAGAAGGGAGCTAGGCTTGCTGAAGCCATATACAAGCTTCTAGTTGAAGCTAAAAGCTTGCTTGGAGACCTCCTCCAGCAATAGTGAAGTATTCCAGCATACTATCCTCCACGCGGGAAGATAGTAGTCAGCTATGCCCGGAGCCCCCGCCTCCTCCGGAATCTCGAGTTGAAGGTACCTCGGAAACCTCGCCTCCAGGCTCGATAACAATCCTCTCCCCGTATAAGAGGGCTCTTACAAGCTTAGCTCGAGCTCCTACTAGAAGCCTCCATACAGTACCCCTACCCACCCCCATTAATGCTGCCGCCTCATCTAGATTCAAGCCGTCTAAATCCACTAGCTTTAAAGCCTCAAGCTCGGGAAGTATTAAGCGTTCTTCTCCGCTTCCAGCAGGATCCGGCGTGAAAACTCTTACCACTGGGGGTAGCGTCAGGAATAACGGTTTAGGTGGCCTGCCGGGACCCCACTTCCTTCTCCTCCAGCACCATCGAGGCATTCCACTACCCCTCTACCTAGATATTTTTGGGAAATATTTAAAAACCCTTTTTTGAGAATATTCCCGGAAAGGTGAGCGAAAATGGCTTGGTGGAAGTGGGGATGGTGGACGAGTAGAGGCCCATGGCCTGGTAGAGGACCATTCAGCCACCTACCCCCCTGGGAGAGGCCTGGATGGCTCCTCTACGGGGCACGCCCATGGTATCCTTGGAGTCTAGTAGCATCTGTAGAAGCCGAGAAAAACTGGCTTAACTACAGGAAGATAATGATCGAGAATACCCTGAAGATCTTGAACGATGAGCTGGCTTACATTGAGAGAAGGCTTAAGGAGTTAGAGTCAGCAGGGCAGAAGCAGTAGACCCTTGCTTAAAGCTATTTTTAAACCACGTTTCTCTTCTATATATGGCTGAATCTTTCAGATTCAACAGGTAAGAATACCCTGCACATCAATAGAAGCTTTTATAGGGCTTTAAATCTTAGAGTCAGATTAGATGGGTGTTTTCGCGAGGTATAAAGGGATTAAATGGGGGTAATCTTGGCCAGGATACGTTTAACGGTTCTCGAGGCTGATTCAAGGGATTACGGTAAGGGTTTAGCTAGACTTGACCCTGATGTAATGGAGAAGTACGGTATAATTGAAGGAGACATGCTTCTAATTGAAGGGGGATCTGAGACTGCAGCTTTAGCTGTTCCAAGCGGTGAGCATGATAGAGGCATGGGTGTGATAAGACTGGATTCTTTGACAAGGCTTAACGCTGGTGTTGATGTAGGCGATACTGTATACGTGGAGAGAGTTGAACGCAGATATGCTACTGTAGTGAAACTGGCTCCAACAAACTATCGTGCACCAATAGAAGGCTACGTGCTGGACAGCATTAAACACAAGCTTATAGGCTACCCTGTCATGGAGGGTAATAGCATACAGATAGTTATAGCTGATATGCCTGTCCCCTTCAAGGTAGTCTTGGTTAAACCATACGATCCAGCGATAATATCGGATGAAACCGAGGTCTACGTGTTCGAGGAGCCAGTGGATGAAATACCTCATGTAACCTACGATGATATAGGAGGCCTCAGCAGCATAATAGAGAAGATAAGGGAGACTATAGAAATCCCATTAAAATACGGGAAGGTCTTCAGGAAGCTTGGTATCGAGCCACCGAAGGGTATACTACTCTACGGGCCGCCAGGCACAGGTAAGACGCTACTAGCTAAAGCTCTAGCAAACGAGGTTAACGCTTACTTCATCACCATCAATGGCCCGGAGATAATGAGCAAGTATTATGGTGAGTCAGAGCAGCGGCTCCGAGAAGTATTCAAGCTAGCTAAGAGGAAGGCTAAGAAGAACCCTGCAATAATATTCATTGATGAAATAGATGCTATAGCACCGAAAAGAGATGAAGTAGTCGGCGAGGTAGAAAGAAGGGTTGTAGCCCAGCTGCTAGCTTTGATGGATGGATTAGAGAGAAGAGGAAACGTGATAGTTATAGGTGCCACCAACAGGCCTAATGCTCTAGACCCGGCTTTAAGAAGACCTGGTAGATTCGACAGAGAGATAGAGATACCAATGCCTGATAAGAAGGGGAGGTATGAGATACTCTTAATACACACAAGGAAGCTTAGAGAGCTGAGGGTACTAGCCCAGGATGTCGACTTAGCCAAGATAGCTGAGATAACCCACGGATACACTGGTGCAGATATAGCCGCGCTAGTCAAGGAGGCTGTTCTACACGCTATCAGAAGACAAGTGAATTTTGATAGAATAGATAAGTGGCCTCCACCAGACGAGCTACTCTCAAACCTCAAGGTTACGCGAGAGGACTTCCTCTCAGCGTACAGAAGTATAGTGCCGAGCGGGCTACGCGAGATCCACGTTGAAGTACCAGATGTAAAATGGAGTGATATAGGCGGACTCGAGGATGTTAAGAGGACTCTAAGAGAGAGCGTCGAGCTGCCATTAAAGCATCCTGAAGTCTACGAGAGATTCGGCATCAAGCCGCCTAAAGGAGTACTATTATACGGGCCTCCTGGATGCGGTAAAACCCTGCTCGCAAAGGCTGTTGCAACAGAGGGCGGAGCAAACTTCATAGCTGTTAAAGGCCCTGAGATCATGAGTAAGTGGGTTGGAGAATCTGAGAAAGCTATCCGCGAGATCTTCAGGAAGGCTAGGCTCTATGCTCCAGCAGTAGTATTCTTCGATGAAATAGATGCTATAGCTTCGCTGAGAGGCTTTGAAGCAGACTCAGGAGTCTCCGAGAGAGTTGTAACCCAGTTGATAACAGAGATGGATGGAATCCAGAGGATGGAGAATGTTGTGGTTCTCGCTGCAACTAATAGACCCGACCTACTCGACCCAGCACTACTAAGGCCGGGTAGATTCGATAAGCTAGTCTACGTGCCGCCACCAGACTATAATGCGAGACTAGAAATACTTAAAGTCCACACGAGAAGCGTGCCTCTAGACGTAGATGTAGATTTAGCTAAGATAGCTAAGATAACTGAAGGCTATAGTGGAGCAGATATTGAAGCCCTCGTTAGGGAAGCTGTTATGGCTGCTTTAAGAGAATCCCTATTCATAGAGAAAGTCAGCGAGAGGCACTTCATGACAGCCCTAGAAGTAGTAAAACCTAGTATAAACGACTCAATGGTAAAATTCTACGTTGAATGGGGGATGAAGGCTAGGCAGTCACTCCCCAGACAGATTGTTAAGCCAAGCATATACACGTAGCGGAGGTGTTCTACAGTGAAGTATACACCAGGGTACTGGAGGATCACCCCGCTCTTCAGAGTAATGCTAGAGATCCTGGCTTCAAAACCCGAGGGAATATATGAGAGCAGCCTTGAAGAACTGTTGAGGAAGGAGTATGGTTTAACACTGAGCAAGCCTGAGTTATATCACACCCTAATGAAGCTAGAGCTCTCCGGGCTCATACAGGTTGAATCAGTAGGCAGAGAGCTCTTCATAAAGCTCTCTCCTAGATTCTACGAGTATGTAAGGTAGCATAGCGGCTTAAACCACGCGGCTGATCCACGCCTGGATCCTCCATGCTAAGATATTAAAGGCCATGATCAAAATACTCTCTCCTGGTGCAAGTAATGGGTGTTAATTTAAAGGACCTCATACCCGATGAAGCTAGATCCATTCTCGAAGATTTAAAGATTCTAAGAGGTAGAATTATAGCTATTGATGCATACAACGCTCTCTACCAGTTTCTCGCTGCAATTAGACAGCCTGATGGAACCCCTCTACTCGACAGTAAGGGAAGAGTAACCAGCCATTTAAGTGGCCTCTTCTACAGGACAATAAACCTTGTGGAAGCCGGCGTGAAGCCAGTCTATGTGTTCGACGGGAAGCCACCTGAATTGAAAGCTAGAGAAATAGAGAAGAGAAGAGTTATCAGGGAGGAGGCTGCAAGAAAATACGAGGAGGCAGTACAATCAGGTGATTTAGAGCTTGCAAGACGCTACGCAGCCATGGCTGCCAAACTGACAGATGAAATGGTGAAGGATGCTAGGAGTCTACTGGATGCAATGGGGATACCGTGGGTTCAAGCTCCAGCTGAAGGTGAAGCTCAAGCAGCCTACATGGCTAGGAAGGGTGATGCATATGCGTCGGCGTCACAAGACTACGATAGCCTGCTATTCGGCTCCCCTAGACTAGTAAGGAATCTTACAATAAGCGGCAGGAGGAAGCTTCCTAGAAGAGACGAGTATATTGAGATAAAGCCGGAGGTCATAGACCTCGAGAAACTTCTCTCAACACTAGGATTAAACCTCGAGGGCTTAATAGATGTCGGCATACTCCTCGGAACAGACTATAATCCAGACGGCTTTGAAGGTATTGGACCGAAGAAGGCTCTCCAGCTAGTGAAAATCTACGGGGGTTTGGAGAAAATACCTAAACCCCTACTGAAAACTCCTGTGGAAGTAGATGTCACCACAATAAAAAAGTATTTCCTTCAACCTCCTGTCACAGATAAGTACAAGCTTGAATGGCGTAGCCCGGATACTGATGAAGTAAAACGAATACTCGTAAAAGAACACGATTTTAATAGCGAAAGAGTTGAAGCAGCACTCGAGAGATACATGAAGGCATTTAAGGATCACATAAAAGGAGAGCAGAAAGGCCTCTCAAAGTGGTTTACTTCCCCCAGCCACTCCTAAACCTCCAGCACTACTCCCCTACAAACAAGAATTTACAGGTTTCATGAGCGAGAATAGCCTGGGTTTGCAAGCATTACACCACCGGGAAGCATATAATTTGTATGAGAAGTTGAATGTGAATCCCACTGTAGCAGGAAGGTGCAGTCTAAGAAGTGAGGGCTAGACTTGTATCGCGGGTTAGTCTACTTATTCTCCTGGAGGTTAATTCAAATACCTAGGTTAAGTACTACGGGGGTGATAGGAGCCTGAACGATTTTCACGCCATCCATATCTACCTATTAGTGGCACGAACACGCATTCAATCCCGTATCTCTTGGTGAGCACGCCTCCCCGCTTCTCTACTATGATGAGCCTCTGGATATAGGGGTCGCCGACTGGTATCACTAGTCTGCCTCCATCTGCTAGCTGCTCGATGAGTGGTGGCGGGATAGTGGGTGCAGCAGCAGTGACAATGATCTTATCGAATGGCGCCTTCTCCGGCAGCCCGAGGCTCCCATCACCTGTGACAACTGTCACGTCGTCACTATAGCCTGCTTCACTTAGGCGTTCTCTAGCGTACTCTGCTAGCTCAGGGATCCTCTCGATAGTATACACGTGGCCTCTCCGCTCAGGGCTACTTCTCGCCACGATTTCAGCGAGAACTGCAGCCTGGTATCCTGAGCCTGTTCCAACCTCTAGTACTCTATCACCTGGTTCAGGGTCAAGTTCTTCCGTCATTATGGCAACCATATGTATAGCACTAATAGTCTGCCCATAGCCTATAGGTAGAGGCGTGTCAACGTAAGCATACTCTCTCAGATGTCTTGGCACAAAGAGCTCTCGGGGAACCTTGAGGAGAGCTTTTTTAACCTTCTCGCTTCTAACATACCCGAGCATATATAGCTCCTCGATAACCCGCCTCCTGTACTCCTCCATGCTCAAGAACAACCCCTCTCTTAAAATTACTCAATTGCCCCAAATAATACCAGGGTTAACCGGGATGGTTGCTGTTGAAGTAGTATATGCGAGAGGCCACCCTAATATTAAGGCTACTCATCCTACTACACTAGAGGTTACTAGAGAGGAGCATCTAACTGAGAGAGGAGACTGTATTATAGGTGTCTCAGCTAGTAAAGCACCGAGAGACTTCTCGGAGAGCTTTAAAGAAGCTTTAAGAAGTGATAGGGCAGTACTTGTAGCCCTAATCATAGTTGGAGGTTTAATGGATGTAGTGTTAGCTCAGGGTAGTAGCAGGCTTCTACTGGATAGCCCTGTTAAACTAGTCATAAGAAGAAGCTCGTTCATCGAGCCAGCTACAATTGGTGTTAAAGCCAGCAAGGCGGCGAGAGATATAGATAGAGGAATTATCGCCGCGCTCCGAAACCCTGACACAGTAGTCGAGTTAAAACTATACGCTTTAAGGCTTGACGAGATCGAATCTATATACACCGGCTCTAGGAGCATACTCTAAGACTAGCCTTGACTCCTGGATTCTCCAGCCAGGCAGCCTAGATTCAAGCTCCACTCTAGTAGTATCAGGATCGTAGGTGAGATGGTAGAGGTGGAGAACACCTCCAGGTTTAAGGACTGCATCATATACGCCAAGGAATTCAAGACTAGATTTAGGCAGGTTGGCTATAACCCTGTCAGCTTTACCCTCAATCCTCACGTACTCTACTATTCTCCTGGCATCAGTATTCAATGGTATTATAGTCCCCTTAAGCCTTCTAGCATTAGCCTCTATATTCCAGCATAGAAGCCTATATGCTTCTGGATTCAAGTCGTTGGCTATGATGAGGGATCTCCTTAGCGACGCTATGTGAACTGGGAACCCTCCGATCCCCGTGAAGAGGTCTACTATGAGCTCACCATCCCTTGAAGCTACTGCTATCCTGTGGTGTTCCTCAGCGAGCCTAGGATTGTAGTATACTCTACCAAGGGATACTTTAAAGAGCAGCCCGTACTCTTTAGCTACCACTTCACTTACTGGTTCACCCCATAAGAGTCTCAGGACTGGTACTCTATACTCGTCGACCGTCTCCTCCTTAACGTATATTGCCTTCAAGCCTGGATGAACGCTTCTCAACGCTTCAACGAGCTCTGATTCCTCCATGAAGCCTAGTACATTGCTTCTAACTATGGCTACACCACCTATTAGGTCGTAGGAGGGAACTCTAACAGCAGGCTCAAGTCTTCTAGCCGGTGGACTACACTCTGTGATCACGAATGGTACACCTTCTAGAATATCGTGGAGATCCCCTGTGAATTTTACTACAGGTATTAGAATTATACCATCAAGCCTGGAGACCCGGTACTCCGTGTTAACGAGTCCTCTGGATTTAAGCCTCCGTATAGCTATATCAGCATACCTTCTCTCAACGCTGACACAGAGAATATTATCAGCCACCATAGGCTACCAGCCACGCTTGGAGATCCATGCCTCTAAGCACACGGTGCTCCAGCACTCAAGATATTAGGAGGGATATTAGTGCTCTTATACTGGATTGATTGAAATGCTCCCTGTATCATCAGTGCAAGTGGTCTACAAGCCTACAGCAGAGTGCATTAGCATTGCGAGAAAGTACAGCGAGGTGCTCCGGACTCATGGAATTACCACTGGAGTATCAGTGGTAGATGATGTTGACTCCAGTACTATTGCCGGGAAGGATTTAATTGTGAGTATAGGTGGAGATGGAACAATCCTGAGGATCTCGAGGTGCCTTCAGAAGCCTACTGATACACCTCTAATACTACCACATCAATGCGGTAGGAGGAATAGTTTCTACGAGGATGTTACACTTGAAGTTGACAGCATTATTGAGAGAGTGCTGAAAGGAGATTTTACAGTTCAACTCTACCCGAGAGGCAAGGTCTGCGTGAAGGAGAACTGCTTTTTCTTCCTGAATGAAGCAGCCTTGATAAACGCTGACTTAGGTAAGGTAGCTGGTTTCACAGTAGCTATAAGCTCGCCTGGACTACGCTCCAAATACGATTTCGAGGGAGACGGCTTAATCGTAAGCACAGCTCCAGGTTCCGCTGGATACAATCTCTCAGCTAGAGGGCCGTTAACTCCAGCAGGCCTGGAGATCCTTATAGTAACACACTTGAATCCCATACAGTTGGGTATGCCTTCAATCATAGTGGAAGCTAATCTAAGCGTTATAGAGGTATCATCAAGGGACTACTCGGTACTATATATTGATGGAGAGAACACTACATCCCTGGGTAGAAGGGAGCCGGTGCGAGTCACTGGGAGCTCTAGCTACTTGAAGATTATTAGGTTCAGTGGGGTTCATGATACAGTTAGAAGGATCCTGGGTAAGAGGAGAATTGTATACTGAGAGCTACGTGGTGCTGGATACTTCAGGATTACTTGCAAAATACTATAGGCTCCTACCCCGCTATGCTTTCAGAGTCTTCACTATTGAATCCGCCGTAGAGGAAGTCGTAGATAGAGAGAATAGGATTGCACTCCTCGAGGCAATTGAAGCAGGGCTCCTATAGGTCGGTAAGCCTGATGAAGAATCATACCAGAGGGTTATTGAGGAGGCGAAGAGAATAGGCGAGATCTCAAGGCTCTCAAAAACAGACCTAGAGGTTGCATCACTAGCTTTAAAGCTCAGCAGTCATGGAAGAGTTATAGTGGTAACAGACGACTACAGCCTACAGAACCTCCTATTACACTTAAAGATATCCTTCAAGCCGCTGAGAACCAAGGGTATAACAGCCGCCAGGGAGTATGAGGAGTACTGTCCTACCTGCGGGTATGTTCCCGGTAGACCTGGCGAGAATAAGTGCCCGTTCTGCGGGACACCCATCGTTAGAAGGAAGGCTTCCTGAGCACTGCTATAAAGTATCCAGGCATATCATTAGAGAGAGGTGAGTACCTGTATGCTACAATACCCTTATACGATACTCTCTCAGAGAACGGGGGCTCCTCAGCTAGCTCAACACTCTCTAAACCTAGCTCCCTTACAGCGTAAGCTATGTTCCACTCGTTTTCCTCCACGGTGAGAGTACACGTAGAGTATACTATGACGCCGCCCGGCTTAGCAATAATAGATGCAGCTTTAAGAAACTGTTTTTGGTAGGCGGAGAGGTCAAGTATACTCTTGTAGTCTCTTTCTAATGTTAGAATAGGTCTAACTCCAAGATTACTACAGGGGGGATCTACTAGAACTCTATCAGCTCTTCCAGCTAGCTTAAAGTCGACGTGAACATAGCGTGAATCGTGCGGGATAGCGATAACGTTTAAATCGAGGCCTAGGCGTGTAAGAGTATTCTTTAAAGCCTGGATTTTACCCAGGCTTCTATCCAACGCTATAACCAGTGCTTTACCCCTGGTTAACTGGACTACATGGCTGGTCTTACCGCCGGGGGAGGCATTCAAATCCACGATCAGCTCGCCTGGCCTTGGATCTAGTATTCTAGTTGTCACAATACTCGGGTATCCTTGAGGGTAGAAGAAGACTTGAGCATAGGCTTCTAGCTCGCTCAGCCTAGGGGCTCTGTAAGGTGAAGCAGTATTGAATGCTACAAGACCCCTACTGATAGATGCAAGCTTCCTCGAGGATACAGTCGTCTTTAAGCATGCAACTCTAACACCACTCCTTGATACTGCTGCGATAACATCTCCCTCCTCGAAGAAGCTCCACTTAACTACTCCAGGACGGTAGAGGTTTGCTCCCAGCATTAATGAGACAGCTGTCTTATCATCGACAACCACATATCTCTCGGCCTCGCACTCTAATTCGAAAGGGCCTTCGATCAACGTGTAAACAGCTTCTTCTACATACTCATCTCTATAGAACTTGAAGCCACTTGTATTATTCAAGTACTCGACAAGCCTATCAGGGTTAACTCTCAGCGTGTTAACTCTAATATACATTCTCCTGGGAGGTGATTTAAGCTTCTCAGCGAGCACGCCGGCTAAACTCCCATAAGGCCTACTTAACAGGGTTCTCAGCTCCATAACCCAGCCTCCCTCTCAATTTACTATTCTAGCTCCTCTACTACAAGTAGATATAAATCAAGGATAGCAGGAGCCCCGTAGAGTAGTTGAAGACCATGTATGAGTAGCATAGTCTTATAGGAGCCATGTGATCAAAGAGTAAACTTAAAAGATAGCTCCAAGATAACATTTACTGAGAGTAGAGGAGAGTGAGGAAACATGGTTGCAGCGAGAATCTCGGATAGAGAGCTGGATGAAGCCTTAATGGAGAAGCAGGAGAAAAAGCCTGCTGACGAGAAGCAGCGGTGGGTTAACAGAATGCTGAAGAGCGCTAAACAGTACCATAAGATATGCCCCTACTACGATAAGAGGACTAAAATGTGCTTCCTGCTAATGGGTACTAAGTGTGAGAGAGACGGGAAGTTCGATATATGCCCGGTGTTCAAGACCTTCCTCGAGAGAAAGTATGATGAATACAAGGCTAAGAAGCTGCCGCTACCACTAGACTTCACAGATGTAGTTGCTCCTCTACCCTAATGGTGACTGCTCTTGAATACTGCCAGTACTAGAAGATACTATATTGAGAACCCTGAGAGAATAAGCTTCGAGTACGACCAGCTGAGCGATACCCTCTACATGAACTTTGAAGGCTACGAGGAAGAGGCTGATGAAGAGATCCTCAGTGAGGATGGCGATATAGCATTCAGGATCAAGAATGGACGGATACTCTCGATAATGGTGTTGAATTTAAGCCGCCGGATACCACTTTCATCCCAGTAGAGCCAACCCTACACTAGCTCTTCTAAGCTGAATCCTCTCTCTAGAACTCTAACTATGCTTTGCGCTGGCGGCAACGCTTTAAGCAGTCTATCCAGGAGTTCTGGAGGAGGATTCAATATATCCACTAGTATGGAGTCATCAATGCTGTTGACTAGTATGACTGTTTCACTCCTGCATAGATAAGCCTCTATCTTGCTGCTTAGAGGTGTGCTCTTGCATTCAGCATTCTCCAACTCCTTTTTTAAAGCTTCTGGGAGTCCATGGCCTCCTATTCTCAGGTCTATAGCGTAGTGCTTCATTTGCCTGCACCCGTGAAGTATTCATCTATTAATTCCTCTATACTTCTAGCTCGTGTTACAATAACTTTAACGCCTATTTCCTCTATTACATCACTGTTATCCTCGCTTATACTGCTGGTGAACAGCAACCATGGATCGTATTCTTCAACCATCTCCTCTAGCAGGCTGATGTCAGCGGGTTTCTCTAGGTTCTTCTCAACTACTCCTTTCTCTGCATTGTAGACTAGTAGCTTATCGGCTTCCTCGAAGCCTGAAACCCTGTTATCTTTAACTGTAATTAAGACTCGCATTAGACTCCCCGCTAGGCTCTCCTTGATTAGTATAAAGTTAAACAATAGTATTAAATAAACCACGGTGCACTAGGATGCTTAAAGTAGATTACAGTAGAGCCTGCGATATTGGAGTCATGATTAAGGGATTTAAGCAAGAGATCAGCTTGCTAAAGCACTTAGACCCCCAGTTTAAGGCTGTAGAATTACTCCTTAAATCTAAGGGTGCAGGTAAAACTGCAGTGCTAGTAGTAGCTAACAGCCTAGTCAGCTACCAGCTTAATGTGAAGGGTGAAGTCTACTGGCAGGCCTTCGCAGAATACCATGCTAGGAGGAGGTATGTGGATCTAGAGGGCGTGTTCAAGGGGATCCTGGAGTTCATGGTGTCAACGGGCTTTAACACTAGACTTCTCGAGCAGAAGAAGAATAGGCTGGCTCGATTCCTCGCGTCGCGTCTAGCAAGGGATCTAGAGGAGAATGGACTAGTATTCTGCAGAGATTTAAAGAGGCTATCTAAAGCTCTCGCGGACTTATACAGGGGCGGTTACTCTAAGACTACAGCATTCGCAGTCAAGATCTACGCTTATCTATGCGAGGCGGCAGGTATGGAGCCATGCGTGGAGGGGCTTCAACCACCACTGGACTTAAGGAACGCTATACTACTCTGCACATCTTGTATTGTGAGGAGGCAGGGATCCCTGGGAGAGTGTGTTGAAGCCGTAACCACTAAACTCAAGGAATCCTCGATTAAAGCTTTAGAGAAGCTCTGCGAGTGTAGTGGATTAGACTGTGTAAGCTTGGATGTATTCACGTGGCTAGTAACCGGGGTTTTAAGGGATACAGGATTTAATCCACGTGAGTCTAATAGGCTAATCAAGGAGAGATTTGGCCTGGATATATCAGTCAACCTGCTTGAAGAGTTAACCCGGTGTAGTGGAGGCTGAAGTACTTGACGACTGGTGTATTAGACGAGAGATCCATGGAGTTAATAGAAAGCATCTGTAGATCCCTCTACGATAACTCTCTAGACCATGGATGGCCGCACATCGAGAGAGTCCTCGGATACGCATTCAACATAGTGGAAGGCGAGGAACTCGATATTAGTAGAGATAAAATCAAGCTCGCAGTATACCTTCATGACTTAGGCAGGGTTATCGGGGAGCCTCACGCATTCTACTCGTCACTTATAGCGAGAGAACTATTAGGTGAGCTAGGACTCCCGGGCACCCTTATCGAGGAGATAGTGGGAGCTATAGAGGAGCACTCCTACAGCTATAAGAGGTCTACTGAACCGAGCACACTCCTCTCAGTAGTTCTCAGTGATGCAGACAAGCTGGATGCTCTAGGCGTAGTAGGTTTTCTAAGAGTATTCATCTACGGGTGCAGGAATAGTAGAAGCCTTGAAGACTCCTTAAGACACTTCCACGAGAAGATATTCAAGCTGAAGAATCACGTGAAGCTGGAGTACTCGAGGAGACTAGCCGAGCAGCTAGATGAGAGAACACGGCTATTACTAGGCATGCTACAAGATGAACTAGGGTACCTGGGCATTCAGATAGCCTCCCCCTCGTCTTAAAAGCATGCATTCTACTCTAATTTTTCACTTAATTAGGAGGAGTTAAGCATTAAGTGGGTACCGGGGATTCCATGAGCCTTGAAGTAGCTAAGATGCTAGTGTACGGTGCTCTCCACGGTTTAAGCACCTACATCAAGCCTGGAGGCCTCCACAGGCTTAAACCCGAGAGGCTTTACGATGAAGTAGCCTGTAATCTCATTATAGCTATAGACGGCTTTACAGCAGCCTACGAGGAGGGCGAGCTTGTTAGAAAAGGGAGTAAGGCTTTAACTAGCGTAGAGCTAGGGAGGCTGGTTGCGAAAACCTATAGGGAAGTCTACAGGGTTTGCGGTGCAGTCCACCCAGAGTACTTTACACCTATAATGGTGTCATCTATAGCGCTAGCTCATAGTGGTGTTGAAAGCATTCTAAGCGACCCCGGTAGATTTAAGAGGTCCCTCGACGCCGTAGTGATGAGCGGTAAGTGGAGTGACATCAAGCACTACATTGATACCTTGAGATCCATTGGGAGAAGCGATATGAGCGACCACTTAACTTCAACAGGTCTAACACAAATATCCTTGGTGCAGGCTGGAGCATCATACGCTGATGTATTCAGGGTTCTCGGAGCAAAATGGCCTGGCTTCACGCTACTCGACCCTCGTGAAAACCTGCTCGTGAACAGCTTGAAGAAACTAGTAGAGTACTACAAGCGAGCTAGAGATTCAGGAAGCGCAGTAATACTGCTATACCTAGACCTACTAGAAGGAAAGCTGAGCGAGAGGCACAGAAAGCTAGTTGAAGAAGCGAGGAACCTCGGGTTAATGAAGACGCAGGATGGAGCTAGAAGACTCTACGAGCTGGACATCACTTTAAGAAAAGATAATATTTCATTCAATAGTGTGGTAGAGCAAGTTGTAAATATAGCGGCGCTAGGAGCACTAGAAGGAGTCAGATAGCTAGCAGAGTCTTACAGCAGTCTTAATAATCCCTTCATATAAGGGGTCTTTGAGATCGCTAGCGGTTAAAACTATAAGGTCTAATGGGAAGCTATGCTTCCTCAGCCCGCGGAGCCTTACAATCTCCTCCATGAGGTCTCCCGCATTCTTAACGATAACTACCACATCGTAGTCGCTGTAGGGTAAGCTCTCACCACGAGCTCTCGAGCCGGTGAGGTAAACCTCTAAGACGTTTCCATCTCGGCAGAGTACTTCGATAAACTCCTTGAAGGCTTCTTCCCAGCTTCTAAGTCTCTCTGCATATACGCTAAGTCTAGGGGTCTGCAATCTTCTCCACCCACGAAGCTATTTTCTTAGCTCCCTCTAGACATCTTTCACCACGACCTTTATCATAAGTGAATGGTTTTCTACCAGGATATCTTGCCATAGTGTAATGTGGTGTTAGCACATCACCGTAGATACGCATTTCATCTGGAATACTTACTCCAACACTTGCTAGTGTATCTAGTAGTTCAACTATATCATGTGTATAAGGGTAAACTCCAGTTAAAGCTATTAGCAGAGATTTAACATAGAATTCAGCTGCCTGCTGTGCTTCAAAACACGTCAACCAGTAGTGGCCTTCACCTAAATGCCTCTCAGCATCAGTAAGGAAAACTCTTGCTCTTTCAACCCATTCACTAGGTAAATTAACTCTCTGCAAGAATCCTCACAATAGTAGCTTTTATCCTCCAGTTTATTAAACCTGACGTTTAGCCGTGGGGGTGAAAGTAGCCTAAAGCTGCTTCCCGCTCACAGCTCTTTAATAATAGAGTGCTGTAAGCCCTGACAGCTGGGGTGGTTCTAGTCGTCTTTATAAAGCCTGGTTATCGTTTAATACTGTGGTGTCAGCTAATGACTGTAGGCTTGCTTAAAGGAGTAAATAAGCCTGGGCATAGAGGATGGGTTACAGAGAAGTGTGCTATCTGCGGTACAGTACTAGACTTCGTGAACGGGTATGAAGCGAAGAACATATACTACTGTCCTAGGTGCGTTGAGCAAGGCTTGAAAGCCTACTTCTGTAGTGCTGATGCCAGGAGACTACACTACAAGTGCCCCTACTGTAAGGGCGAGCTTAAACCATTCTACTCCTAGTCTTCTGAGACCCAGTATTATTTTTCCGAGAGCTGCTAGCTATTGGTTTCCGTGGTGTAGGCTTGCGTGCTCTACTAGGATATGTGTTGGGTGATTAGAATCGTAGTGGTAGCAGACCTCCACATTCACTCAGTGTACAGTGATGGAAAGGCTACTCCAAGAGAGATCATTAGGTATGCAGCAGATAAAGGCGTACACGTTATATCCATAACAGACCATGATACATTCAAAGGTGGAGTTGAAGGGTACAGGCTCTCGAGGAGCCTTGACTCGAGGAGCGGCTTGAAGATTCTAGTTGTACCGGGAGTAGAGTTGAAGAGCGAGGCTGGCGATATACTAGTCTACTGTCCTAATGAAGTAGACTTGCCTAGAAGCATAGGCCCTCTGATAGATAAAGCCCATGAAAGCAACTGTATTATTGCTCCAGCCCACCCCTTCGATACGCTGAGAAATGGGATAGGCGAGCTCGTATACGAGTATAGAGGCTGGGATGCCATTGAAGTATGGAATGCCCGCTCGTCTAGGAAGGCGAATAGCAGGGCAATGGATGCAGCACTAGCCCTCGGGAAACCCGGCTTAGCAAATAGTGATGCACACATCCCTGAGCACATAGCTTCCGCTTACACAGTACTCTACATCGAGGAACCCTCTAGCGTGGAAGACGTACTAGATGCTATAAGGAGAGGACTGGTTAAACCGGTAGCAGGAACCCTATCGCTTGGAGGCTGGCTAAAGGGACTTTCATGGAGTATAGAGTACAGGATGAGGAAGCTCTACGGAAGTAAACAGGACTTGTAGGCCACTAGTCCCCTACTTAAGCCTAACGGAATGGCATTACACTTACAGGATTACTGTTTAGCTAGGTATACTCTTCCTCCGATATCAGTGGAGTCTGATGGCGGGGTTCTATAGAACTCTATGCTTTCAAGCTTGTGCAGCTCCCTGAACTCATCCACCACGCTTTTAAGTACCTCGGGTAGGTATACTTTAACCTTCAAGGGCTCACTGAGCCTTAACCCCATCTTCTTCTTGTACCTCCATATCGCTGAGTTAGCGTCGACTACAGCCTGGATCACATCATAGGGTTTCCCAAGGTTCTCGCTGCGTGGTTCAGGGAATCTCTCAAGGTGGACGCTTCTACCATAGAGTTCTCTGAATATAGCATCAGTTACAAAAGGCATTATGGGTGCCAAGGCTCTTAGAACAGCTTTAAGAGTATAGTGGAGGGTATACCATACCCCCTTCTGCTCTAGCTCACTGTACCTGCCATCCCTATTATACGCTCTTGACTTCGTTAACTCTATGTAGTGGGATGCGAAGTAATTCCATGTGAATTGGTATAACTGGTGGATCGGCTCGTATACGTCTAGCTCGCTGTAAGCTTTATCGATGCTAGCAATAGTGTTGTCTAGGTAGATGAGTGTTGCCTTATCTATTTCTCTCAACACGTACTCCTCTGGCTCAGGGAAGCTTGAGATATAGCGGGCTATATTCCACAGTTTAGTTGCGAAGAGGAGCCCTGTCTTAAGAGACTGCTCTGAGAACCTGTAGTCGTAGCCTAGTCTAGCACTCGATGCAGCCCAGAACCTGAAGGCGTCAGCCCCATACTTCTCCACGTAAGGCTCGGGATCGATTACATTACCCTTAGACTTATGCATCGCCTCTCCTTTCTCATCAAGCCCCATCCCGGTTACTCTAACCCACCTGAATGCAGGCTTACCGGTCAACTGGTATACTCGTAGTAGTGAGTAGTAGAGCCAGGTTCTAATGATATCTAAGCCCTGGGGTCTCAGCGTGTACTTAAATGCCTTCTCGAAGAGAGCCTGATTCCTCAGGTAGTAGGTTATGTAGAGGACACTAATGCTGCTATCAAACCACGTGTCGAAGACTTTCTTCTCACCAATAATGTACTCTCTAGGAGCCTTGCAGACAGGGCATTCATCCCACGGGGGTTGATCCCTCCACGGCCTGTAGTACCTTCCCGGCTCGGGTACTAGTATCGAGCCGCACCTACTACATCTCCAGAGTGGTATCTCAGTTGCATAGTATCTATCCCTGCTTATAGGCCAGTCTGTTGTAACACTCTTCACCCAGTCTACTAGCTTCTTCTTGTGCATTGGAGGCTTTACATCTAGCTGCTCAGCTATTTCTAGAAGGCTGTCCTTGAATTCAAGCTGCTTCAAGAACCACTCCTTGGAGTGGATTATTTGAACTGGAGTCTTACACCTCCAGCAAACCGGGATGCTATGCTTTAACTTCTCCTTCCTAACCAGCAGTCCCTTCGACTCGAGGATCTCGGCAATTCTAGCTCTAGCTTCAACTATACTTAAGCCGGCTAGAGGGCCTGCTTCACTTGTTAAGCGTCCATCTCTATCCACTATTACGGTGGGCTCTAAGCCAAGCTCTCTGAACATTCTTACATCTCTTTGATCCCCATAGCTACAGATCATGACTAAACCTGTACCATACTCCGGGTCAACTTCAGCGTGCTCTAGTATCGGCATTTCATGCCCGTAGACTGGGTTTACTACATGCATTCCCTTGTATCTAGCGTACCTGGCGTCACCTGGATTAAAGGCGAGGGCTTTACAGGAGCGCAGTAGCTCGGGTCTAGTTGTAGCGACAACCAGGTATTCTCCTGTCTCTTTAACCTGGAACTTAATGTAGTAGAGGAGTGTTTCCTCGTCAACGTACTCTAATTCAGCGTCAGCTAGGGTAGTCTTACATCTAGGACACCAGTTTACTGGTCTCTCAGCCTCGTAAATCAGCCCCTTCTTGTAGAGCTCTATGAAGGTTGCCTGTGTAATCCTCCTGTACTCCTCGCTATCTGTCCCGTCACGCCAGTACTGGAAGCTACATCCAAGCCTCCTCCAGACTGATACTATCTCGCTTTCAGCTTTATCCAGGAAACCCCTGCACAACTTGAGAAAGCGCTCTCTACCTTCTGGTGTCGCGGAGAGCTCGTGAGGGTTAACATTATATGCTTTTTCAACCTGTACTTCAACCGGTAAGCCATTTCTATCAGCATAGAATGGGACAAGGACATTGAACCCCTTCATCCTGAAGTACCTGGCTATCATGTCTATCTGCGCGTAGTGGGCTGCACCACCCACATGCCATTTACCACTAGCGTATGGTGGTGGTGTATCAATAGCTAGTATCTCTCTTGGATCACCTGGGTCAGGATTGAACTCGTATAGCTTCTCCCTCTCCCATGCTTCAAGAAGCTCCTTCTCCCTCTTAACATCCCATCTCGTTGCCTTCAGCTTCGCCGTGAAGGATTCATTCACGCTTCAACCCTCCGTATCCTGGAACCCAAGTTAACAGCGTATTATTAACTCCACATAATTTAACCTTTAATCTTCTCTACAAGCCTCTCTCGCGCATCCCACGAGCTTCCACGACGCTTTATAGATAGCCTCGACTTGAGCGTACCCGGGCTTCCTGTCGATAACCCATTTCACTCCAATGGTTTCATATTTATCTGCAACTCTAACTCCTATGACAGCAACTTTAACGACTCCTTCAATCCCTTCTGCTACTATCCTCAGGGAGTCTGAGGTTAGCTCTTTTAGCAGAAGGCATACATCCCCAATACACTTTGATGTATAATCGGTGAAATCCCACCCTTCCCGGTAGACGTCGACGGATACCGTGAACTCTCCGTTCTCCTCGACTACGAGAACCCTGTAATGCTCGCTGAAGTAATATTCAGATACATTTTCAGGCTCTATACTTCCATTCATCTAAGACACCTGCTGGTATGCTATTCCAAGCTTCTCAGCGATCTGGTAGGCTTCTCTAATCTCCGAGGCACTGGGTCTTCTAGCTATCTCAGGGTAGAGCTCTGGCTTCCTTGCTACAATATGCTCCGGCCTATACTGATCCATCACGTTAACGAGGGCTCTAGGTGTGTTTGCTGCAATCCACTCCAGGACTCTTCTAGTACAGCACTCAATGTGGCCTGGGAGAACCAGGTGCCTGATGATCATGTCTCCACCTGAATCGTGTGCAGCTTTGATATTCCTTGTTACAATCTCCCAGTAGTTCTTCACCTTACTTAGCCTCCAAGCGCACTCATTACTACCATACTTGAGGTCTGGTAACCATATATCGATTACATCAAGGAGCAGCTTCATCGACTCCCAGCTTAAATACATGTTGCTATTCCACAACTGGGGTACGTTTACATCAAGGTATCTTAGGCTATCTAGAATGAATGGTAAGTGGGGTGTTGGCTCCCCGCCTACGTGATTAATGTTTCTAGCACCCTTCAATCTAAGCCATTTCTGTATTGAAGCTAGTTCCACTGGTGTAACCTTCTCACCACGCCTAGCGTTAACCTGACTGATATCCCAGTTCTGGCAGTAAACGCACTTAAAGTTGCATCCACCGTAGAATATCGTGCCGCTTGGAACTAGAGGAGCCTCCTCCCCCATGTGGTGGAAGTAGCTGTGGACAATACAGTCCTTATCCATTAAGCAGACACCAGGCTTTCCTTCAAGCCTTCTCGCTCTACACCTCCTCTCGCAGAGAACACAGTTCTCCATAAGCTTGTAGGCTATAGCAGTCTTCACGTCTAGATAGCTGTACTTGGGGGTTTCAAGCTCCTTTAAGCTTAATCCTCGCTCTCTAACATCTCTGAGCAGCGAGGTGAATCTCCGGGATGCCTCATCATGGATTACCCATAACTCCTCGAGTGGAACCCCGTCAAAAGGATTTACTTCTACAGGGGTCTTCTTAGCTATCATGAATTTAGCTGGCTTCTCATTCTTCATAACACTATAGTACCAGGAGAGCCTTTCAACTACAACTGGATCCCCCCATACAGTTAGTGCATCAGGCCTGTAGGATACGAGTATACGGAACCACTCTACCATTGCCTCATCCATGATAGTTGTATCAGGTATATTACACCTTATATTTTAACTGAGAGCAACGCGTATCTATCGCAGTTCACGTTAACGCCGTGAATTCCATGCCAGCGGTATTTGCATCATAATTCGTTTAAACATGTTTTTAACTCCCTAGCAGGATTCATAAGTTCTCTCAGAGAGGTATTAGAGACATGAAGGCGGAGTACTCGAAGCTAGCGCTTGCTGCATTTACTACATCTTTAACAGCAGTGCTAGCGCAGATTAGATTCAACGTTGGCCCTATACCCTATACAATGCAGAATATGGGAGTTGTTATGGCTGGCCTTCTCCTCCCTCCAGCATACGCGACATTATCAATGGGATTATACCTTCTACTTATTGCTCTAGGATTACCTCTAGCCTCAGGGTTTACTGGAGGCCTAGCGGTAGTCCTCGGTTATACTGGAGGCTACTTAGCTGGCTTTGTAATTGCTTCTCCATTAATGTCTATTCTCACCAGATTTTACTTGAGGAGAAAAAGTGTCAAGCTATCTCAGATTGGTAAACGTGAGGTTATAGTGCTCCTAGCTATATCTCTTATAGCTGTGCTACCAGTATACTTTCTTGGATTCCTAGTATTTTCCCTCTACGCTATACCAGGCTCTAAACTCTACTCCTGGAGCTCTAGTGTTAGCTCGTGGATAGGTTTAAACGGGGACTCCAGGATTCTAGTGCTACTTGTATCATCAGTACTGATATTCATCCCTCAGGATTTATTCATGGATCACTTGCTTGCTATAGTTTCATCGAGAGCTATAGCAAAGCTCCTAGAGGCGAGAGGCATCCGAGTTGACTAAGCCTCTTGAAATAAAGGATCTAAGGATCAGTATTAGAGATAAGATTATAGTAGACGGCTTCACAGTTGAGCTTGAAGCAGGTGGCCTCTACGCTCTCACTGGCCCCTCGGGAAGTGGTAAATCAACGCTCCTCAAAACTATTGCAGGCGTAATCCCTGGCTTATACTCATTCTTCAAAGTGGAAGGAGAGGTGAAAGTATATGGAGTGAACCCACTTGAAGCTAGGAGTAAAGGACTCGTATCTTATATCCCCCAGGATCCAACAGCTTACTTCGTTGGTTCAACTATTAGAGAGGAGTTAGATCTCCTTGGAGACTGCAACTGTAGCTTGATTAGCGATATACTAGGAGACCTCTCGCGGAGAATTCATGAATTATCTGATGGCCAGCTGTACAGGCTGCTACTGACTACATCAATTCTCTCTGGTGCTAGACTACTATTAATTGACGAACCTACATCACATATAGACCCATGGATTCTACCTAATGTACTGGAGACCGTAGCCGGCTACTGTAGAATACATAATGCAGCAGCTATTATAGTCGACCATAGAATCGAAATCCTGGAGAAGTACGCGGTGAAGGTGATTCGCCTAGAAGATCCTGTTGAACAGGGCAACGAGAATTCTAGGATACCGAGGACTAGGGAGAACAGGATTAATGCGGCCTCTAAAAGCGGAAGCTGTGAGTATACTGTTATAGCTAGTAGTCTAGAATACTATTATGATCGCGGAAAACACGTGTTAAAGAATGTGAGCTTAACTGCTAAGCCTGGCGATATATTAGTTATAATTGGGAAGAATGGCAGTGGTAAAACAACGCTAATTAAGCTGCTAGCGGGACTATTAAAGCCTAGTAAAGGATTTATTAGGACATCTAAGCCGCTATTCCTGGTTCCCCAATCACCGATCTACTGGTTCTCTCAGGATACTGTTAGAGAGGAGGTAGAATTCTACGCTAGGATATGGGGTTTCAAGGATGATATTGAAGATGTAATGGAAATCTTTAATCTCAAAAAGCTTGAGCAGCAGAATCCGGTGTCACTTAGTATAGGTGAAGCTAGACTCCTCTCTCTAGCACTAGCCTATATTTCTAAGGCTAGGGTCCTCTTGCTCGACGAACCCACGCTGGGATTGGACTACAAGTATAAACGGCTCCTCATGTACCTGCTCGAAGAGTTCGCGTTGAATGGAGCATCTATTATTATTGCAACACATGATTTAGAACTAGCTAGAAGCTTCAAGAATACTCACCTTCTGGAAGACGGCTATCTCAAGGTGGTAGATGATGGTTTTAAAGTTCCTCTTATTGAGGACAGCTGAAGCTTTCACGCCTGGAAGCTCGCGTTTAAAACTCAGCTTCTCGAAGACTTTAGTAGCCGTGATTTTAGGTTCTACGGTAATCTTACTTCAACCAGCCATCCTGCTACCATACACCTTAATTATCTTAGCCTTCATTCTAATAGCTTTACGAGGTTGTAGAGTACTACTCGATATAATAACAGTAGTTACCCCCTTCACTCTAGTATACGTGGTATCAGGGCTCATCGTTCAGCACGCTGTAGGCGCAATAGATCCTGTAATCCTAGCTGCAGGTAGCGCCCGCATGCTTTCCATGACTCTTCTCTCGGCAATAGCTGCCTCTGTAATTAGGGTCTCCGAGCTCGTGAAGCAGGTGAGCAGGATCTCCCCGCTGCTAGCAGTTAGCATAGCGTTAACGTTGAAGCTTGCATACACCCTATCAATAAGTCTCGTCAAGCTTCAAGAAGTCTACTCTGTAAACATGCTGCAGACGTTAAAGGGTACAAGAGGGAGACTCCTCTACACCAAGACTCTTGCTAGAGCTCTCACGCATATAGGGATACTCACGCTGCTTCAAGTTACAGAAGCACTTTACACGCGTTATCCCGTCATAACGGTGAAGCGTGAAGAGAGCGCGGGCAGAAACCTCCCTTCACCTGGTAGTCGAATTGGTTCCAGCGGGATTGCTTCTCGCGCTGGCTTTAGAAGCCTCTAGGTCAGCCTACTGGAGCTGCAGGAGCATATATTACGTGTCTAATACGTGTTTAAGCATGGATGATGAATAGTGAACCGGCAGACCAGTGATGACGAGCTCTCAACCTGACTCAACAACTGGTATCCTTCGCGGTTTTACTCCCGTTGCCTCAAGTCTCAGTTGGAGAGACAAGCACGGTGGAGTAAATATCAGGCTCCCATGTACTCTGCAATAGATAGCTTGGTTTCAACGGGCTGGAACAGTTGCAGGAATCGTTTCAGACTAGCCCTTATCTTAAACGGTGTGCGTATAAACCCCTGGGTGAGACAGGTGAAGCCTGCAGGATTGATCGGGTTACTAGCCTTAACAGCTCTAGCTGTAGCAGTACTCTATCCAGTATTCATGCCTGTGCTAGTTGCTGGTAGCACCACGACGGCAACTACAGTAGATACCCCCATTACTAGCACGTCAACCCCTGCTAACACTACGGCTAGCACTAATACTACAGTAGTAGAGGATGAGAATGAAGTTGAGGTAGAAGTTGAAGTAGAAGATGAAGTTGAAGCTGGAAATGGCACAGTCGACTTAGTTATCCCACTAGTCAATCTCAGTAGAGCTATCGATCTAGCGTACACCATGAGGAATATAACATACGAGCTCTTCCAGTGGGAGCTAGAACACAATATCACGGTAGCTAATGTAACATTAAACCTAGGTGATAAATTCCTTGAGAGAGCATTGAATTTAAGTGAGAGTAATGCTACTCGTAGAGCAGCAACCTTCGCTATTGTAGCAGCCATCCACTATGGTCATGCCCCAGCATTCGCTCACATAGTCCTAGCAAAGGTTATAAAGAGCAATCTCGGTGAAAACTACACTATAACACCTAACACTATTAATGCCATCGTGCAGGCAGCCTCAGAATTAAAGAGCATCCTGCTTAACGCCGTCAACTACACTAGTGGAAAAGACATTAACACAAGCCCAGTAGCTCTCTGGATTGAGAGAGGCGACGAGAAGATCGCGGAAGCCCAGCAGTATCTAAATGAAAGCAGCTTAAAAGAAGCATTCAAGCACGCAGTCTCCGGCTACGAGAGCTATGTTAAAGCCTACAGTACTCTAGTGAAAACAGTATTCATCTACTACGTGAAGTACGAGCAGGTCTTCAAGCCGAAACCACTTCCAGTAATGAAGGGGCTGATAGAGAAGCTTCCAGCTGAGATAAGAGCTGAAATAGAAGCAAGAATACAGCGCGGCGAAGTAAAAGAAGTTAAGGATATAGTAAAGGAGTACACTAAGGAAGTGCGATCTAGAATTGAGGAGAGACGTCGAGAAGAAGCTAAAGTAATTGCTGAAATAGTCTCTAAAGCACTCGACAAGCTCTCTGAGCACCCTGGCTTCAAGAAGATGTTCAAGGAGAGAGAGTTGAAAGAGTACATTCTCAAACTAGCCGAGGAAATCCACTCTAGAACAAACGCTACAGGTCTACAGCTACTCCAGCAGGTTTTAGAGGAACTGCAGAACAGGCTACAGCAGTCTGGTGGACACGGATTAAACATTAGAGAGGAGTTCTCTAGATCAGTCTACAACATCAGCGAGGAGGATGAAGACTAAACTACACGCAGTTTCCCTAATTAATATTTTTTCTCTTTCTACCTTCTAGCCTTCTCCTCCACATACTCAATAATGTAGTCTGGCGGGTTCACGCCTGTAGCATTTCTTAAGCCCTCCCATTGAGGGAAAGCGTTTACTTCCAGTATATAGTATCTCCCTGATGCTTTATCGTAAGCTACGTCTACTCCAGCGTAATCCAACCCCAGTATCTTCACAGCCTTCAAGCCGAGCTCGTATACGTACGGCTCCTCGCTCTCCCTGACTGGTATTCCACCAGCCCCCTGCGCTATATTAGTCTTCCATGACTGCGTGCTAACACGCTTCATTGCTCCTATAACTCTATCTCCTACTACGAAGACCCTGTAGTCGTAGCCGGGTTTCTCTAGGTAGACCTGGTAGTAGCTTGGCTGCCCGATACTGATTAAGCCTCTTGAGACGTTGAATGCTAGATCAGGGTCTTCTATAAGCGTGCTTCCAAGCCCTAGGCTACCCATGAGAGGCTTGTAAACCACCTTCTTCTTATCTCTGCTAAACCTCATAGCAGCAAAGGGGTTCTCTGTCACCAGGGTTTCCGGTACAGGGAGGCCGTTTAAGTGTAATCGGAGCAGGCATATCCATTTATCTCTAGCTATAAGAGATTTTAACGGGTTATTTACCACGGGGATCCTTGATGCAAGTGCTTCTAGAACACCTATCCTCTTCATCAGGATCTCGAGGCTCATCGCGAAGCCTACTCCTCTTAGAACAGCAGCGTCGACTACAACCTCCTCGGTAGAATGATATACTTTAACACCGCTCTGAGATATTACTGCGTCGAGTAGAGGTGTCTTCAAGTATACTGGCTCGTGTCCATGCTTCACTATGGATTCTATTAGCTCGAGTGAGCTCCTTTTAGGCTCCTTCTTGTAGTCTATTACAGCTATCTTCAAAACTCACGCACCCCTGGCTATCAAAGCTGTAACTAGGGATGTAAGAATAATGCTAGCAGCTGTAAGACTCGAATCAAGGGCGCCCCTTGAGATTACTGCGCCTAGCAGTGCTCCTAGAGCTGCTAGTAGCGATATCACCTGGAGTACGCTTCTAACTTCCTCTCGACTGATGGGCTGGCGCGTGTAGCTATAGAAGTAGAGTATTGATGCAGTGAAAATTGACAGCCCGATCACCACGTTTAAGAGACTCAAGTCTACTATAGCAACAAGCACCCCTGTAAAGACCCCAAGACCCGCTAGGTGGGGTAGTCTCCTAGAGATTGCTCTACTCATACCCGTCATCTCACAATATAAGGTTAGAAGTGAAGCTTTAAAATACAGTGGTTGAACCACTAGCTGACGCAATGTAGTCAGCTATCATAGCCAAGTATATGTTAGCTTCAATAGGGTCAGTGTTGAACACTAAGTCTACTACTCGGAGCCCTCTAGCAGTAAGCTTGAATTTAACCTCCTTGAGATAGTGTTCCTCCACGCTAGTCCCGAGAAGCAGCACGCTACCATGCCCTGAGACAAGCTCCGGGTGCTCGTAGGCTGCTCTAACACCTCTCCTCCTTAAGGCTTCAACGAGGTATATGGATGAGGACTCGAGAAGTCTACTCGATGATACCGTCAGCTCCCGAGACCCTAGGATTCCTGAGAAAACCTCTCTGTATGCACCTATCATCTCCTCGAAGACCGGCGTGAATCCTTCTCTACTATGTGCTAGTATCCTCTCGCCTCTCCGAGCCAGCCTGCCACTATAAGCTTCAGCTAAAGCATGGTAGGAGGCCATAGCCATTACTAGCGATGAATCCAGCTCATCGCGTGCACTAGCGAATACAACCCTGTAGTCTCTTAGAAGCCTCAGTATTCTTTCATCAACTGGCTCGCCTATCAAGGCTATGTATGGGTGATTCATTATTCTTGAAGCCTGTAGTAGATTGAATAGTTCGGGTCGAAATACCGGTGAGAACACTACTAGTGGTATTGGATCCCTGTAGGCTAGAATGAGAACTGACGTGGATACTGCATCAGCTATCAGCGGGTAGCTCTCCTCATTCATTGTCACCATATGCCAGAACATGCATGATGCAGGCAGGTAGCCGTGACCGCTGTAGGATATTATAAGCCTGCTCGAACCTTCTTCTCTCAAAAAATTCCTTATTATGCCTGAGATCCTCCGGGCTTCCTCTTCGATTCCAGCCAGCTTCTCCAAGTACCATTTTACATTAAAGCTGTCTCCAGGCTCCTGCAACAACTACACTCCTCTCTACTCGGCTCCTCAGGTAGGATCCCTATGATCTCCGGGAGTAGCTTCTGCAGCTTTGCAACATTCTCATTCATTGTTCTAACTACTTCCTCAGCTGTAACCGGCTTCTCAGCCCATACATCGTAGTCTGTCACCATTGCTATGGTGGCGTAGCATAGCTGTGCCTCGCATGCCAGGTTGACCTCGGGGACTAGGGTCATGCCGATTACGTCGGCCTTGAATACCTCCCTCCAAACCCTGCTTTCAGCTCTAGTGCTGAATCTAGGTCCCTCTATACATATGTATGTTCCCTTCCCATGGATCCTTATATCTGGATGCCTGCTTGCAGCCTCGAGAATCTTCTTTCTGAGGCACTCGCAGAATGGATCAGCGACGCTAACATGTGCAACAGTGCCTCCCTCGAAGAAAGTGAAGTCTCTTACCCCTTTAGTCATATCTATGAACTGGTCTGGCACGACGAAGTCTCCTGGCTTGAAGTCTTCTCTCAAGCTCCCTACTGCGGAGACTGATATAACCCACTTGGCTCCAATACTCTTTAAAGCCCATATGTTAGCCCTGTAGTTGACTCTATGAGGAGGTATTTTATGCCCTCTCCCATGTCTTGGAATAAATGCTACTCTCCTGCCTTTCAACTCGCCTACAATTAAGTTGTCGCTTGGAGCACCATAGGGAGTGTAAACCTTGAACTCTCTTATGTTTGAGAGTCCTGGGAGATTGTATACTCCGCTCCCTCCTATAACTGCTATCTCGGCTCTAACAGGCGGCTCCACGAGCATACTACAAGCTCACCACGTACCTGCCCTCTCCAGGAGAATACTTTACAAAGCCTTTTTCAACTAGTATCCTTAATGCCTCCCTGTAGTATGCCTCTCCTACATCCACCCCATACCACTCTCTGAAACCCTCTACAATCTCGCTAAAGCTCCACTCGCGTTTACCAGTTTCCTTGAGAGCCTCGCTCATCATCCTCTTAATGAACTGGTAGGTGTCCTCTACTCTAGTCCAGGGGTACTGGAACCAAGCCCACTCTCTAACCTCCAGGTAGTAGTAGTCTGGTTTAAACTTAGCTACAGTGCTTATCCACTGGAGGGCTGCTGTTTTAACCTCCAGTGGATTCCAGTTCTCCAGAATGTAGTCTCTGGCGAGCTTTAATGTATCGCCTGTATCCACTATGTCGTCGACGACTAGTACTCTCAGCCCGCTTGCATCTATCTTATACGGGTACTTTATGATAGCCTTCTCGCTAGCTTTCGCAGCCTCAGTCCAGTGCTGGCTTTGAATACTCGCCAGGTTCTCTACGCCTAGGAAGTCGCATACCAGCCTAGCTGGAACAAACCCGCCTCTCGAGACTGCTACAATTAGATCAGGCTTGAAGCTGCTCTCCCTTATCTTCTCAGCTAGCTTTCTAGACCAGTCAACTATATCACTCCATTCGACGAGGCGCACTTTAACTCTAGGCATCTCTATCACAGAATACACGATACTACTTGACGGCTTTTAAGCCATTCCACCTGGTTTATCAGCCTTTCCCCACCTTTTCTCAGCTACAATTACTCTTCCACTACTCGTGAATACTCTTCCATGCATATGCATTAGTATGCTAGTTCTATTGAGATCCCAGCCGTGCTTAGCGTAGAGGTCTCCTTTCACGCGGATAGCTTTAACGCTAGCTATGAAGACAACTGACTCTCCTACCGGTACTTCGCCTTCAACAGTACACTCGAGTACTCCTAGAGCTCCATCCACGCCTGGGGTTTTAATGAGCTTTGAGGGGAGAGGCTTCAACCCCAGCATGCTCCACTTATCAATATCTCTACCACTCACGCTTCCAGCCTTATAGGCTAGATCCACGTGTTCACTGCTCAGTACGTTCACAGTGAACTCTCCTGTCTCCTTCACATTTCTGTAAGTTAAGCTCCCCTTCCATATCGAGACAGCTATGAGGAATGGCTCGTCGGAGACGGGTGTAACCCATGACGCAGCCATAACGTTAAGCCTCCCAGTAGAGCTCCTCGAAGCGATCAAGTATACTGGTCTTGGATGTAGAACATGGTAGTCTCCAGGCTCGATCTCAACGTACACTTAGACCACCCCGTGTACTTGAGGTGATCACTACTCTAGATTATAGCTGTACTCCTATCACCCTGGAAAGACTTTGTGGGGTACTCTCAAGCCTGCTTCAAGACGACTTCACCACCCTGCTTGATTAATCCCGTAGCAACTGTCATCGTAGAAAGCGGAGAGTCCAGCCATAAACTATAAAACCACCCTTCTCTACTACTATCATCACGAGTAGTGCGGGGGTGCCCGAGCTTGGCCAAAGGGGTCGGGTTGAGGACCCGGTGGCGTAGGCCTGCGTGGGTTCAAATCCCACCCCCCGCACTACAAATACTCCTGGATTCCATGTTGCAGTAAAGTAGAATAGCCTGCTAAACCTAGCGGCTGTGGATTAATACACCCCGGGCTTTACTGCAGTACTCCCTCCCAGACGGTTAAATACGTCTAGCTAGCTTACCAGTGAGTTGGGATCCCCTCATGAAGCTCTACGAGTACGAGGGTAAGGATATAGCGGTAAAATATGGTATTAGTGTGCCTAAAGGGATACTTGCTAGTAGCGTTGAAGAAGCTGTGAAAGCCTACATGGAGCTTGGCTCTAAAGAAGTAGTGCTGAAAGCTCAGGTTCTCGTTGGAGGTAGAGGTTTAGCGGGAGGAGTAAGGAAGGCTGGAAGCCTCGAGGATGTACGAGTCAAGGCTGGAGAGATACTATCAATGAATATTAAAGGTGAGAGAGTTGAAAAGCTGCTTGTAGAAGAAGCTGTATGCATTGAGAGAGAACTCTACCTCTCACTGACTGTTGATAGAGCTTCAAGAAAACTAGTATACCTGGTATCCGGGATGGGTGGAGTTGAGGTAGAAGAGCTTGCTAGAAGATACCCTGATAGAATACTTAGAATCCCTGTGGACGTCTTCACAGGGTACATGGGGTACATGGCTAGGCAGGCTCTAGCATTCCTTAACCTCCCCTGGGATAAGCTAGCAGCACTCGATAACATCATGAAAGCTATGTACAGGATTATGGTGGACTATGATGCCGAGCTCGTTGAATTCAACCCTCTAGCCTACACGTGTGACGGGAGGCTTGTAGCTCTCGACGCTAAGATAATAGTAGATGATAACAGCTTATTCAGAAGACCAGAGCTCCAGAAGCTTTACGGCAGGGATGCATCATACTACGAGAAGCTAGCAAAGGAGCTGGGATTCAACTATGTGGAGTTAGATGGAGATGTAGGAGTAGTAAGCAATGGAGCCGGGTTGACTATGGCTACAATGGATGCAATCCTCCACTACGGAGGTAGACCAGCAAACTTCCTTGATATAGGCGGGGGAGCTACACGCGATAGAGTAAGGGAGGCTGTCAAGATTATACTAGCTCACCCAAGGGTTAAAGTAGTCCTCATCAACATATTTGGGGGGATAACACGGTGTGATGAAGTGGCAAGCGGGATTGTAGAAGCGTTAAGAGAGATAGGTGTATCTAAGCCTGTTATTGTGAGAATGCTCGGCACTAATGAAGAAGAGGGGAGGAGGATACTAGCAGAGCACGGCATAGACGTCTACACTGAGATGGATAACGCAGTTCAGCGGGCAGTGGAGTTAGCTGGGGGGTGAGTTAATGGGTATAATAGTGGACTCTAAAACTAGAGTTCTAGTTCAAGGGATAACAGGGAGAGAGGGTAGCTTTCACACCAAGCTTATGCTTGAATACGGTACTAGGATAGTCGCGGGTACAACTCCAGGTAAAAGAGGCGCATACGTTCACGGAATCCCAGTCTACAACTCTATATGGGAGGCTGTTGCAGAGCAGGGCCCCGTGGATGCAAGCATTGTCTTCGTGCCCGCAAGATTCGCGAGTGAAGCCGTCTACGAGGCAGTCGACAACGGCATTAGAGTAATCGTCGTGATAACAGAAGGCATCCCCCTCCACGACGAGCTGAAATTCATCAACTATGCTAGAAGCCGTGGTGTCATGGTGATCGGACCTAACACTCCCGGGGTTATAACAGCAGGTGAAGCCAAGCTTGGAATAATGCCATCCCACGTCTTCAAACCGGGTAGAATTGGAGTTGTCTCGAGAAGCGGTACTCTAACCTACGAGATAGCAAGGGAGATATCTAAGCACGGCCATGGAGTGTCAACTGTAGTAGGGCTTGGAGGAGACCCGATTACAGGACTAGACTTCACCGAGGTGGCTGAAATGTTCATCAGGGATAACGGTACAGATGCCATAGTACTGATCGGAGAGATAGGTGGAGATGCAGAGGAGAGATTCGCAGGATTCTACAGCAAGCTCAGCTCGAGGAAGCCTGTTGTAGCCTACATAGCTGGGAGGACTGCTCCACCAGGCAAGAGAATGGGGCATGCAGGTGCAATAATATCCATGGGTGTAGGCGACTATGCATCTAAGCGTAGAAGCCTCGAGGATGCCGGGATACCAGTAGCCGATACTCCATCTCAAATACCTGTTCTACTAGACAGGGTTCTCAGAAGCTGGTAGACTACGAGTGCGGTGAAAATTCAATATAAAAAGTTTATTTATCATTGTTTACAGTATCTAAGCTTGGTGGAAGAATTGAGTCTAGCTATAAGGGATGTTTCATCGTTCAGAGATGTCATAAAGATCATAGATGACACTATATCATTCCTCAAGCAGCAGCTAGCCGAGAACCTCAAGAAACTGGAGGATGCCCGCGTTAAAGCCGAGCAGGCTAGGAAGCTGAGAGAGATGCTGAAGGGTCTCATAGGAGAAGAAGTAGCTTCATCAGGTAGGGAAGTAGACTTAAAGGACGCTAAGATACTGGTGAACCCAGATCCTATAACAGAGCTCAGAGTCATCGAGGAAGCCATAGAGAAGATAAACTCCACGATACTAACACTCCAGAACCTGAGAAAGAATCTCGAGCCATGGGCGAGCATTGAGGCGCCAGGCAGGATAACAGTTGTCATTAAAGAAGGAGTACCCTCCACAATAATCCTAAGGCTCTCCTAGACGAAATAACACTCTCAAGTTTTTTACCTGGATGCTACTCATCCCTAAACTAGTTTACTTAGGTGTAGGTGAAGTATATGACTGCATATGATAAGCTGGGGCCAGGCTCCAAGGCCCCCGAGGAAGTCAATGTTATAGTAGAGATACCTGTCAACAGCGGCGTGAAATACGAGCTAGATAAGGAGACAGGGATACTAGTCGTGGATCGAGTACTCTATACATCCATGGTCTACCCCTTCAACTACGGTTTTATACCAGGAACCCTTGAGGAGGATGGAGACCCAGTCGATGTTCTAGTAGTCTCAAGCGACCCTCTGCTACCAGGCTCCCTGATAAAAGTTAAACCTGTAGGCGTCCTGGAAACCGAGGATGAGAAAGGCAGGGATGCTAAGATAATAGCTGTCCCAGCTGAAAAAATAGATCCAAGATACAGCAGCATCAAGGATGTATGGGACCTCCCGGAAGCAGTGAGAGAGAGAATTAGGCACTTCTTCGAGCACTACAAGGAGCTAGAGCCAGGGAAATGGGTTAAAGTTATAGGCTGGAAGGGTAGAAGCGAGGCATTAGATAGGATTAGAAAAGCTATTGAGAGAGCAAGAAGCAGGGCTTAACGACACTGCGGACACTCTACAAGCCTCGCTCCATTCACCTATATTTAAAAGCCCTCACTAGAATTCCATTCACTAGTTAAGCCGCCGTAGTATAGCCCGGTCAAGTATGCGGGCCTTTCGAGCCCGTGACCCGGGTTCAAATCCCGGCGGCGGCAACTCACAAGATAAATTTATAAGACACACCACAACCTAACCCACTACTAGATGCGGCGGTCGTCTAGCCTGGACTAGGACGCCGGCCTGCCACGCCGGAAATCCCGGGTTCAAATCCTGGCCGCCGCACTCCTCCTAGAATCCTAAGGGAAGAGTAGTAATGAACATGATTCCAAGAAAGGAGGTCAATAATACGGCTTAGTTAATTATTTCTGAACGATATTACAGGGTTCAATAGAGTTTGCTGGAGGATGCAACTCGTGAAAACTATTTTATCGTTTAATCTGAGCTCCCTTAGTGAGTGCATCTTCCTCCGGAGATTGAACCGTTTCACTGTTCTCGTAGAGTCTAATGGGACCATGCTTGAAGCCCACCTCAACAATACAGGGAGGCTTCTCAACGTGCTGAAGCCGGGTGTGAAGGGTTTCCTCGTGGAGACTAAGAGTGGCAGGCTAGGCTACAGGCTTCTAGGTGTCTACGTGGATGGCGGAGTTGCTGTGCTAGATACCTTGACGCAGGAGAAAGCTTTCGCTAGAGCAGTGGAGGAAGGCTTGATCCCCTGGCTGAAGGATTGTAGTGTGGCTGGAAGGAATAAGAGGATCAGTGATATCATCGTAGACTACCAGCTTGAATGTGGAGGTAGAGAAGTGTACGTGGAGCTTAAGAGCGCTATCCTAGATCTCAACGGGTATGCCGGCTACCCTGACGCCCCCTCTGAGAGAGGGAGGAGGCATATCAGAGTGCTCGGTGATCTAGCTTCAAAAGGCTTTAAAACCATGGTTGTCTTCGTTGCAAGTATACCTGGAGCAAAAGGATTCAGGCTCTACTGCCGTGAGGATAAGCTGATCGGGAGGACTGCATGGGAGGCTCTCTCTAAGGGTTTACTCTTCAAGTCTATCTCAATATACTTCGATCCAATCAGCTTGAGCATTATGCTCGAGGATCCCGACCTGCATGTAGACTTGTGTAGTGAGTGTAGTGATATTTGATGGTATAATCGTCTCTATACTATTCTTACATTATTGAACGGGAGAATAAGGTTTATATACTGGCCTCTAGGGTTTTAAATGAATGTTAGGTTGGGTGAACCTAATGCTTTCAGGTTTACCTGTTGATTTACTGCCTGCTTTAACAGTCTACCTTCTAATAGGCGGGGCTTTCACGAGTATTTTACTCAGAGTTCTAGGCGTTAAGACGATTGTAACCTTGATCTACGGTAGCTTATTCCTAGTTTTCACTGCAGCTGCCTCAATAGTAGTGTACATTGAGGCAGGAAAGAGGATACTACTCTACACTCTTGGAGGTTTCACACCTCTAGTGGGTATATCCTACGAGGTAGACTTGTTTTCAGCTAGCATAGGGCTGGTTGTAGCCCTTCTCTCACTCCTCATTTATCCTCTACTAAAGTACTTTACGCCTGGTTTAAACGAGTATGGTGTTGCACTCTACCTCGGATTGATCGCGGGACTGCTTGGTGTAACCTATACTGGCGATGTATTCAACTCCTTTGTAATGCTCGAGGTTCTCACGATATCCATGCTTGGGCTCCTCGCGCTGAAAGGTGATATTAAAGCTTACTTTGCTAGCCTTAGATACGGCCTTCTAGTTTTTGTGACAGGCCTAGTATACTTTCTCGGTGCTACACTTCTATACTTTGCTGTTGGAGCATTAAATATGGGTTACCTGGCTTTATGGAGTATTGACCCGAGATTCATTATTGGTAGAGCAGAATACTCGGTTCTCCCAGTTGAAACAGCAGTATTATTTCCTTTAATCCTCATGACATGGAGTCTTATAGCTGAAGAAGCCCTCGCACCACTCCACTTCTGGCTGCCTGACGCCTACAGCAGTGCTCCTCCAGCTGTTGCAGGGCTTCTAGCAGGGGTTGCTGAGGCTGTTGGATACTATCTCCTCTTGAGACTCTACTATACAGTTTACTCTACTATACCTAGTGAAGTAGCTCTTCTCTTAAGGCTGGCTGGTATAGCTTCAATCCTAGTCGGAGGCTTCGGCTTAATCTACTCTAAGAGGCTCTTGAAGATGATATCATACAGCGTGATACTTGACACTGGGTATATTGCTATAGCTTCATCTCTCAGTGAAGCTGGTGTAGGAGTAGTATTATCCTATGTGGTGGCTCATGCAGTAGTCAAGCCACTCTTATTTATTTCGAGTGGCTGGGCCGCCTATACTCGGGGAGGGGACAGCCTAGACGAGTTGAAAGGGGTTTTCCGGGGCAGCAGGGTGATGCAGTTAGGCTTTACTACCGGAGCACTAGCAGTCATAGGGATCCCCCCTACAATCCTCTTCTCAGCTAAGCTAGAATTATACAGCGTGCTGTTGAATTACATCAGCGGGGATCCAACCTTAATTCTATCACTGATAGTAGCTCTACTAGGGAGTGGTTTAGCTCTAGCAGGCTTTATTAAAGCTGTCTCAGCCACCATTCTTGCCTATGATAGTGAATCCACTAAGCCTGACGGGTTAATCAAGGCTTACACCCTGCTGTTCACTCTACTAGTGCTAGCCCTCGGCGTAGCCTACATGCCTCTCAGGGATGGGTTCATCGAGCCTGCTTCAAGTGCTCTCATACATGGTAGATTAAACTATGTTCTAGAAGCCTTCAAGGCTATAATTGGAGGTGGGTGAAATGCTGGAGAAACTTGCCAAGTGGTCTTACGCTAGAAGCCTCTGGATGATACACTACTGCTCGGCTTGCGGTGCAGTGGAGTTTCCGCCACTAGTAATGACTCCCCTCGACTGGGAGAGATACGGCTACATGCCTACACCTTCACCCCGTCAAAGCGATATCTACGTAGGCATGGGCTACCTAACGAAGAAGACTGTAAAGCTTTTCCTAAACATGTACAGGCAGGTCCCTGAGCCTAGATTCGTACTAGCTGGATGCAACTGCACGTCTACCGGTGGATTATACTGGGATAGCTACGCTACATACAAGAGGCTGGATGACTTCGTTGAGGTGGAGGGATGGGTTCCCGGCTGCATGCCAGCACCAGACGACTACCTAGCTATGATAGAATACATGAGAAGGAGCCTCAGCGAGAGGAGCCTCGAGAATTATATTTCGAGGATCAAGCCTGATGCATTCAAGAAGATTGCTGAGTGGGAGGAACTTGAGAAAAAGTGGAGAAGCGAGTACGAGGAGAAGATGAAGGCGGAGGCTTCTAAGCCGTTGAACTATGATTTCAAGGAGACATACCCCCAGTGCTACGAAGAGGATATGGAGCTGAAGATATGTAGGACATCAGTAGATCCATCCAGGATTAGAGGAGTTTTAGAAGAGCTTAAGAGTAAAGGCTACACGCTCTTCGTGAACATTAACACTGTAGACTACCCTGAGAAAGGAGTCATCGAAGTATACTATATCCTTGAGAATCCATCAAATGCATCCCAGGTATGGGTTAAAACATATGTTAGGAGAGCAGCACCCGAGATAGATACAGTTAGCGACATTTACCCGCTAGCCCTCTACATTGAGAGAGAAGTCTACGAGTTCATGGGGATAGTCTTCAAGGGTAATAACTCCCTTAGAAAATGGATTCTAGAAGGCAACTGGGAAGGTCCTCCGCCTCTACGGAGGGACGTGAATACCGCTGACTTCGTTGTGAAAACCATGTATGGAGGGTACAAGTATGGCAGGTAGCAGGCTTGTGGAAGTATACTTCGGCCCCCAGCATCCAGGTGCGCCAGGCAACGTAGGGTTTAAGCTTCTACTAGACGGTGAAAGAGTCGTTAAAGCCGAGCTACTACCAGGGTTCCTTCACCGTGGATTCGAGAAGATGATGGAGAATAGGACATGGGAGATGAATATCGTGTTAAGCTACAGGTTCTGCGTGGAGGACCCCGACCCTCTTGAAATAGCTTTCGCTATGGCTGTTGAAAAAATACATAAGATTGAAGTGCCTGAGAACGCTAAGTACGTTAGGATGATTCAAGCCGAGTTCTCTAGGATAGCCTCCCACTTGTTCTGGACTCACTTTATAGGTGGAAGCACAGGGTTGAGGACTCCTGCCTTCTGGGCTATAGCTGCACGTGAGGAGATACTGAAGTGGTTCTACAGGCTAGCCGGCCATAGAATATACCATAATATAAGCGTGCCGGGAGGCATCAGGTATCCTCTCCCGGAGTCCTTTATTGAAGATACATTGAGAGTCGCAGACTTCGTTGAGGAGAGGGTTAGAGAGGTTGAATCCGCCCTGCTAAGAAACAGCGTGTTCAAGGCTAGAACAAAGGGTTTAGGAAAGCTGAGCTCTAAGGAGGCATTAGAGCTAGGTGTAACAGGGCCTGTGTTAAGGGCTACCGGGCTCCCCTACGACTTAAGGAGGAATCCATCCTACTTGAACTACAGTAAAGTAAGCTTCGATATACCAGTAGGCTCAACAGGGGATGCATTCGATAGAAGCATGGTTAGATTCCGGGAGATATATGAGAGCCTGAAGATCATTCGTGAGAGTGTTAAGAGAATACAGCCTGAGGGTAGCTTAAGAGTGAAGCTTCCATTAACAGCGCCTCCAGGTGAAGGTGTAGCGAGAGTTGAGACAGCTAGAGGAGAATACTTAATTCACATTGTGAGCACTGGAGGTAGAAGACCCTATAGGGTTAGATTGAAGAGCATGTCAATGCCCCTGCTCACTACTGTTGTAGACTACATTGTAAGCCGTGATGAAGTCACAATAGCCGACTTCCCTGTACTACTAGCCTCCCTTGACCCGTGTTCACCTGACTTGGATAGGTGAGAGCAGTGACGGCTTCATCTATTATTGAATCAGTTAAATACCTCTTGAGAAAGCCCTACACGAGGCAGGTGCCAAGAATTGATAAGCCTTATAGAAGCCCTGTGACACGGGGAGCTCACGTCCTCGATATGGCTAAGTGTACTGGGTGCTCTATGTGCCAGCAGGTGTGCCCGGCTGCATCAATAGACATGGTTGTAGTTGAAGGAGACTACCCTCAGAACCCGCGGAAGCGGTTCCCTAGAATAGATCTTAACAAGTGCACTTACTGCGGCTTATGCGTCGAGTACTGCCCCTTTGACGCCCTTTCAATGACTTCCGCGGCAGGATTCGAGCTCTTCACTCCTGATAAATCAAGGCTCTTAAAGCAGCCGCAGGAGCTTAAGCCGATTGGGAGTATATCAGTTGAGAGGAAGATCTTCATTGACTCCTACAGCAGGGTTTACAGGAGTGAGAAAGGGGGTGTGGTTCAACATGGTTGACTACGGGTTGCTCGAGTTCTTCCTCCCTATTCTAACCGGGTTGTTTGCAGTCGCCATGGTTATTTATGTTGCTCGAGCCCTAACCTCTAAAACCCTACCTGACGCTGTTCTAGCTGTTGACGCTTTATCCGTGGATCTAATTGTGCTGCTGGTTATCATAGCACTCTACTATAAGTCATCAATGCTCCTGATAGGTGTCATACCGCTGGCTGCATGGGTTATGCTCCTCGATATCCTGGTTGCAAGATACCTTGAGAGGAGGGAGGGCTAGCTTGATCTACACAGTTATCTTCTATATTGGATTAACGGTAACCCTGATAGGAGGGATTCTAGATATAATAGCTGCTATAGGCTTCTTTAGATTCAAGGACTTCTACATGAGGCTCCATGCAGCGACAATCGGTAGCATGGGTGGAGGCTTCTATCCTCTCATAGGTATAGCCATAATGGTGCTTGCCTTAGACGTAGATGTCTACTTTAAAGCCTATACTTCAGGGGTATGCGTGATCGCTGCTGCACTCATAGCGTTAGGCGTGGCTCCAGGCTCTCACATTCTTGCTAGAGCCACTCATCGCAGCAGGGAGGTTGAACCTATGGTTCTAGTGGATAGATTGAGAGAGGATAAGGGGTGAGTGAATTGATGCTTCTTCTAGCTGCTGTAAGCGTTACTCTTGCTCTCCTAGCAACTATAGCTGTATACAGGGAGAGGGATGTAGCTAAAGCGATAGTATACTCGGGTATAGAGTCTGTGTTCTATGCTATAGCCCTCTCATTCTTTCTTGCACCAGACCTCCTCATAGCGTACATAGCTATAGGCTTAGGTGTTAACAGCGTGATACTCATGTACGTATTAAGCAAGGGTGATAGGTTTGAAGAATAGCTTCTCTACTATAGCCTCTATAATAGTATCCTCCACTCTAGCAGTACTCCTAGTGCTATTACTCTACTATACAGGGCTCATAGGATACAGTACTCAAACTCTCACAGGGCTAGCAGTAGTATACCTAGTGCACGTAGTATACCCGTTCTCAAAGTGGACCTCTATGAGTACTGAGGTTGTTACAAGCGTGATCTGGGATCAGAGGGGGTTTGACACCTACTTTGAGACAAGCGTGCTATTCCTTGCAGTAGTAGCCTCACTAATAGTCTTGGAGAAAGCTGGCAGCTCTAAAACTACAACAGGGAAAAGCAGCGGAGAGTTAACAGTGATAGTTAGGGTTACAGCGAAGATCGTTGCGCTCATAATAGCTGCTGTAAGCATCTCAGTAGCTCTCCACGGTCACTTGACACCTGGAGGAGGCTTCCAGGGCGGTAGTATCTTCGTTATAGCACCACTAGTCATATTACTCGCATATGGCACTGGAGTCCTCGAGGGAAGAGGGCTTACACCACGCAGGCTTCTAGGGGCTAGAACACTGGGTGTCACAGCTATATTCTTGATCGGTATTACACCTCTACTCTACTCGCTAATCACAGGCTTCAACGCATACCTCTTCCAGAACCTAGCTAAACCCGGCTCCCAGTTCTCATTTCCAGCACTGGTGAATACCCCGGTAGGCGATGTGCTTTTATCCGGCACGTTAATCTGGCTTAACCTCTCGGAGTTTACAGCTGTATCTACAGGCTTTACAGTAGCCATCATGTACCTCGTAGAGAGGTTTGGGAGGGGTGATGAGAAGTGAGCTTGGATGTATACCTGTGGTACTACATAGTACTCGTAGTAGTGTTAACATTCTCCTACTCGCTCTACGGGGTTGTATCTAAACCCCACATAATTAAGAAGCTGATCTTTGTGACGATCCTTTCAGATGCAGTCTACGTGCTACTAGTCTTCATAGGATTTAGGCCTGGGGCCGTGATGCCGCCGGTATACCCTGGTGGAACACTGCTAAACCCTCAGCTGCCGTTGAATCCACGGGAAGTATCATCTTTCGCTAGCATGGCTGTAGACCCAATCCCCCAGGTACTCATTGTGACAGCAATAGTAATAGGTTTAGCTCAACTCATATTCCTTGCTGTCCTAGCATTGAAGATCGTGGAGGCTACTGGCACCTTTAGTATTAAGAAGCTGGAGGTGAGTGAGGAGTGAATAAGGCATCAATAATCCTAGCGGTGCTACTAGCATCCATCACATACTTCGTTTACACTGGTGTATTCGATATAGTTGAGCTGGCAGTAGCCTTCGCAACAGGGGTTATTGTAGCTTTAATCTTCAAGCCGGACTTAGTCAGCAATCCAGGTAAGATAACCTTAAGGAGAACACTGCACGGTGTATACTACTTGCTCAAGTACTTTACTATAATAGAGGCGAAAGCCCACTGGGATGTCCTTAAGGTGATCCTCTCACCGAAGCCTCTACCAACGCCAGCTATAGTTAGAGTCCCCTACAAGGTTTCAACAGACTACGCTGTAACATTTATAGCTAATAGTATAACGAACACGCCTGGAACAGTAGTTGTAGACTTAGATCAAGAGAGGAAGGTATACTACGTTCACTGGCTGACACCCAAGGATGTATCAGATGAAGTCGCCTACAACGAGATCTCAGCTGAATTCGAGAAGCACCTCTCGAAAATATTCGAGTAGGAGGCGGGGGCCATGAACACCTACACATTTCTCTTAATTCTGCTCTCTCAGGTGGCTTTAATAGGGTTAACCGTATACCTTGTATTCTACGTGTTATTCCAGAAGACTGTAGCCAGCAGGATGCCAAGTCAGCGTGACGAGGTATCGGAGCTACCGGTTATGTCGGGTTTCGTGGTTGAGAAGCCCGAGTTACCCTCACTCACTGAGACTGTTGCAGACATATTAAGGAGGGCTTGGAGGCTTGGAGGAAGCATCCTAGAGAGGGGTATTGCATCCTATCTAAGCGACTGGTATGTTGTAGGCTTCATAGTGCTCCTCGCTCTTATAGTAGTCCTCTTGATTACAGGGTGGTAGTAATGGTTGACTTGTCTTCTCTTCTAATCCAGGCATTAGTCTACCCGGGCTTAACATTCACTATAATCCTCATAATAGTCACGCAGTGGCTTGCCAGAAAGATTGTCGGGAGAGTACAGTTCAGGAGAGGACCCGTATACGCTGGCACGGTCGGCGTGCTCCAGCCTCTAGCAGACCTGTTGAAGCTGTTAATGAAGAAGGATATGGTTAGCAAGTATAGTCTCAAGACTAGCCCGGTTATAGTGGTATCGCTAGTCATAGGTGCTCTTATAGCTATATTCACGGCGACACCTATAGCTTTAAAACCATACTATGCTGAATACGACATAGTCGTTATACTCTACCTGCTGCTACTAATACCCTTCGGGCTAGTCTACCTTGCTGTAGCCCACCCAAACCCCTACACCATGCTCGGCGCAGCGCGATACATAGCCCTCCTCTTCTCGAGCGAGCCAGCCTACGCTATAGCAATTATCACCCCGGTTATACTGGCATCAAAGTACTTCAACGCTGAATACTCCCTCTACTTAACCTCCCTGGCTTCCCCAATGCTCTGGGGGTTGAGTGCTACCAGCTTAACCGCCATGCTCCTTGCAGCAATCGCCGGGTTTCTTGGAATGATGAGCATTCTAATGGTTAAGCCTTTTGATGCACCGGAGGCTGAAGCGGAAATCTACTGGGGTATATTCACTGAGCTCGGTGGGCCTAGACTAGCTCTCGGATTCTTCGCTAAGTTCGCTGAGAGACTAGTGTACCCTCTAGTATACACTCTACTGTTCCTCGGGGGATCCTGGCCTTTCACAGTAGAGGAAAACTGGCTGGCATCAACAGCTATTATACTAGTTAAAACCATAGTGGTATTTGTTGTGCTGACGATAATAGATGCATCTCTACCCCGATATAAGCCGGAGCAGGCTGTCAGATTCCTCTGGAAGTACTTATATCCTCTTTCTATTCTCTCTTTGATCCTGGCTTTAATACGCTGAAATAGACTAGGGGAGACTACGGGGGTTAGCAAAGAACCAGGAGAGGTCTGCAGGCCTCTTCCTCTTAACGCCGCCTTCAACGAGCCCGTGGGCTATAATGGGTAGAGCTATAGTTGCATCAACGTGAACCTGCTTCTTTCTAGCTCTAGGTGAAACCTTCCCCCAGCTGACAGCCTCTTCTAGTGTTGCACCACTAAGCCCTCCCCACTGAGGTAAATCTGTTGTAAACTGTACAACGTACTCTAGGCTCTTATAGTAGTCGTGAACACTCTCCTCGTACTCCTTTATGAGTGTCTGTGCTACTGCTACAAGGTTCACGTAGTCTTTTGGTACTCCACCTCCAATGTATATTGCGGAAAGCTTCCTCGCTCTCCTCCCGATCTCGATGAGCTGGTGGAAGTCTCTAACCATGTCGAGGATTACTTTATGTCCCTTCCTGTATGCTAGTACAGCGGCAATACCGTACCCGCTGTCAACTAGTGCAGGCGAGAATACTGGTACTCCAGCCCTGTACGCTGCTGCTACAATACTGTCTACCCCTTTCTCGTTAAGGAACCTGCCAAACTCGTGTAGGAACTCGGCTGTACTGTAGACGCTGCCCTCGGGGAGGACCTCTATGAACTCCTCTATAAGCTTCTCCATCCTCCTGTAGTCTTCCTCGCTTGCAAGTGTATCGTAGAATCTATCATACTTTAACTTGAGTAGCTCTTCATCGCTAACGCATGGATGAGTCTTATAGTACTTGAAGCCCATGGCCTCATATATATCCTCGCTTATAATAGCTCCTGTTGAAACCACAACGTCTACATACCTCTCCTCGATAAGCCACTTTATAATCCTCCACATGCCAGCTGTACTCATGGATCCAGCGAGCCCTAGGAATATAGTATTATCCTCATCGCTGAACATATCAATGAGGATCCTGTAGGCTTCACCTAGACTCCTCCCCTGGAATGCTGTATCCCCCATCTCTAGTAGAAGCTCGTGGATGCCTCTACGCTTAACATCAAGAGCCTTAACATACCCCATTAGAAAGCCGGGCTCACCCATAGAGCACACCAATCTATAGAACACACTGGAGAATTAAAACTCTGAAACCACTAGGTAACCGGGAAACAAACCTGAGCAGTAGAATGCCGCCGCCGGGATTCGAACCCGGGACAACCGGATATCCCCTGAGGTGACCTCGGTCACTAATACCCCGTATGAGTCCGGCGCTCTGACCGGTCTGAGCTACGGCGGCATAGCACACTATGGTTTCTCGGGGTTTTAAGCTTGAATAACCTGAAAAACACTTATAATCCTCAAGTAAGCTGGAGGTAGGTTGAGGGCCCGTCGCCTAGCCAGGATAGGGCGCCGGCCTCCTAAGCCGGAGGCCCGGGGTTCGAATCCCCGCGGGCCCGCACCTCCACTAAACCATACGGTGTCACTGGAATCCCTTTGTTTACGAGTTTAAGACGGTGGTAGATGAATCTCTTGCGCACCTACGCTAAGCTAGGTATTACTGCATTCTCTAAGCTGGTCTTCGAATAACCTTAGTGGAGCAGGCTTTAATGTAAGGGATTAAGCTATAATAATGAGGAATACCTCTAGATTTAATCCCGTTTATCCTGTCATCCTGTTAAGATTTCCGCGTGGGAAGCTTGCATTGATTTCAAGTCGACTATTATAGCTGCTTCAGCTGGAGTACCAGGATACATGATTTAAGGAAGCAGAGAAACTATATTCTAGTGGAATTCAAAGTATATTCCTGCAGGTACATAATAGTAGCAGTAGGTTCCAGGCTCCCTATACTTGTAGCGGCTAATCCTAACGTAAACGTACTCAGGGACATTATAGTCTCCAGGGATAGCTGAGTGGTCTCCGTGATTCACCACGATTCACTATATTTCTAATTAATGTAGATTGATGGCGATTCATATGATAAGGATAACTGGGATACTGATAGGTAGTTCTGAGCCGCGAAGCACGCTATGAAGCCTATAGGTTCTAAGGAAGCCGCTAGAATACTGCATATACCTATTGCTGCGTAAGTCCCGAGAGGTATTCCAATCTCATGGTTGCTTCCACTCGTATCGTAACATATTTGCTCTAAAGCGATGTATTCACCTGGATCTAGTTTACCGTCATATAGATATGTTCCAGGAACACTAGATTGCTTCTACCGGCACTTTAGATTTCATTTCACGCATGGATCCTAGACTCTAGGGAAGCGATAAGAGGAGGCTGGAGGATATTTATATTCTACGGTGCTATTTTACCAATACTGGTGGACTAGTTGCTGGATCTAGTTGAGTACGGGGTTAAATTAGCAGGTGAGCTTGGCGCCTCCTATAGTGAAGCCAGGTATCATGGTATTAGTAGGCTGGGAGTATATACTAGGAATGGTAGTGTTGTGGGTTCAAGTCTCTCGAATCGGAGTGGTATAGGTATCAGGGTTCTCGTGAACGGTGCTCTAGGCTTTGCTGCTACACCTGATTTAAGCAGGGAGGGTGTGAGGAGGGCTGTTGAGAAGGCTGTAGGGCTTGCTCGAGCCTCCTCTCGGCTAGTGAAGAATCCCTTGAAGCTGGATGATTCAAGGCTTGGGAGAGCTAGGTATTCTGCTGTAGCTGTAAAACCCTTTGACTCTCTGTCTCTCGACGAGAAGATAAACTATTTAACCGAGCTGTGGAAGAGTATTCAAGGCTCTACGAGGGAGGCTAGAATTCCTGTTCTAACTGTAAGCTACGATGAGTGGATTGAAGAGAAAATAATAGTGAACAGCGACGGCGGGTACATTGAATCCAGTATTCCTAGGATAACAGTATACTATAACATGGTGGTAAGCCATCCAGCTAAAGGTAGCGTGCAGAGATGGGAGCAGCTCGGCGGGAGTGGTGGAGTCGAGCTACTAGATAAGTGGAGGCTGCACGAGAAGCTTCCTGAGGAGGCCTCGAAGTATGAGGAGATACTGCTGAAAGCTGTACCACCCCCTTCAGAACCCGTTGATGTAATAGTTGGAAGCGAGATAGTGGGATTAATAGTTCACGAGTCCTCAGGGCATCCAAGTGAAGCAGATAGAATCATGGGGCGTGAAGCAGCTCAAGCTGGTAAAAGCTTCATTAAACCAGGCATGCTTGGAGCCAAGATTGGAAACGAGTATGCAACTGTTATAGATGACCCTACAATCCCTGGGAGCTACGGCTTCTACCTCTACGATGATGAAGCGGTACCTGCGAGAGCCCGATACCTATACAAGGAGGGAGTAGTATACGAGCACCTCCACAACAGGTTTACAGCAACAGTATACGGTGTTAGAAGCAATGGAGCAGCTAGAGCCATGGACTACGCTAGCGAGCCTATAATCAGAATGGGCAACACCTACTTCAAGCCGGGGGACATGAGCTTCGAGGAGCTCCTGGAGACTGTGAGAAAAGGCGTCTACATTAAATCCTACATGGAGTGGAATATAGATGATGAACGCTGGAGTCAAAGGTACGTCGGGCTTGAAGCATACCTCATCGAGAACGGCGAGCTAAAGGAGTACGTGAGGAACCCAGTGTTAGAGGTAACTACGAAGTCATTCTACAGTAGCATAGACGGCGTTGACAGAAACCTTGAATTCTATGCTGGCACCTGCGGTAAAGGAGAGCCGTCTCAAGGCGTCCCAGTATGGTTCGGGGGACCCAACGTGAAGCTGAAGAATATTAGGCTTAGAAGCACGCGGGGTGGGTGAAATGGAGCTCCATAGAAAGATACTTGAAGAAGCCCTCGGCAAGGGGTTCCAGGAAGCAGCTGTCAGGCTGGTTGAAACCGAGAGGACTATGAGTAAGATAGCTAACAGCGAGTTAAGCGTGGTACAATACTGGAGGCTCGTCAATGTAGAACTCTACTTAGTGAAGGATAAGAGGGTAATAATAGCTGAGGTAGTAGGATTAGACCCCAGCAGGGTTTCTCTTACCCTAGAGCAACTAGTATCTATGGCGGGTAGAGTGAGAGAGTCGGAGATCTACGCCCCCCTCCCAGAGCCCGGTAAGCCTGCTGAAGTACCAGGTATGGTTGACGAGAAGATCATAGAGCACTTGTATGATCCCTCGAGTCTAGTCGAGGAGATAGTAGGCGTAGCCCATGAGGAGAAGATAGACTATGTTGCTGGAATGCTTAACCTCGAGCACGTCAAGGAGTACCTTGCGACATCTAAAGGCTTCGATGGCACCCATGAGTACACGTCAATGGAATCCTATATTAGAGCTTTCGCTGGTGAAGAAGGGAGCGGACAGTGGAGCACCTGTTCAACAAAGCTTAGAAGAGACAAGCTTTCAACAATGGCTAGGATAGCAGCTAGGTATGCTGTAGAATCGAAGAGCAGGCTTGATGTTGAGCCAGGTGTCTACGACCTAGTTCTCTCTCCAATGGTATTCGGGAACCTGCTAGAGTACCTCTCCTATATGGCTACAGGCTTCGCTATAATGACAGGTTTATCAATATTCATGAAGAACCAGCCGGGAGATAAAGTAGCGTCAAGCCAGCTCACAGTGATCGATGATCCCCATGAAGCCGAGCTACCAGGCAGTAGAGGCTTCGATTTAGAAGGCGTTCCTACGAGGAGAAAGCCGATAATAAAGACAGGTGTGTTAGCGACAATACTGCATAACTCTAAAACAGCATCAAAATTCAATACTGAGACCACGGGTAACGCGGGATGGCTTTCCCCAGAGCCATGGAACCTAATAGTAGAGCCCGGCGACTATACTGTTGAAGAATTAATCAGCGAGGTGAGGAAAGGGTTACTCATAAATAACAACTGGTATACGAGGTTCCAGAACTACGTTGAAGGAGAATTCTCAACTATAACAAGAGATGCACTATTCTACATTGAAAACGGCGAGATCAAGGGGGCGGCGAGAAAGATTAGAATAGCTGATAAACTCTCAAGCATACTCGCAAACATAGAGGGGTTGACAAGAGATAGATACGATGTAAAGTGGTGGGAGGTTAGATATCCTACCAGGGCTCCATTCATACTAGTGAGAAACGTGAATACTTCAAAGCACGTAATGTAGATGAGAAGAAAAAGTTGTTTTTCCTAACTAGCTTCCTGCAGCCTTTGCAATCCTACTCTTTATTAACTCATCGATTAGCATGAGGATCCCGCTGATTATAAGGTATAATGCTACAACTAACGCTAGTAAGTCCGGCTCAACTAGTATTAGAATACCGAATATCAGCATTAATATACCTATTACTAGCCTCGGCGCGCTAATACCGAGATACTTCCTCAGTAATTCCTGGATCTTCTCCTCAGACATCTACTCCACCCAACACACTATCATGTAGTAGTATCAGCTAAAATAGCTTTCAGTAGAGCCTCCAAGATACTCAAGTATTCTATGGGTGAAAATAGTACTTAGTGAATAAGTGAATACAGGTAAAACACTTAAGGATTAGTCTCCTTTCGTGAAGGTTTGGTGGTGAAGAGAGACCGCCTTGGAAACCTATTGCTGCTTGAACTCCTCGCTAGGTTCAAGCTATACTATAGGATTGAAGAATGAGGCCGGGAGTGACCCGCCCCATGCTCATCCCGTGCCCCGGTACACGGGGGTGTTGCATGGGCACCGGGGTCACACGTCAATTCTTTAAAAAGATGTCTCTGGGTTTAAAACTATGCTTCTACACTTTAGACAAAGCTACTTGATCTCTATTGAAGAATTCTTAGCGATCTTAATGTTCAATACAGCTTCTGCTATACCGTTCGAGTACCTCACGATTCTCCTTATGCTATCGCATATCTGCGCTAGACCCGCCTTCTCTTTATCTGTGAGGCTTGGTGAGTTTATTATCTCATCGCGTAGAACCCTCTCTATCTCATCTATAAGGATTTTCGATGTCTTTATTACTTCCTCTGCATCCTTCCTGCTAAGGTTGTAAAGGGTTCCCATGGATTTATTGAAGAGCTCTGACGCTTTAACTAGCAGGTCGTAGACTGCCTGTGAACCCTTGAATCCTTCACCCATGCCTAGTATTCTCTTAGCTATGTTAACTGCGTGGTCAGCTATTCTCTCCAGGTTCCTCGCTATAATCCGATAGTTAAGGGTTTCAACTATGTTAGTTATCCCTAGCTCGTGCTGCACTCTTATGTCTAGAAGCGACATGCTGAGCTCTCTAAATATCATGTGGTGGAATCTATCGGCTTCATCATCTCTCTGTATTATAGCTTGAGCTAGATTTACATCAAAGTTTCTCAGCAGGTTTTTAGTATCCTCGAGCATGTTGCTTACTATCAAGTGAAGTCTTCTCAAAGCGCTAATCAAGGGTAGCTCTCTAATATTAAGGAGGATCTTAAAGGTAATACTGTTAAATTGTTCTTCTATAACTTCTATACCAGCCAGCTTTATTCTAGCGAGATTCTTAACCTCGCTGACATAGCTTGCTAAATTAGGTATCCCGGGATCAAATGTAACTGTTATAGAATTATACCCTGAGAGGTATGCTGCAACAATCATCCGGAAAACCTGGTCTACTGGGATTGCCCCACCTACTTTAATTGATGCTTTAGCTACTGCAGCCTCAATTGCAGGCGGGATTATTACTAGCTTATCCCCGTACCTCTCAACTGTCACGTAGTCTCCACTCTTTAACCCGACAAGGTCAACCCATTCTCTAGGTAGTGTTATAATGAAGGATGACGAACCAGTTTTTTGAACTTTTCTTCTCTAGGTACTCATCATGTGATCCCCTCCACCTTAGTGGTTTAATTAGTATTCATCAGTCTAATAAATCTTTTTCTTAAAATAGAAGTCATTTACACAGGGATTTATATATATGTAGCTCAGCTTCTATAGTAGGGATTAAAGACCCATGTATTCCAAATAATAGTCTAAGAACCCAGCTTAAAATATATACTGACACACTAGTCTTGACGCCAACAGCATATTAGTAGCAATGGTTTTTAAGGAGCCATCACCCTATAGTATAGTAGAGCCGGGGTGGCCGAGCGGTCTAAGGCGGCGGGCTGCAGGGCCTAGAGGTTAAAGAGGGGTTCGCTGAAACCCGTTTAACCGCGGGTTCGAATCCCGCCCCCGGCTTACTCGCTTAACCTTAGTGGAATCCCTGGTCAAGCTACAAGTCAAATACCAGTGTCTTCAACCATCTTGCTGATAAGTTTGAGAGCCTCTATAGCTCTTGAAACAGCCTTTTCAACCACTATTTCATCCGGCTTCATGTTAGCTTTAATGAATTCCTCGAGCTCTACTCGTATTCTCCTTAGATTCCTTGCTCTATGGGTTTCATTAAGCGGCTTTTCAGCTTGAAGCTTTGGTCCTCCCTCCATGAACCCCTCTGGGAAGTACCAGTCCTTGAACCATGTAAACCCAAGCTTGAATAGCTTGAATCCAAGCCGGGTAGCAGGGGGAGGTACATTCTCCATGAGGGCCTTCATGGTTTCAGAGTCTCTAAAGTACTCTACGAATACTCTTTCACCGGGCTCCAGGGCACTAGCCACCATGGATAACACTACATCCTCCACGTTGCTATCAAAGTAGTAGAGTGTATTCAAGCCTATTCTTATCTCAGGCTTCATGTTGAAGACTTCGATCCACGGCTTATAGTAAGGGTATCTTCCCTTGAAGACTTTTAGGGAGAGTAGTAGCTCCTTGGCAGTATTTAGCGAGATGGCTAGGTCTACATTCAACTCCTCTCTTACTCTACCCTGGGATACCCTTAAAGCAGTGATCTGGTAGGAGTCAGCTTGAATTCCCTTCTCTACTAGCGATTCAATGACTTCAATCTTCATTCATCACACCTATAGTCAATCTTAACCAAACATGTTTTTAAATGTCTAGGAATATATTATATGGATGAGGTTGGGATCGTGCAAGTGAAGATTTCAAAGCCTGTTGAATTCTCGCCTGGAGAACACTTCAAAGATATAGTTAACTACGTGAACGGTAAGCCTGTATTCAAGCCATTCCTAGCTGGCGAGTGGATTACTAGCGGGAGGATCATGGATGTAAGATCACCAATCGACCTCAGTATTATAGCAGGCTTCTACATTCCAGAGTGGGAGCTTATTGATTCAGCTCTAGATAAAGTGTATAGGGTGGGGAGGTGGGCGGCTAGAAATACCCCTGGGGAGAAAAGAGTTAGAGTAATCGAGAAGCTAGCCGACCTCATGGAGGAGAGAAGAGAAGAGTTAGCTGAAGCCCTCATAGTAAACACTGGGAAGCCTGTGAAGTCAGCTTTCGGAGAGGTTGATGCAAGCATAGATAGACTTAGAAGATCTCTACTCGACGTGAGAAAAATCTACGGTGAATACGTGCCAGGGGACTGGGATAAGGATACCTTGGAGAGCGAGAGTATAGTTAAGAGAGAACCTTACGGAGTAGTTCTAGCTGTCATTCCATTCAACTATCCGCTCTTCGACACCGTCAACAAGTTAGTCTACAGCTTCATCCCCGGTAACGCTCTAGTCATTAAGCCCCCGAGCGCTGACCCTATCCCAGTATTCTACCTGACTAAGCTAGCATTAGAAGCAGGCTTCCCGCCGGAGGCAATAGCGTTAACCCCAATACCAGGTAGAGAGGCAGATAAACTTGTCTCTGATACAAGGATTAGTGTTATAACATTAACAGGTAGTGCTGAGACAGGTGTAAGCGTTCTAAAGCAGGCTGGAATAAAGCAGTTTATAATGGAGTTAGGTGGCGGGGATCCAGCAATAGTATTAAGTGATGCAGACCTAAAGCTAGCTGCATCTAAAATAGCAGCTGGTATAACAAGCTTCAGCGGGCAGAGGTGTGATTCAATAAAGCTCATACTAGTAGAGGAACCAGTATACGAGGAATTCAAGAAGCTGCTGGTAGCTGAGCTCAGTAAAGTAGTAGTAGGAGATCCAAGAGAGCCCACCACGAATATGGGCCCATTAATCGACGAGAAGACTGCTGACGCTGTCGTAGAAGCTGTCGAAGAAGCTGTAAGAGAGGGTGCTATTCTCCTGTATGGTGGCAGGAAACTCGGTCCCACCTACATAGAGCCAACACTAGTAGAGGTCAGAGATAAAAATACCCTCTTAAAGCTCCGTCTCTTCAGGGATGAAATATTCGCTTCAATAGCAGCTATAACCCCTGTCTCCAGTATTGATGAAGCCATAGATATAGCAAACGCCAGGAGATATGGGCTTGACGCCGCTATATTCGGAAAAGACATAAACAAGATCAGAAAGCTTATCAGAATGCTAGAGGTCGGAGCCATATACATCAACGACTTCCCAAGACACGGGATAGGCTACTATCCATTCGGTGGGAGAAAAAGCTCAGGCATAGGGAGAGAAGGTATAGGGTACAGCATTGAGCAGGTGACTGCTCTTAAAACAGTAGTCTACAACTATAAGGGTACAGGTATCTGGGAGTACATGTAAATTTTTCTCTTCCTCCTCTACTAGTTCACTTCCCCATAGCCCTGGGTTTATTCTAGCGAGAGTACAACTTGATGGAAGCAGGTTTATAAGAATAAATAATATTACTCATACTACTCGGTAGATGGTGGAATAAACGTGAAACTAGTTCACATAGCTATAATAGTGCTTGTAGCAGCAGTAGTAGCTTCCTCTATAGCATACTACTACACGAGGATTCAGGCTCCTCAAGCGAAATATCTGGTGGTTGGTACTTCGCCGGACTTCCCGCCATTCGAGTATATTGATGAGAAAGGAAATATTGTGGGATTTGACATAGACTTGATAAGGCTGCTAGCGAAGAAGGCAGGCTATGATGACATCAAGATAGTTTCAATGGACTTTGACTCCCTGATACCAGCATTAACTCAAGGTAAAATCGATGTGATCGCATCAGGCATGAGCATAACAGAAGAGAGGATGAAGGTGGTTGACTTCACAAACCCCTACTGGGAGGCTGATCAAGCGATCATCGTTAGAAAGGATTCAAGCCTCAAGCCTAGTTCCCTAGAAGACCTCAACGGGAAGGCTGTGGGAGTTCAGACAGGAACAACAGGAGCCGACTACGTTAAGAAATATGCTGGAGAACACGGCTTGAACATAGATGTCAGAGAGTATCCTACCTTCGTGCTAGCAGTACAAGACCTCGTTAACGGCAGGATTGATGCAGTAGTGGTAGATAGCCCTGTAGCTGAAATGCTCCAGCAGAAGTACCCCGTGGTCATCTCAACTATCATTAAAACCGGCGAGCAGTACGGCTTCGCTGTTAGGAAAGGGGATACAGTGCTCCTCCAAGCCCTTAATAACGCCCTCAGAGAGGTAAAAGGTACGCAGGAATGGAACAGCCTCGTGGAGAAATACTTTGGAGCGTGAGAACAATAACTTGACGTTATGGGAAGCAGAATGATTTCACACCTGTTTTTGAACTACATCCCATTAATTCTAAGCGGTCTACCTAACACTATGATACTCGCATTTGGAGGATTTACTATAGGATTACTTCTCGGCTCAATCCTAGCCTTCCTTGAAATGTATACGCCTAAGCCATTATCAACAATAGCATTACTTGTTGAGGAAGCTATTAGAGGAACACCTCTCCTCGTAGTAATGTTCATAGTCTTCTTCGGGCTACCCGCTATTGGGATATCACTGGATCCTGTTAGCGCTGCTGTAGTCTCGATCGGGATCCGTAGTCTAGCCTATCAATCCCAGATCATTCGGGGTGCACTAAGCTCTATACCTGCAGGCCAGCTGGAGGCTGCACTATCCATCGGGATGAGTAGAGGGCAGGCTTTCACCAGCATAGTGATCCCTCAGGCGATTAGGATAGCTGTCCCAGGTCTTGTAAACCAGTTTACAATAGACTTAAAAGATACATCTATAGCCTACGCTATAGGTGTAGCAGAAGTATTCACTCAGGCAGTTCACGTCGCCCAAGTAATCTTCGATTACCTCACCCCCCTGCTTTTCGTTGGATTAATATACTTCACGTTAACCTTTACTGTAAGCCGTGTCTCAGAGTACTTTTACCGCAGGTATTCTATACCAGGCCTAGGTGGTGGAGTGTAGTGGGTGATATAGTTCTAAGAGTAGAGGACTTATGGAAGAAGTATGGGTCTACTGAGATTCTAAGAGGGGTTACATTTGAGGTCGAGCGCGGTGAAGTCAAAATTGTAATGGGTTCAAGCGGTGCCGGTAAATCAACCCTGCTGAGATGCATTAACCTCCTGGTGACCCCTGATAAAGGTAGAATAATGCTTGAAGGCGAGGAGGTATTCCCTAAGCCCTCGAAAAGTATTAGTAGTATCAGGCAGAGAATAGGCTTCGTATTCCAGCACTTTAATTTATTCATGCATTTAACAGCACTAGAAAACGTTGAAATTGGACTCGTGAAAGTCAAGAAGCTGCCTAGAGATGAAGCTAGACATAGAGCCATCGAGGCATTAAAAATGGTTGGAATAGGAGAGGACCTCTGGCATAAGTACCCGGCTCAACTATCTGGTGGACAGCAGCAGCGTGTTGCCATAGCACGCGCGATAGCCATGGAGCCATCGATAATACTAATGGATGAACCTACCTCTGCCTTAGATCCAGAGCTTGTCGGAGAGGTATTAAGAGTTATTGAGAAGCTAGCTGAAGCGAAAACCACGATGCTCATAGTAACCCATGAAATGGATTTCGCCCTGAGAGCAGCGGATGAGATAATGATCATGGATAACGGTGTTATTGTTGAGAAGGGGCCTCCAGAGGAGATAATCGAGAACCCCAGGCATGAGAGAACTAGAAGGTTCATTGAAAGTATTAGAGGTAGGAGAATCAAATGAACTCTGAGAGGATTCTTGAAATACTGTATAGATATACCCCTATGCTGCTAGAGGGGCTTGAGAACACTATAATATTAACGCTAGCTTCATTCGCTATAGGCTTCACTCTAGGCTTGCTCATAGCGTCTGGGAGGGTCTACGGGCCTAGGCTACTCCGCTCAGCTCTCACAGTATACGTTGAGGTTGTTAGGGGTACACCTATGCTTCTCCAGTTATTCCTAATATACTATGCTCTACCAGGTGTCGGCGTAGTCTTAAACCCAGTGGAGGCAGCAATTATAGGTATGGGGCTCAACAGTGCAGCCTATCAATCAGAGTATATACGTAGCTCGATTAAGGCTGTACCAGCAGGCCAGTGGGAAGCCGCATTATCTCTTGGAATGACGCGCTGGCAGGTTATAACTTCAATAATACTACCCCTAGCTCTACGCTCCTCAATACCTCCTTTAACTAATGAGCTCGTGTATCTGCTTCAGTACTCGTCGATAGCGTACTTTCTAACAGTTGTAGAACTAGTCTACGCTGGAAAAATAATAGGAGCTGAAACCTTCGCGTACCTCGAGGTATACACTATAATAGCAGTCATATACCTAGCGTTATCTCTAATAATAACTAGATCCATGAGGTATCTTGAGAAGAAGGCTAGTGTACCTGGACTTCTAACACCTCTAGCCTCCGCGCCAACTTAGAGAATAGAGTCCCCGGTAGGCTACGCTGACTGCCCTGACCTGCTGGTCTTCCTGCTCTTCTTCACTTCCTCTACAATATTGTTAACTATCTGGAGGGCTCTCCTGGATTCAGCTTTAGCAATATAGTGGGCTACCCCGGCTCTCTCAAAGACTACTATGGAGTTCTCTCCGCTATCAAGTAGTGAAAGAATGATCTTGTTTAGTATACTCGCTGGAACTCTAAGAGTATGCTCACTGCTCAGCTTAGGCGGGTTCTCAACGCTTTCACCTACCAGTATATACTTAGTACTCCTCCTTGGAGATGGGGTCTGCTTCAACCAGCCGGCCACGCGTATCCAGCGTCCATTCCGCAGCTCCACGAAGACCTCCATAGCCTCCACCAGATGCTACTTTAATTCTACCTGGATGTTCAATTCAGAGTATTGTTGCACGGGTTCGACACTTCTACAGTAACTACTACTAGCCTTTTTAACTGGAACTGTATGCAGGAGCACGCTTACATTATTAGCCTGGTATGGCTTGCAAACCAGAGTCTATGCTTATTCTCAAACTGCTACTATACTGAGTTAGAGAGGATCCGCTGGGTTTCACGACCTCTCGTTAAACCCCTAATAGTTTTAACACCCTTTACCCAACTAGGATTTATGCGGGATGACCGGGCAGAGACGTACTGAAATTATGATGTAGGTGGAGCGACTGGGACCCCTAAATACTCGTGAAGCCTCCTGTGGCCTAGCGTGGTGTAGACGTATAGGCAACTACATGTCGTAGGGGAGTGTTATCCGGTATTACTCTCAGCCAGCCGGCTTCACTAAATATACCTGCTGTTATAGCTACTTCGCCTAGGTCACCTTCAATAATGCATGATTCCTCGGTGACACGGCCTAGACGGCTGCATGCGTCAGCTACCAGCCTCCATAATCCTTCTCTAAGCCCTAATCCCAGGAGGATCCAGTCGCTTAAACTGCCTTCACTAGGTTCTCTGGGCTTCCCCTTAGGCTTCAAGTAGAACTTGAAGACTGATGTATCGATTACTTCCAGCGTGACAGGTCTTATGTCACCTTGGATTTCAGTGTAGATGCCGAAGCCCCCGTAGAGTGATGCGTTTACTGCTAGATCCAGTTCTATAAAGCCTGTTCTCGTGGAACCCTTAATAATGCTTCTACATGCTTCAAGACTTCTCTCAAACCATAATGCCTCCCTAATGTTCGAAACTACACGCCACTCCCCGCTCCTCCTGAGTAGTGAGACCCTAAGGCTTGCTACTGGCAGGACACTCCACCCGTAATAGCCTTCATGCTTGAAGGAACCTAGTATCACGATGAGAGGACAGCTGTAGAGCTCGTCGTACAGCCACATAGATACCCTCCTATCGAGACCCTAGGGATTAACTACCAGGACAGCTACTTTAAAATTGGAGTTAAGAGTGTAGTCGGTTTCTGCAGCGGCCTTGGAGATTAAATGGCCGGCTCGAGGAGGGCTCTACGAGTAGAGCCAGCGTGGAGGCGTATATTACTAGTAGATGAAGTTATAAACCTGTAGGCTTCAATCCCATTAGAGTAGAGGTTGGATTGGTGGTGGGTCTTGAGGTTTAAGGATTACGCTCTTCCAGCTCTAGTGCTTATAGCTCTACTTGTAGCCGGCTTTAATACTCCTACAGCTTTAGCTGAAGCCAGTCTAGCCAGCGTGAAGTACGTAGTCTACTATGATCCATATGGGAATGCCGGCTTCCTCTATGTGACACTAGTGCTTTCAGCTCAACCCGGGATTCTAGTCAATATATCGATTCCCGCTAGGATCTTTGAGGATTCATCACTCGAGCTACTCAACTATACTGGCAGCGGCGTGAGCTCCTTGATCGCTAAATACGATGATATTACAGGCCTAGCCCTAGTGCTGTGCGAGGTTAATACTACTTCACCAAGCCTCACAATGTACTTTTCTCTCACTAATGCTACAAGAGAGATCATCGCAGGCTCCTATACATCGACATTAAACTTGCTCTGGTATCAAGGAGGCAGCATGAACCTACAGGTTGAAGTATATCTTGCTGGAGTATTCAATGCCACTATAACACCACTTAGAGATTCTTCAAGCTATAGAGTCAATATCATTGATAATACAACTGCAATACTGTTTACATCACCAACAATGTACTTTATCGTTTTAACTACACCAGTAAGCATTATCACCCCTTCACCCACAACACCACCTCCTACTCTACCACCTGGGGTCACAGGGACTCCTACCACGACACCGCCCGGTGCGAGCCCTACTCAGACTCCCACTCTGCTTCCAGTACCGCAAGGTTCCCCCTGGGGGAACCTGCTCTTGCTGGCAGTAGTACTAGCTATCATAGCAGCGGTTGCAGCAGTATTCCTATGGAGGAGGAGTTATGTGGGGAAGATAGAGGTTGCCGATATAATGAGTGATACTGTTGCGAGAAGCATAATAAGGTTGCTGGGTGAGGCTAGTGGAAGCCGTCTAACACAGGCAGAGGTGACTAGTAGAACCGGATTCCCTAAATCCAGTGTTAGCAGGAGAATTAAGAGACTCGAGGAGGAGGGATACATTACAGTTGAGCGGACAGGTAAGTACAATTACCTGGAGCTCACACCTAAAGGATGGGAGGCGTACAAGAGGATTACGGGGAGGAAATGAGGGAGCCTAAACCACTATATGGCACTGGATTCTTTCATGTAAGGGAGACAGGCTGGATTGATGAGATAGTAGTATTCGACTACTATGACCCAGACCACTACTACTATAATCTAACAGTAGAGGAGCTTTCAGCTGAGAAGGAAAGGCTTGCAAGAAACATGGAGTTCTACCTGGACTTAGAGGAGGTAAAGCTTAATGGTAAGCCCTGCTTCCCGAGAGTCGTCAACGTGGATGTAGGCTTCCGGGGTAGCGTGGAGTACCCCTATGTGGTGTTCATGATATCATTTAAAGGCGAGCTCGTGAGAGGAGTAAACGTGTTTGAAGACGTGTACGAGGAGGAGGTAGCTGAGTACGGGTATAGAGTCTACTGGATTCTGCCACCTAGGGCTAGATTTATTGAAGCGGACGTAGGCGTCCCCTACACGATCACCGGTGGTGGTAGAATCCTCTCGTTTAGCGTTGAAGCTGGAGTAAGAGTTCGAGGATACGAGAGAATAGTATTCGAGGTTGAAAGATTAATTAGCTCCTAGAGCCTAGTTAAGCGTGGGATGATGTATGGGGACCTCCAATGAGTGGAGGTCGCCTGAAGAGTGATGTGGGGCCAAAGCGCTGATCCGCCTATGCGTCAAGCTAACTTGAAGCCTGTGATGAATACGTCATCGCATGATGCAGTGATGCCACCCGACCTCACTGAGGTGTTAAAGTGAGTACCCGAAGCCTCCTCTTGAAGTACCCTTTCATTGCTAGGCCAGGCGATCTAGGTATTGGAGACCTTGATCTACGAGTACTCGTTGAATCTATGAGCGATAGGCTACGCGAGGTTTTCCCCAGGGTGTTCAAGGACATCCTGGGTAAGAGAGCTGAAGTTAACCTGCAGTTTTTCGAGAGCAGTGATGAAAGTCTTGCATGCTACATGCTCCTCCTCGCTGTAGCTAAAGCACTTAATGACACTAGGCTTCTCAATAGAATCGCCATAGCGTATGCTAAGACTGCTGCGAGAACCCTGGTTAGGGAGAGTGGGCATGTAATCCGCTATATATCGCTTAGAGTAGGAGTGAACGTAGAGTTCACTGAGAGCCCTGATGAGAAGCAGCCGGCACGATTAGATATCGTAGAGAAACCTTCTAGGAGGCGTGTTAATGCTAGATTCAAGCCACTCCAGTACTCAATCCCGCTGCTAGACTACGTGAGGATAGTTGCAGAGAGGCTCTCGCAGAATCCAGCTTACAGCTTGGAGAATAATATAGTTGCTAACGGCAGAGTATACGTTGACGAGAAAACTATTACAAGGATACTTGAGGAAGCCATAGTAAGGCATGTTCTAGATCAAGCCGAAGAAGCTGTAGAGCTAGTTAACGGGCCGGTACTAGAAGCCTTCGTCAGCGAGGCTAGGAGAATACTGAATGAAGCAGGATGGTATAAGAAGGCTAGTCCAGGAAGCCTAGCCGAGACTATAGAGGGAGTTAACCCTGAAGCTCTCCCCCCGTGTATTAAACGAATTATAAGCCTGGTTGACTCAGGCGGGAACCCTAGCCACGAGGAGAGATTTAATCTAGCGGCATTCCTCGCTAACATCGGGTTAAGCATTGACGCGATCCTCGAGTACTTCAAGAAGACACCGGATTTCAATGAGAGGATCGCGAGATACCAGGTTGAGCATATTGCAGGGTTAAGAGGTAGCAGGAGGAAATACATGCCGTATAACTGTGAAAGCATGAAGTCAGCTGGAATATGCCCTGTAGATGGGCAGTGTAAGGGTGGAAGAAACCCTCTAGCTGTCTACAAGTATAACTTGAAAGCTATGCAGCGTAAGCCGGCTTCAAGAGCTTCTTAACAATCCAGTGCGCTATTGAGTAGGCTACATACAGTATCATTGAAAGAAGTAAGAGAGTGAAAACTAAGCTACCTAGGCTCGGTGCATTGAGGCGCGGTGGTATCCCTTTCTCCTCATCCCACCCCTTGCTACCAGATGTCATCTGGCTCGTGAAGTTAAGCCATACATTACTGCAGAGGCTTGGATTCCTACTGTAGTATACGTAAAGGCCTTCCAGCGTGCTGTACGTCTCCAGCTTGATATTCGAGTTTAAAGTAATATTAGGGTTGAAGGGCCCTGCAACCAGGTAGCATGCTGTAGGCTCGCTAAATGATAATAGTAGAGAGCTTGCTGAAACATTCGAAACACTTACAGGAGGCTTAGTGGATCCAAGGCTTGAATATATGATTATGAGGCTTGGATTACCCGTGGTATTAGCGACTTTGAGTTCGAGCACCAATCTATCTGTAAGCCCTTCGAAGATCCTCATGTAATTACTGAGTATTAATGTCAGTGAATACGAGTACGAGCTATCACTCATTCTCTCAGTGTAAGTATACGTGTAGTGTACTATGATACCAGTTAACGGCTCGAAGTAAGCGCTCCAGATGCTAGAGTTAAAGCGGCTTGGTGAGGGGTAGGGTTCACCGCCAACTATGTGAATAGCATCCACGTCGAGTCTTGTAACACCTACTACAACCCCCTTCTTAACGAGAGGTTCTAGGATTATCGACGCGTTTTTCACAGATAATGCTATAGGGGGTGTAGTGCACTCATCCCCGCTAAGATTAATGCTGGTATTCCACGATGAAAACTGCTCTACAGGTATATTCTGCGAGACCTGGCTAGTGCTAACTGAAGTCACGTTTACGTGCAGGCTGCACGTTAAGGGTTTAAGAGTTGCAGCATCTAGGCTAACTTCCCCGCTAACAGTATATTTAACTTCAATGGAGATATAGTTTAAGCCTGGGATAACTCCTTCAGCATACCTGCCTGTAGCCGTTAGCACTAGCAGTCCATCGTATTGGAGTTCTCTTACCACAATACCCTCGCTCCCTGATGCTACGGGGGTAAGCGATATCCCGGTGAGAAGCACTAAGATTAGCAGAGTGCAGGCTCTCCTATACATGGCTCCATACAACCAAGCATAGAATGAGGAGGAGCTGGGTAAAATAGTTTCAGCATGCTATGTAGAGTGCTCTCTTCGAAGTAAATTAATTAGGTGTAGTTAGGATCACCTAACCTGGTGGTCTACGTGGAGTCGCCAGAATACCCAATATCTCACACCTCAACTGTCATATACGCGAGGCTACCCGATGGTAGTAAAGCTTACATAAAGTACAGTGTAGAAGGCGGCGTCATGAAGCTTATTTCAACCTACACGCCACCACAGTATAGGGGCAAGGGGATTGCAGCTAGACTCATGGAGTATGCTCTAAGATTAGCGAGAGAGAATAAGTGGCTGGTTGAACCAATATGCAGCTACGCTGTATACTACTTCATGAAGAACCCCGGTGCTAGAGACGTGCTCTTAGATAAATATAAGGCTTTAAGCACTGAGGAGTGGAGAAAGCTTTTCGAAGAGGCTTTAGCGAGGGAAAAAGAGAGTGAAGGTAAGAGTTAAGTACATGCTATGGCTGAAGGATAAAACCGGTATCAGCGAGGAAATAGTGGAAGTAGATGGAGAGTGCAGTATAAGAAGCCTGCTCTCCATGCTAGGTGGAAAGCATAGTGGTCTCGCCAGGTACATTGAAGGTATACTAGAAGGGAGATCTGAGATAATCGTGCTGCACAACTCGAAGACCCCGGCTAATGGCTTAGAGAGCATTCTCAGAGATATGGATGAAGTAGTCTTAATACCCTCTGTCTCTGGAGGAATATTTTTAAATGGCGTGACATGAATACAGGGTATAGTTGACTGCTCACAGGTGGCTTAACTTGAGGATACCTAAAGTAATAGTGACCTACTGCCCTAGGTGCAGGACTCACACAGAGCACAGCGTCACAATATATAAGCATGGAAAGAGGAGGAGCCTGGCTGAAGGAGAGAGACGCTACTCTAGAAAGAAGAAAGGATACGGCTCGAAGAGGAAGCCGGAGCAGAAGAGGTTTGCAAAGGTAACTAAGAAGACAGTCTTGAAGCTGAAGTGCCAGAAGTGCGGCTACATAATTCACAGAAAGGGATTGAGACTTAAGAAAGCTGAGCTAGTTGAGGTGGGTAAGTAGTGAGGAAGAGACGGATACTAATACCTGCACCAAGAAGCCGGTTCTACAAGGTGGTATGCAAGGTCTGCGGAGCCGAGAACATAGTGTTCAGTCATGCAACCTTCCCGGCTAGATGTAAAGTCTGCGGTACACAGCTCGTAGAGCCTACTGGAGGGAAAGCTAGAATACTCAGAGATAGAGCTGAAATAGTTTCAGAGCTAGGCTAGCATCCCCGTAAAGATTTTAAATAGTTCCACATTAATTAAACAGAGTATGCAAGCTACTGGGGGTTAAGGCTTTGAGTAGGGATCAGCTTGTCGGAGTAGGTCTTCTAGTAGCATCAATTATAGTGATATTAGTCTACGCATACATATTATTCTTCACTGAGTACTCATGGCTACTCGTCCAGATAACCCTGATAATAGCTGTTGCAGGAGTCTTCGGGATACTAGGGTGGATAGGGTACACGCTGGCTACAACACCACCACCAAAGCCCATCGAGGAGATAGAGAAAGAGATTGAAGCAGAGTTAAAGAAGCTTCAAGAAGAATCCACCAGCCAGTCAACTTAAACCAGAAGAGTCCAGCGTGTTTAAGAGGCTACAAGATAGATCAAGTTGATTTTAAACTACTTTTCAAAGCCTTCTATTCCTCCTATAGAAAACCTGCTGTCTTCTTCATAAGGCTACTGTCAAGTTACACATCTCGCCGGGTTGCTCTCGGAACTAATAGTTTAGCTTACACTTCTACCCGTGTATCTCGATTTAAAGTACCCTCCTCTTCTACACCATTACTGTATTTGATGGATTTAGTACTTTTTATAAAGCCATGTGAGCATTAAGCCATTTGACTATATACTCGACTACACTCATCCAATCATGCTCATTGAGTACCTCGTGACGCATTCCCTCGTATACTTTTAACTCTTTATCTTTAACTCGTAGCTCTCTGTAGAGTTTAATGCTTCCCTGTGGAGGAATTATCTTGTCGTCGCCTCCATGTATCACTAATATGGGTGTTTCTATCTCCCCAATCTTCCTCCATATGCTTTTTGAAGCCTTGTAGAGCTCGTAGATTAATCTCAGTGAAGGCTTCTTCAAGACTAGGTTATCTGACATGTATTTCTCGCCGACACTTGTATCACTTGATAACAGTTCTGGTTTTATTGGAAGGTCTACTCTAGCTTTAGGCTTGAAGAAAGCTACAAGAGAGAGTAGTGTTCTCTGGAGAACCGGGTATTCGATTAGCGTGGCTGCACCAGTAACCACTGCGGCTTTAACACGCTTCTCCTTCTTCTCGGCGAGGTAGTGGAGTACTATTAGTCCTCCCATGCTATGACCCAGTAGCGCTAGATTACTGGAGCCTGAATCCAGGGAAACGTAGTCTATGAACGAGTCTAAGTCGTCTAGAAACTCGCTGAACCTATCTATGTAGCCGGCATCGCTACCCTGGGCAGTCCTCCCGTGACCTCTTAAATCATGCATGTAGAATGCATAGCCGTGCTTGGCGAAGGCTTCACCTACATGACTGTATCTACCGCTATGCTCAGCAAAACCGTGCACACCAATAACAACACCTCTCACTACTTCCTCAGGTATCCACGCTCTGTAGAAAGCCTTCAACCCCGAGGAGAGGCTCGCAAACCCCTCTTTATACACGGTGGGTAACACCATCACTATTACTTAAGTGAATCATCAATTATTTAAATTCAACATACAGCTTGTTCTTCAACCTTGTATACGGGATGCATGCTCCTAGATATGATATACTAGAAAAACAAATGGTAAGGTGGGGGGTGCTAAAAATTAACCGAAAATGCTTACGAAGAATACCGCTCCTAGTATTCCTCCTATAATAGGGCCAACAACAGGAATCCAGGCATATCCCCAATCGGAATCTCTTTTTCCTGGTATAGGAAGAATAGCGTGGGCTATGCGGGGGCCTAGATCACGAGCTGGGTTTATAGCGTAGCCTGTGGGGCCGCCAAGAGAGAGGCCTATACCCCAGACAAGGAATCCTACGAGTAGCGGTGCAATATCAGGGTTAGATACGCTTGCCCCGATGGCAAGTACTCCGAATACTAGCACGAAGGTACCGATGATCTCTGAGAGCAGGTTAGTTGCATAATTCCGTATTGCTGGTATAGTGCTAAAAACCGCGAGCTTGAGGTTCTTATCCTCTGTGACCGCCCAGTGGGGTAGGTAGTGAAGCCATACAATTACCGCTCCCAGGAATGCACCAATCATCTGGGCTGCTATGTACCCTGGGACTTGATCCCACGGGAATCTACCTATCGTAGCTAGAGCTATCGTTACAGCAGGGTTTATATGTGCACCACTTATCCTTCCAACAGCGTAGACAGCTATAGCTACAGCCAAACCCCACCCTGTGGTAATAACGATCCATCCTCCGCCTTCGCCTTTAGACTTCTTGAGTAGAACTTCGGCTACCACGCCATCACCTAATATTATGAGTATCATAGTGCCAATGAGTTCCGCTATGTATGGTGACAGCATATTTATTCCACCTTACATTTCATACCTGTTACTTGTATGCCGATCCTTATATACTTTACTATATGTACGAATCAGTTAGCGTGGAATAAAATATTACAATCATACAAAGGCTACATAGATACATATAGATACATAACTAATATAAAATTTATAAAGGATGGCAGACACAATATTATAGCAGGGTTGTCTATGAGTGGGGAATACATTCTCGCAATAGATCAAGGTACTACTGGTACTAGAGCTATCCTCTTCAATAGGGAAGGTTTACCTGTAAGCATGGCGTACAAGGAGCATAGGCAGATATACCCGAAGCCCGGCTGGGTTGAGCATGATCCACTAGAGATATGGATTAACACTAAGGCTGTCGTTAGCGAGGTAATTAAGAGTAGTAGGGTGAACCCCAAGGAGATCCAGGCTATCGGTATCACCAATCAGAGGGAGACAGTGGTAGTATGGGACCCAGAGACCGGTCAACCTCTTCACAACGCTATCGTCTGGCAGGATAGAAGAACAGCTAGAGAAGTCGACCACTTAAGGAGCACATACATGGATACAATAAAGTCTAAGACAGGGCTTGTACCTGACAGCTACTTCTCTAGCGTGAAGATATGGTGGCTCCTCGAGAACGTTCCAAACCTAAGGGAGAAAGCCGAGGGAGGCCAAGCGATAGCTGGAACCATAGACACATGGATTATATGGAATCTGACAAGGGGGTCTCGCGACGTCTTAACACCTGAGAGAAAAGGAGCGCATGTCACAGACTACTCGAATGCGTCGAGAACCATGTTATTCAACATTCATAAGCTTGAATGGGATGACGAGCTACTCGAGATACAGGGGAGAATTCCGAGATCCCTTCTCCCGCTTCCACGCCCCTCTAGTGATAGAGAATTCTACGGGTATACAGGCCCGGATGTAAGCAGTGAATTATTCAATGGCCACTCAATACCTGTGACAGGAGCAGCCGGGGATCAGCAGGCAGCTCTCTTCGGTCAGGTAGGATTCGAGCAAGGCGACGTGAAATGTACTTACGGGACAGGAAACTTCATATTAATGAACATTGGTAAAGAGCCGCGTTTATCGAAGCATGGATTACTCACAACAGTATACTATAGCTTGAAGCCGGGTGAAGCTTTCTACGCTCTTGAAGGAAGCATCTTCATTACCGGTGCAGCCATACAGTGGCTGAGGGATGGATTGAAGCTCATAGAGGTCTCACCCGAGGTAGATCCTCTAGCTGAGTCGGCAAAGGATACGGGAGGAGTATACTTCGTTCCAGCGTTTGTAGGGCTAGGTGCTCCATACTGGGATCAGTATGCTAGAGGCCTCATAATAGGTATAACACGTGGCACTGAGAGAAAACATATAGCTCGAGCAGTAATAGAATCTATAGCCTATCTTACAAGAGATGTAATTGAAGCCATGGTGTCGGATACAGGCTTGAAGATAGAGGTATTAAAAGCTGATGGAGGGGCCTCGAAGAGCAATATTCTCCTCCAGTTCCAGGCGGATATACTGAACATTAAGGTTGTTAGACCATTAGTCTACGAGACTACATCGCTTGGAGCTGCATATCTTGCTGGCCTTGCTGTAGACTTCTGGAAGGGTATTGACGAGCTACGCAAGTATTGGAAGGCTGAGAAGACCTTCACGCCTCAAATGGATAAGGAGACACGGGAGAAGTTGTATAGTGGATGGAGGGCTGCTGTTAAAAGAGCGCTCGGCTGGGCTAAAGAAGTACCATGGGCTTACGGGTACTAGCAGAACTCTAAATATGAAAAACTATTTTTCCCTTTTCTCCCTCAATGCGTTATGAGGTATTGAAGCCTTACTGCTGGAGGGGTTGGAAGCTTGAGAGTTCTTGTGATTGGAGCAGGAGTTATAGGCTTATCGATCGCGAGAGTTCTAAGCATGTATAATGGATTAGATATTATTGTCGTCGAGAGAGAACCTGATGTTGGATGGGGGGCTAGTAAAGCCAACACGTCTATTATTCACCCAGGCCATGAAGAAGACCCCGACCTACACCCTCTAAGAGCTAAGCTATGTGTTGAAGGCAATAAGCTCTGGAGGAAGTGGGTTGAAGAACTAGATATCCCCTCTAAATGGCCTGGGGAACTCATGGTTTTCACGAATAGTGATGAAGAGAAAGAAGCGTTAAGGTATGTTGACCTCGCTAAGAGTAACAATGTGCCTGGTGTAAGAGTACTCTACGGAGACGAGTTAAGAAGGCTTGAGCCCTCAGTGAGTCCTTCAGCTATTGGAGCCGTGTATGCTCCATCCGCTGGTTTAATATCGCCTCCTGAAGCTGTGATCGCTCTAGCCGAGAACCTCGTGGAGAACAATGGGAGAATTCTAGTACATACAGAAGTAAATCGCGTCGTAGTCAAGAATGGTAGTGTAGAGGGTGTCGAGACAAACCGGGGTTTCATAGAAGCTGATATAGTGGTTAATGCTGCAGGCATCTACGCGGATAAAATCTCTCATTCAGCAGGTGTTGAATTAGACTTCAAGATCAAGCCTAGGAAAGGCGAGTACGTGATATTTGATGAAGACACTCCAGTTAAACCAACCAGAATCCTCCATACAACCCCCACAAAGATAACAAAGGGAGTATACGCTATTACAACAGTTGGAGGCGAGCTGTTAATAGGGCCGTCTGCAGTAGACCTACCATACGAATCCAAGGAGGATACGTCTACAACACCAGAAGGCATAGAGTTTGTCCTCAAAGAAGCTGGCAGGCTCCTGAGAGAAGTCCCCCCGAGGGCGCAAGCCATTAGAACTTATGCTGGTTTAAGACCTGAATCCCCCGGGGGTCAATGGCTAATAAAAGCATACGAGGAACCCTGGGGGTTCGTAAATGTTGCTGGGATAAGATCGCCTGGGCTTACAGCTGCACCAGCTATAGCATACTATGTCAGAGACTTAATATCGAAGACCTTTGAAGTCAACCTAGAACCGAAGAGCAACTGGAAACCCTACAGAAAGGGGATTACAAGGCTACGCGAGAAAACGCTTGAAGAAATAGATGAGTTAATCAAAGTAAACTCGGATTACGGTGAAGTACTCTGTAACTGTAAGATGGTTTCAAAAGCTGAGGTTATTGAAGCCGTAGAGAGAATAAAGGCTATTGGAGCTAGAGTAACCCTTGATGGGGTGAAATTTAGAACAGGAGCTATGACTGGTAGATGCCAGGGATCCTTCTGCCGGTTGAGAATAGCTAAACTCATCGCTGAACACGAGGGCATCGGGATCCACGAAGTTATAGTGAAACGGGGAAGCTATGGTCTAGGAGATATTAAAATGCTGTTAAAGGAGGGGGTTCAGGCTTGAAGATCCTGCAGCATGATGTAGTAGTAATAGGTGGAGGGCCAGCCGGGATAGCAGCAGCCATTAAAGCCTCACAGCTAGGCTTAAGAACAGCTTTAATAGAAAATAGAGATATACTAGGTGGCATCCCATTCCAATGCATTCACCCCGGGTTCGGAGTACACTACTTCAAAGAGGATTTAACTGGGACAGAATTCATCGACAGGCTACTCAAGAAACTAGAGGAGTCTAAGGTAGATGTCTTCACGAGAGCTTATGTTCATTCAATAGAGGTTCCCGCGTATAACGAGAAGATCGTGAATGTGGTATCAAGGAGTGGAGTCTTGAAGTTTAAAGCCAAGGCCATCATCTACGCGACAGGTGCTAGAGAGAGACAAGTATTCGAAATAGGCGTAGCCGGTGATAGACCAGGCTCGGGAGTCTATACTGCAGGTGAAGCCCAAGCATTAATGGATGTATACGGTGTTATACCTGGAAAAGAAGCGGTAATAATAGGGTCGGGTGATGTAGGCCTTATTGTAGCTAGAAGACTAGTTCTCGAGGGAGCCAAAGTTAAAGCTGTTCTAGGAAGGAGCTTGCATCCTGGAGGATTAATGAGAAACATTATTCAATGCGTAGTAGACTTTAACGTGCCACTACGCTTGGGTTATACTGTCGAAAGAATAATGGGAAGGGACCGCGTAGAGAAGGTAAAGATAGTTAAAGTAAGCGGGGAGGGAGCTGGACAAGAATCATTCGAGCTTGAATGTGACACTGTCATAGTTGCAGCTGGACTAGTACCAGAAGTTAGACTACTTGAGAGAATTGGTGTCGTAATAGACCCGGCAACTGGTGGCCCGGTAGTCAATGAATTCCTTGAGACAAGTATACCAGGGATATTTACAGCAGGTAACGCGCTAGTTGTAAATGACCTAGTCGACTATGTTGTAGAGCAAGGTGAGCTGGCCGCCGAGGGGGCGAAACTCTTTGTGGAAAGGGATGGATTGCCATCAATCTCCTGGAAGAAGTTCAATAGGGGAAGAAACATCAGGTTCATTGTGCCACATTACGTTAGCGGGGAGAGAGATGTAGTAGTATACGCGAGGGTTTCAAAACCTGGGGATGATGTACGGGTATCAATACCAGAAATAGGGTACTTCATTAAGCTTCCTAAAGTCAGGCCAGCTGAAATGCTTAGACTATGGATACCCAGAAGACTCTTATCGAAGACTACTAGCAGGGAGTTAACATTAGAGGTGGAGAAAGCTTGAAGACCATGGAGATTGTCTGCACTGTCTGCCCGGTAAGCTGCTCTCTCGCTGTAACAATATTAGATAATGGAGAAATACGTGTAGAGGGGGCTAGATGTCCGAGAGGCATAGAGTATGGTAGGCAGGAGGTAATCCAGCCACGAAGAGTAGTCATGACAGTTATCAAAGTCCGAGGCGGAAATACTCCAGTAGTCCCGGTTAAAACAAGTAAACCTGTGCCCAAAGAGTGCATTGAAGATGTAATAAAAGCTACTCTCAACATCGAGCTTGAGGCTCCAGTAGAGATAGGTGAAGTAGTAGTCCGTGATATATGTGGAGCTGACCTAGTTGCTACGAGACGAGTTGAAAAAATATAGAGGTGAGCTCTTTACTCACCAATACAATATCTGTGAATTATACTCAACTATTTCTCTAGCTGGAC